>CAYOAV010000084.1:0-6732 GCA_964402055.1 uncultured Ruminococcus sp. | reverse complement strand
ATGAGATATGCTACTGCTGCAGGCGTTATAGATAAAGACGATTGGCGTATTCTTCCAATTAATTCTGATCCTACCAAAGCTGATAGTGATGGGGATGGGTTGTTAGATTGCATAGCAAATGCATTAATTACTAAATATACTGGACAGGACGATGTGAGAAATTTTGTCTATGATAATAATCCTTTATGTAAGGATATCATATTTGAATGGCCGGTAAAATTTTCAGATGGCAGTAAAGCTACAAATGTATCAAGTTCTTTTACTGAATATGAATGTGAAGAAAGAAATGGAAAGGCACACTGTGCTATAGACATTGTTGCACCTAATAATACACCCGTATATGCTTCAGTTCCTGGAATAGTAACTTATGCAGGGAATGCTAGTACTTGGGGAAATACTGTAGAAATATTATCGGTTATTAATGGTCGAATTATATTAACTAAATACAACCATTTAAATCAGGTTGATGTTAAAACTGGTGATGAAATAATATCAGCCAATACACAGATAGGTAAAGTCGGTAATACTGGTTATTCATTTGGAGATCATTTGGATTTTATTGTTTGTGATATAGCGAGAGGTAATGAGGGCGATATTGATGATTATGTCGGTACACGTTTTACATCGTTTGGAACAACGATAAATCCATTGCTGTTTAATAAAACAATAAAGTGGTCGGATAGAGAAGAATTCTCGACAGACAAAATAGACATAAAACAGTATGCTGCAATTATGAATTTCCCTGAAGAATTGTGTCATTCATGCAATGATTCTAATTGTACTCAATGCATGGTTAGTGCGAATGAAATTGATGAAAGGTTAAAGCAACTATAATGAAAAAGTTTACTGCGTTATTTATAGTATTTATTATATCATTTTGGGTAGCTGGCTGTTCAAATGATTTTAATAATAGTGATATCACTTCAACATCAGTAGATATGAATATGGAAGGTAATGGTGATATTGTGACATCTGTTGTATCTATAGATACGACAGATGCTATAACTACTGTTATAGAAAAAAACGATAATGTTTTAAATTCTGTCATGCCATATGTAGAAACAACAATTTCGGAAAATTCATTAGATTCATTTCATGAAGCTATAAAAGTAGCAATTAAGCAAAATCCGGATATAATGGGTGGTATGTTTATTGATTTAAATCTAGATGGAATAGACGAGGTCGTTTTTTCGGTTGATACTCCTATAGGGGTGATGTATACAATTTATTATTTTGTAAATAATAAATTGGTTAAAACTGGCGAAATGTATTATTGGGGACATTGGATAAATGAAATACAGCCTAAAATAAAAATATATAAATATGATGAAACGATTTTCTATTGTACAGAAAAAATATATTCAATAAAAGATATCACATCCGCAGTTGGAATAGAAATAATAGCGTATTATCAAATAGATAAGAATATTCTTCCTTGTGAAGTTAATGTTTTAACATACCAAAATACAGATTGTTCAGATGAAACAATTGCAGAAATGGATGAGATATTTAATCGCACTAAAAATAAAATAGAAGAGTGCGAATTGATAAACGCTTATCCAATAGAAGTGCAATGGACTAGAGATGATTATTTAGAATCAAAGTAAATTATTACATAATGGCATTGAAAATCATACCTGTTATGCTATTAATAAACCCGTTCATTACAGAACAGTTATGTTTGTAACGAACGGGTTTGCCTATGAATGAATTTCATAATCTTTATATAAAGGTGTAAAAGTATGTTTATGAACATTCCTTTTAAAATTCAAGATATTTGTACCGGCAAAGATACAAATAATGATGGCTATGGTGATTCACCTTGTGATGATTGTTTAGAGTATGATAAAAACATTTTAAAAAACACAAAATAAAAGTAAAACAATAAAAATCAGGGCAGAAAAAATATTATCATAGGCATAATATATTATTTTCTGCCCTAATTAAAAATATTACTTTAGGTCACCTCTAAAAACCATAGTGCCTTAGATGCGCAGTCAGATTTTTCGTCAGATTGTATAGAAATTTCTTGACATATTATCGTATGTCAAGAAATTTATGTGCAAGATGACGAAAAAATTGCAAGCGGATGAGGTGCTAAGGCTTTAGCCGGTGGTTTTTAGAGGTGACCTTTATGTTTTTGTAAAACAGAAAGGCTTATGTTATGAAAAAAGTGAAGATCGCTTGTGCTTTGTTTTTATGCATGCTTTGTTCATGTTCAATTCAAAATAATGATGCTGTTGAAAATAATGCTAATAGTGCGTTCAACGATTATAATGGCGGTGTTATCAAATACAAATCCGAATCTTTAACAAGTATGTCAACCAGTATAAATATTTCAAGTATTACTGAAACTGCCAAAACCTTGGAAAAATCCTCTAATGATACGGAAACCGGTACAGATAGCAATATTACTTTGGAAGAACTGGCGGTAATGAGACTTGATGAAATGATGAACTCGTTTATACAAAAAGATGCAGATACTTTGCAGCAATACATATATAGCTATGATGGCTATTTAAATAATGTTGATTTTACTGATTATGAAATTCTTGATTTTTCAGTGACGGAAGAACACGAGCTGTATTGTTGTAAAACGGCTGTTTTTAATATTGAGATAGGCGTGTCAAAAAGCAACAATATGTGTTTTCAACTGGGACGGTCACAGTGGAAAATTATGCTCTACGGAGATAATTTAAACAATTGTATGTATTTTTTGCGTGACATTTATTCGGATGTGAGAATTTATTCAGAAAATTCAGAGAACGAAGCTGCTCAATTAGGGTATGTATTCTCATATTCATTTAACTGTTTTGAAACAGTAAACGACATAAGCAAATATTGTTTTAACATGAATGACGTGGCTTTTGTAGATGGAATTAGGGCATTTGTTCGCATTGCGGATGAAGTTACGCCGCAAATCATCAATGAGTATGGAGATATTTATTACAGTAAAGAGGATGTAAATACTATTATTTCTAAATATTTGGGAATAACCGATTATTCGTGGGACAAAAATTTTATAGGATTGGGTGGTGACCGATTATGGAAAGTATGGGACATGACGACAGTTTATGCTGTAATAACCGAGCAAACTGACAGCTATATTGATATGGTCTATTTTGCGGATTATGTTTATCTCACTCCTGCTAAAAAAATGCGCTACTATTTTACTTATATTAATGATTCAATTCAACTTACAGGAACAGAACTGATTGAGGATTATGGATATGAACCGAATTGGAATATGTATTAATTATTAGAAATGGACAGTTATGTTCATGTTTTATGATGTATTGCTGATAAGATAGTGAATATATTTGGGTATGTTTTGAAGTTGTATTTGCAAATGAAGTTCATATTTTGTTACTTGTTAAGAAGGTGCAGTTGCTGCACCTTTTTATTTTCGTGCCTAAAACTCGCAGGTTGTGTCAAAAGTATTGACGAATTAAGAAATCATTGATAGGGTAATATAAAAGCAAAATTGGATAGATGTATCATCATTGTAAGCTTATCCGATCATAAACAGGTTAAGGCATTCATTGTATGACCGCACAACTGATAGATGGTACCCGTCAAAGGGTCTGTACGGCCAATAATCATAATACCACGGAGTCAGGGTTATTTTCTCTTGGTGGAATGGTGTATTTTGTTCAGTAATGTAAGTTCTTGGTTCTTTCTGTACCATAGGCTTTATCACCGAGAATATTACTTTATGTCAATTTCAAAATTTGTTTTATAGTACATTTTCTAAAAAATTTTAATTCACTGCATAATAGTTCATAGTTTACTACATCATTTCGCACAATGTCAAGAAATGCAGTATAATTATTTTATGGTATAAAGAATATTTTTGGTGGTTAATAAGGTGATTTATATGTATAAATTCAGATATAACCTAAAAAAGTTATTTAAAAACTTTTTTTTTATAGTTATAGCTGTGATAATTGCATGTGTGTTATTATGCAAATTTGGAATACTTGTTTCTAAAGGTCAAATAAGTAATTCTAACGCAATAAGTGTAGTAAAGTCTGAATTAAATAATATTGCCAGCAAGGAATATACTCTTGATTTTGAAATTATTAGCATAGAGATCGACCCAAACGAATCTGAAAGAATTATCAATACTTACAAAGAAAGTGAATTAGCTAAAGAAAGAAGGTGGTCTAATGAGGTATTGGATGATTTGATAGCCATAAAAACGATATACTACATAGAGTATGATCACTCAAAGACATTCATTGATGATGGATATACAGAACAATACTTTTATTTGATTAAAGATGATTCTTCAGAAGATTGGGAGATTATAGATATTGCCAGTCCACATATTACTAATATTCCAAAATAGGAGGAAATTAAAAATGAAAAAGCAAATTATTTCTATTTTAACCGCAGTTTCATTACTTTCAGGAAGTGGAATAGTTTCAAATGCAATTTGTGATGACAATGAGTATATTTCTGTTGGTATTAAATCTATGCCAAAC
Organism: uncultured Ruminococcus sp.; assembly: GCA_964402055.1. GTDB lineage: Bacteria > Bacillota > Clostridia > Oscillospirales > Ruminococcaceae > UMGS363. The sequence continues at coordinate 2,245 of CAYOAV010000084.1, read as the reverse complement.
AGTTTTGACACTTTAACATTGTCGCAAGCTGATTATCAAAATATGCGCATAAATATGGCAAGAGGGATAGATGACACTGCACAAATCGATAATATTTGTAAAGCATTTATTGCTTCGTCGAGAGCTTATGTCCGCAAACCTGAAGCATATTCAAGTAAGGTGTTTACATCAAGTATTTCAGACAATTCCCAATTGTCTCAACAATTACAGTTTAGACAATCTGAGTATGATTATCTTTCTGCTCTTTATGATGAGATGGGATGGACTATAACAAGCGATAACATTGAATTCGATTCTTCAACTATAACTATTAACGGCAACATTGCGACTGCTGCGGTGGTAGAATCTTATACGTACTTTATCACAGATGGTTTTAGCGACGAAAGTTTTAGACGACGGGAATATACTTTCACACTTTCAAACATAAATAATAGTTGGGAGATTATTGGTATAACAACAAATGATCCTTGGGAAACTAATGATTCTTTTGATTATGCCTCTATTGATGTAAAACAACAATTATTGGATGCATCATATTCTATTCCTGCAGAATCAGATGATTTAATGGATGAAAAAGAATATGATATTGAGACTACTGCCACAACCCTATATCAATGGACTTATGACACTTCTAAAGCTGTTGAGTATGCAAAGAATCATTATTCTGACACTTCTAATACAGTATTCGGTTTTACTGAAGGTAATGATTGCCAGAACTTCTCGTCACAATGCGTTTGGGCTGGATTAGGTGGAAGTGGAACAAGTACAACATCTCTTCCTGCTGTGTCAACATCAAGAGTTGGTTCAGATGCATTTAATGTTTGGTGTAGGAATCAATGTACTACATATTATAGCGACTATTATTTAAATTGGCCATGGGACAATGTTAAAGGCTTTGCTAAACTTATGCGTGTAAGCAAAACAACTTCTGAAGGACCATTTGGAAATACTATGTACAGTAAAGGCATTCAAAATGCGGAAGTTGGAAATGTCCTTTCTGTTGATTGGGATGGTGCCCCAGCTGAAAGCACATTAGATCATGCAATGTTTGTAACTGAGGTGACAGGAACTGCGGGTTCAAGAACAAAATCAAATGTAAAAATTGCAGCGCACACTTCGCCAACCAATAGTGCTTACCAAACTGTATCTTCGTATGCTACATCAACGTCCATTGACTCTTTTGCAAGAAGTTATATATACAGGGGATATTATTCTGTTGAACAATCGTAAATAAGACGATTATAATTATTCTTTGTATGTTTTATAATTTTCCTCGAATCCCTCAAATTTTTTGGGGGATTCATTTGTTTGTTAAAGCATGTTATTAGCATATAAAAATTGTAATTGATAAAATGCGACCATAGCTATATATATCGCACTAAGTTTTCATTTTTATGAGAAAATATTGGTTCCCTGCAAAAGAGTCAATAATTCACTGCATCATTTTGCGCATCCTTAACCAATGTGATATACTAAAAACACCGAAAAATATATAGAAACGGAGGGGCAGTGAATGAAAAATATCTTTAAGAATGTTTACAACTTACCGGTGTACATTATAATAACCAATCTGCAGAAGTTATAATGTTTGCACGTTTCTCTAATATGGTCACCAATCTGTTTATTATGACGTCTGTGATTCAGGAAGAAGATAAAGAGTTATATCAATATGGTGTTGAGCAAATTTGCAGCATCGTACTAAATATTATGACAACTGTTATAATAGGTGTTTTGTATGGTATGATATCGGAAATCCTTATTTTTATGTTTGCATACATACCGCTGAGAATTTATGCAGGAGGATTTCACGCTAAAACCTCGTTAAGATGTTATTTATGTTCGGTCGCAATTACGATAATTGCTCTTTCGGTAATGAAATTTGTAAAAATCCCTTATTTTATTTGCATTATTGTTGTTGCAGTTTCAAGCATAGTTATTCTAAGCGCAGCTCCGATCGAAGATAAAAACAAGCCGTTAGACAGTGTGGAAAAAACAGTTTTCAAAAAACGTACAGTATTCATCTGGCTGGCAGAAATAATATTACTGCTTATATTCTTAATATTAAAGTTGGATTTATTTGTTGTCCCGATTTCGTTGTCTATGTTATTGGAAGGAATTATGGTGGTATTAGGTATTATCAAAAACAAACAATAACATACAACAATTTTACAGTATTACCAAAGTAGAAATACTCAGGAGGAAAAAAGCATGAAAAAGGAAAGCAAAAGAGTAACCGCTCTGACAA
>CAYOAV010000083.1:4344-6869 GCA_964402055.1 uncultured Ruminococcus sp. | reverse complement strand
CTTCTTTTTTTGCCATTGTTGTTCATCGCCTTTCGTAATTTTAACTATATCATCAATGACGAATTAAGTTTAAATGTCACTATAATAAACAATTACCGAAAAGCCCCATTTTCATTGTTTTTGAAAATAGGGCATGGATAATCACGCATTAATTTCCGTTCCCCCCACGGGACGTATAAAGAGCTTATGGCATGAGCCTTCGCCGAAAACGGAATTTTCTGCTTTTACAAATTCGTCAAGCAGTTCATTCGGTACAAATGCCTGGATAGTTCCTGCAAAACCGCCGCCGTGTACTCTTGATGCTCCCTTTTCGCCAAGCACACGTTCTGCTATATAAAGTCCGAGGGCAACTCCCTGCTCTTCGGGGTTTTTATTGGCATAGACATTCTGGAGATATTTATAGGAGCTGTTTCCGCTGGCTTTTATCACTGTGAGGAATGAATTTATGTCGCTGTTTTTAAGAGCGTCTGCGGCTGTTTCGACACGCTTATTTTCGTCAAAGAAATGAGCCGCACGGAGTACTGCTCTATCACCACATTTTTCACGAAGCTTAGCGATATTCGAGAAAAATTCTTCCTCGTCTGTTTCACGGAGGACTGTTTTTCCGAGAGCCTTTGCCACTGCTTTCATTTCCGTAGGGATAGCGGAATATTCGGGTGTAAGATCAGCGTGACTGCCCTTTGTATCGACGATGCAGAGTGTATATCCATAGCTGTTGATATTAAATTCTATCGGCATAATGATAGGGTACTGTGTTTTTTTGAAATCGACATAGACAAAGCCGCCTACCGAAGCCGCCATCTGATCGAGAAGTCCGCTTGGCTTACCGAAATACTCATTTTCTGCGAATTGTGAGATTTGTGCCGCTTTTACAGCACTTACGGCGTTATCGTTATAAAGCCCCGACAGAATACTTGCGACAAGAACTTCAAATGCCGCAGATGAGGAAACTCCGCTTCCTTTCATAACATCGGAGGTCATATATGCTTTAAAGCCGCCGATTTTTAGGTTATTTTTTTCAAAGCCTGCCGCAACGCCTCTTACAAGGGCAGGAGTTGAGTCCTTTTCGTCAGCTTTTACTTCGAGATCCCTTGTATCAATGCTGAAAATCGGGTAACCCTCTGATTTTATTGTGATAATTCCATCGTCGGTAGGAACTGTATAAGCGATAATATCGAGATCGACAGCAGCCGCAAGAACCTTTCCGTTGTTATGGTCGGTATGATTGCCGCTTACTTCCGTTCTGCCTGGTGCAGAGAAAACTCTTATACCTTCTTTTACTCCAAATTCCTTAATGAAGCTTTCTTCTGCGGCTTTGTAGCGTGCTTTTTGTCTTTCAAGTGCATTTTCACCATAGAGCTTTATAAGCTCGGAATCTTTAATATTCATTTTATTATCCTCCATAATCAGCTTTCCATAATAGCAAGAATTGTAAGTCCCTTGTCCTCTGAACCCTCGGCAGGCTTTATTTCGACTGTATGCTTAGCGGTATCTTTGGCAAGAAGAACCTGTTTAGGGAATGCATAATTGCCCCAGCCGCCTGAAAAATCGCCTTCAAGCTTGCCCTTGCGTTCTCCATCAACATAAACCTCGTATGTACCGCTCTTTCCGTCCGTGGTTTTCAGGAAAAGAATACCGAGGTTCTGGCATTCCGTTTCAAAGGAGAGAGTTCCGCCGTCTGATGTTATCCAGTTATCGGGGAACTGTGAATAAACGGTGTTCTGACCGACTTCAAAGCCCTCGGCGGTATATTCCATTTGAGAAGCATTTACAAGCTTTGCATTTTTATAATAATCGTTGGTATAGCTTTCTGTATCAAACGCTGTGACTTCCTCTGTATTATCGGAGGAATATACATCATCGAGATAGCGTGAAAGAAGCTGACCGATAATGCTGTGTCCGACATTATTCGGGTGGATATTATCGGGAGATATATCTGACCAGTTGATAGTACCAGCGGCAACCTCGGGATAGACAGCTTCACGGTAGCTTATCATAGGCAGGCCGTAGGCTGTACCGATTTCCTTATGAACGTCCTGAAGGCTTGTTCCGTCCTCCTGCGTTGTGAAAAGTAGTATTACGGCAGGATTATTTTCAGCGGAGAGGAACTTACGCACAAGGCTGTCATAGGAATATTTATTCATAGTCTTATCTGTGTCATTTACGGAAAATTCTACAACGATAACATCAGGGGCATAAGCAAGCACCTGTTCATCTGCACGGTGAACTCCGAGGTAGGAATCAGTGCCGCCGATTCCTGCATTTACGGTATTAACTGTACATTCAGGGAATTTTTCGCTCCACCATTTGAAGAAAAGAGAAGCATAGCAGTTTTCATTCGGTGAAGCGGCAGTGCCTTGGGTGATAGAGCCGCCGATGGCTGCAACTGTGATGCTTTCGCCGTTTTCAGCCTTTTTCATTGCGGCGGCAAGTCTTGCGGTGTTTCCCTCGCTCAGCAATGCACGGTTATACATTTTATCGGTAATGCCGCTCTCAAGGTCGAAAGGGACACTTGGGTCAACGGC
>CAYOAV010000083.1:0-4244 GCA_964402055.1 uncultured Ruminococcus sp. | reverse complement strand
GTCAACGGCTACTTCGGTAACTGCTTGTGTTTCAGATACTGTTGTTTCAGTCTGATTATCCGTATTATCCGAACAGCCGCCGAGCATTGCCAGACAAAGCACTGCGGCAATAACAGCAGAAATTTTCTTGTTTATTTTCATTATACATTCCTCCGAATTATGATACCTACATTATATCAGATTTTTTTTATGAATGCAATAACTGTATAAAAAAATCTCCGCTCCGAAAAATACAGAGCGGAGAAAATATTACATCTTATCAAAAAAAGCTGTGACAAAGAGCATTGCGGAATTTGCGAAAAGTACTGTTTCATTTGTTGAAAAGCATACCTTATTGTCGCAATAGCATTTTGCTCTTGGAGTTCCTCTTGGGATAGTCCATTTCGCAAATGGATCCTTAGCGTCCTCATCGGCACATACTCCAATAACTACCAGACCCGGGACAGGTTCGTCTGTTTCGGAAAATGCTGATAGTCTGTGATGCGGATTTTTTACGGGATTTATTCCAATGCCTGTGACGAAGCATTGTCCGAGCGGATTTTTCCCTAGGATATAGTCAAACTGGCTTGCGGCGGCATTGACATAATCCTTGCTATGGAAGAAAATGTTAGCTGTTATAAGCGTCATAGCGTGGTTAAGGAGCTTTATATTGGTGAAATAAGCATACTCATTGGGAGCTTGGGCGGTATGGAATGCGTTTTCCTCATACAGACCCATAATATTATCCGCTTTTATACGATACTGCAGACGGATATGACGTTCAACCTCGATATCCTTGGTTCGGTTGGAGGTTATATATGCCAAAGCACCAAAGCCGCCTGCACAGAAGCAAGTGAAATCCGTTGCACATACATTTTTATAGAGCTGATGTATTTTTCGGCGGAAGGAATCCTCGCCCGAGAGTGAATACAGCTCGCAAACTGTCCAGAAAAGGGTATCAAGCAGGCTGTTTGGCTTTACATCGCCGCTTGTTGTATGCCTAAATTCGATTGGGTTTTCAAACTGCTTAGGCTCATCGCAGGAGGAAAGCCATATCCAGCCGCTGAAGGCTGCTGACTGGAGCAGGTCTGCAAGATCCTTGTCAAATTCCTCATATATTCCGCTTGCAAGTGCGGCAACGGCGGTGAAGCAGGCGGTAGCTTGGTAGGAAACGGGAGCGACAAGCTGCTGTTCGTGGTCGTTTTCGGGTCTGCCGAAGATACTAATATTCGGTGTGGAAACCTTATGATAAACTCCACCGTTTCTCGACTGCATTTTGAGAAGCCATACAAGCTCTGTACGGCATTCTGCGAGTATATCGGGCATTCCTGCGGGTGAATCGGGGATATTTCCCCTGTCTGTGAACTCCGCAGGGAACATTTTATAGGCATAAAGCATATGACCGAGAGCTATGCACGCACTTGGAACAGCCTTTACATAAGCTCCCGAATCGTGCCAGCCGCCCGAGGTATCTATCAGCTTTTCTCTGTTGCCGCAAAGCTCCGCAGGCTCGCAATGACATTTCGGGTGGGCAAATTCGGGAATGATATCGGGCAGGCGTTCGCTGACCTCGCCGCATCTGTTATAGTAAAAGCCACGCAGAAGCGTTGATTTAAGCGAATTATAAGGACGTTCCTTTATTTCAAATTCATATGAACGCTTTCTGCCTATTTTTATGCAATATCTTCCGGGAAGTTTGAACGAGGAAAAGTCGGCTGTTGCGGCGTTTTCTCCCGAGGCTTCGTCATAGACAGGGTCGGAAAGCTGACCTGTAAGCATAACCTTATCTGTATTGCAATCGGCAAGGCTGAAATATTCGGACTGCCCCACGCCTGTGATAATGGCTGTTTTAGGACCATAAAGCTCATATCCGAGCTGGTTTATATAAAATTTAGGTTTCATTTATCTGCCCCCTTCTTTTCGGGTAAGATTGGTTAAGCATTTTCATAAAATTCCTTACTATAATTATACTTTATTGAGATGATTATTTTCTGTATATTTTTGAAAAAATTATATAATTTTGCTTGAACATATCGAGAATATATGTTATACTTTTTTCATCTTGAATATTGTGGGAGGATTTAAATATGAACAGCATAATGCCGTCCGATAAAAAAATAAGCTACAGCGGAAGAATTGATTTTTCCGATAAGAATGCACCTGTTATGTTTTATGCAGGCTCATCTGCGGCTTTCCGTTTCGAGGGAACAGCTTTGAAGGTCAAGCTTAACTCTGTTATATACTGGGGGGAGCTTTCGCTTGGTGTAGTTATTGACGGAGAACCGAACAGCGTTCGTCTTTATCCTGAAAACAATGGCAAGGATATTGAGGTAACCGTTGCTGATGGTCTTGAAAACAAGGAGCATAGCGTTATCATCTATAAACAGCACGCCGCAAACCAGCTTCTTACGCTGAAAGGCTTTGAGCTTGACGGAGATCTGCTTGAACCTGATAAAAAGCCTACATTAAAAATCGAGGCTTATGGCGACAGTGTATGTGCGGGAGAGGTCATTGAAGCGGCAGATTATGTTGGAAAATGCGACCCCGAAAATCACAACAGCAGATATGACAATGTATGGAACAGCTTTGTTATGCAGACTGCAAGGAATTTAGGTGCAGAGATACATAATATCTGTCAGGGCGGCATTGCGATTTTTGACGGAACAGGTTATTTCCATCACCCTGATTATATCGGACTGGAAAGCGTTTATGACAAGCTTTGCTACTTCCCCGAGGGCGGTATTTCGCAATGGGATTTTTCGGGATATACTCCTGATGTTGTGATTATTGCAGTCGGTCAGAATGACAAGCACAACGGCAGGACTGACAGTGATGATATCAACATAGGCGATCCTGATTATCGTAGGCTCTGGAAAGCTGCTTATATAAAAATGGTTCGTGAGCTTAACGAAAAATATTCCTCGCCGAAATTCGTTCTTACAACGACTGTTCTTATGCACGACGCTGACTGGGACAATGCTATTGAGGAAATCAAGGACGAGCTTAACGGAATGGGAATAAAGGCTTACCATAATATGTTCAGCCGTAACGGAGCGGCAACACCTGGGCATCCAAGGCTTGCCGAGCATAATGAAATGGCTGGTGAGCTTACGGAATTTATAAGAAATATATTGTAAAAAATCACCGTACAGTGAAGATGCTGTACGGTGATTTTTGTATAGGAAGGATCAATTAATGAAGATTGATTTAAGAAGCTGTGCCTGTGAATCGAGGTTTTTGGCTGTTTCCTCTGCTTCGGCGGAGATTGATGCATTCTGCTGAACTACAACAGATATCTGCATCATACTATCCGATATCTGGCGGAAAGCCTCTGCCTGTTCATCAGCTGTAACGGCGATGCTGTCGATGATTTCGTTGCTCTTTTCTATGCCGTCCATCATTGAACGGAGCTGTTCAGCTGTTTCGTTCGCTATCTGTGAGCCGTTTGCAACGGCAAGCTTGGTTTCTTCGATAAGTCTTGCTGTGCCCTTGGTTGCTTCTGCACTCTTATTTGCGAGATTTCTTACTTCATCTGCAACAACTGCAAAGCCCTTACCATGCTGACCTGCCCTTGCGGCTTCGACTGCGGCGTTAAGGGCGAGGATATTTGTTTGGAATGCGATATCATCGATGGTTTTAACGATATTTCCGATTTTTGTTGAGGATTCCTCAATTTTCGCCATAGCGTTCTGCATTTCGGCAATTTTCTGCACGCCGCTATCAACGCTCTTAGTGGTTTCATCAGAAATTCTGCTTGCGGCTTTAGCGGAATCGGCATTATTTTTAATCTGCTCGGTGATAGAGCTGAACGATGCGGAAAGCTCCTCGACTGTTGCCGCCTGTGTAGACGAACCCTCGGAAAGTCTTGCGGCTACTGCCTGCATTTCCGATGCCTGCGAGCTTATATCGGAGGATATTTCAGTAGTTTCGGCGATAACGTGCTGTTCCTTTTCGTTAAGAGCCATAGTTTCGGCGATATTCTGCTTTATATTGGCGAGCATTGAATTTATGCCATCGCTTAACACAGCGAACTCGGGGCAGCTTCTTACGTTTACTTCCATATCAAGGTTGCCGGAGGAAATTATCTGCATATTTTCGTCAAAGTTTTCGATTCCCTTGATTATAACCTTCTGAACAACGGAATTGATGAGTGTAACGATAACTATAAGCATTGCAAGAGTTGCTACAAAGAATATTACCATAAGTGTCATTCTTCCGCTGAAGGCTTCGCTCTTGCTGATTGCGGCGATAAGTATGTAATCGTC
>CAYOAV010000082.1:0-6956 GCA_964402055.1 uncultured Ruminococcus sp. | reverse complement strand
CCTCCGAAATTTTTTCGTCAGAACCCTTGACAATGTTGCGGCTTGGGTGTATAATGGTATCAAAGTCAAGATTGTTTATCGCCTCGGGCAATTGGAGCCCCTGACACGAGAACAGTTCTTGGCTTTTGTTTTTATCCCAGTATAATAAATTCCCAGATTCAACAGCACGAATAATATAGTTCTCAAAATTACTGTCTTTACCGTAGATGCTTGTTATGAAATTAGAATTGATATTTTCTAATTCATAAATTCCATTGCCATTTGGCTTTATGCTGACGATCAAAGGTGCATTGTCGTTGTCTGTAGCATTCAAAACTGCTATTATACTTTGACTGCCTTTGGGATTGTTTGAAAGTGAATCGAATAGTATTGCAGGATTCTTAATCAGTTCGGGAATGCTTTTTATTTGTTCTACGGTTAGTCCGTGCCAATGAGAATTATCTTTAGATTTTGGTCGTAATGCGTCCCTTAAATGTTGCTGAGTATATAACATAGGTAGCTGTTCACAACCAACATCAAGCAATATTTGCGGAGTATCGCATACTTTCAAATTATCATAGATATTTCTGTTACCTGACAGCACCTCGTCAACCTGTTCTGCAAAGCTTTTTTCTTCAGAACTCTTGACAATATTGCGGCTTGGGTGTATAATGGTATCAAACACAGGAGCGTTTGTTAATTCGGACAATTGGAGTCCCCATCTTTCAAATATCTCCTGTGTTTTTCTTTTATCACAGAATAAAATTTTATCCTCGTTTACCAATCGTTTTAGTGTTTCTTGAAAATTATCTTTAGAATAGATACTTGTCACAAAATTTGATTCAATTTCTTCTACTTCATAGCGTCCTGTTCCGTCAGGCTTTATGCTGACAATAATGGGATTGTTTTCTTTGTCAAAATCATTTATTACCACAACAACACTGTCATTTCTGCTGATTGAATCATAAATTACTATAGGTTCTTTCAGTTTTTCGGGAATACTCTTTATTTGTTCAACAGAAAGTCCGTGTGTGTGCTTGTAATCATCACGCAATGCAACAGCTTTTTTTAGGTGCTTTTGCGTATACAACATAGGCAACTGTCGAAGTCCCACTTTGAGCAGAATTTCAGGAGTATCGCCCAACTTCAGACTTGTATAAAACGGCAGAGAGCCATTAAGACTTGCATCAACCTGTTTTGCAAAGCTTTTTTCGTCAGAGCCCTTGACAATATTGCGGCTTGGGTGTATAATGGTATCAAAGTCAAGATTGTTTACGCCCTGCGGGAATTGTAGCCGCAGCACACGGAACAGTTCTTGGCTTTTTTCTTTGTTACAATATAATATATTGTCTAACTCAATATTTCTTTCAACAAAGCTTGCAAAATTCTCACGACCATATACACTTGTTATGAAATTGGAGTCAACAACATCTAGATTGTATTTTCCATTTCCATTTGGCTTTACAGAAACTACAATTGGACAATTTTCTTTATCAATTTGAGATAAAACAAGAAGAATACTATCATTTCGTGATGTTGAATCTAATATCATTACAGGATTGGCTATATTCAAAGGTAAATTTTTGACTTGTGTTATTTCAAGACCGTGTGTATGCTTGGTCAGATTTTTAGGTTGAATTGCTTTCCTTAGATGTTGTTGTGTGTAAAGCATAGGCAACTGCTCACATCCAACGTCCAGTAAAATTTGCGGAGTATCGCAAACTTTGAGGTCATTATATCGATTTGCTGTGCCATTAAGGACTTTATCTACCTGTTCTGCAAAGGATAATAAATCGTCATCGTGAGATTCAGGCTGTTTTTCAGTGATTTTAGAAAGTGAATTTGAGAAAAAAGATAGCTGTTCCGATTGCTCTGTTGACGTGAACAGTTCATCTGCTTTTTCTGTATTGTTAGCCTGCTCTTCTTTCATATGTTTGTGCATAAGCTCAGTTTCTTTCCTCAAAGAATCAGCTGTACTCATTTTAACAGCTTCCATACGATTATCATATTCATTTTTCAGCCAATCCTGATAAAATGTATCTAATGGATAACCGCTTGAAATAAGACGTCTGCAAGCGTCCTTTGTATCTGCGTCAGCAATGTCATTTGATAAATCGGAGCGTATGTATGATAAAATATCGCTTTTAACTGCTAATTCATAAGCAGCTTTTTTTACTTTTTCAACAGTATCAAGACTATTTTCAAAGGCTTCAAATTCTTGTACTGCAAGCTCATAAAGCTGTTCTGAAATAATTTGATTTTCTTTATTTTCTTCAGCATTTCGCCATTCTTCAAATTGATTATCAGTATTGGATAACTCAATACCTGCATTTTGTGTATAACGCAATGCTTCATCTACAGAAACAAACATCGGAATATCACCATAACTGCTTCTGTAAGGGGATATTTCTTCTCCTGTACTCGTGTTCACCTCGGAGATGTAATATCCGTCCTCATATCCATCAGAAGCAACAGAAAGAAGATAAACGGATTTTATAGTTTGCTCCCTATTTATTTCTTCGCTGAAATATTTTTTTACACGCTCCTGCATTTCATCTCCACTTACGGTAAGAGTAACCATATTTCCATTTATTTTGCCTGAGAAAGAAATGTTTTCAGCCGTAAGTCGGTCAGCTGTCCGCAACATTGCGTCTGCTTCACCCTTTATGTATCGTTTGTTTGCTATATATCTGTACTCAGTATTTCCAATGATGTCTTTTTCTGAATTATTGGGTATATTCTCGTTTTTACGAACGATGTTGTTCATAATCCCGATAGCTTTGTCACGATCAGAAGCTTCTACTGTAATTGCAGAACGATATTCACTTATACGTCCTGAATAATTTACACCCACCCTTTCAAGTTCCCTAGCAAGACGCATTATATCTTCCTGCGTACCGTTAATATATGCTTTTTCGTTTATTGATTTATATTCTGTATTTCCTATAATTTTGTATGACATATTATTCCTCCATTTGTTATTATTCCCCAGTGGGGATTGGACTGGGGAACTTAAAATATTTTAAAAAGGTTCAGATAAATTATCTGTAATACTTTCAAAATCCGCAAGCTCAATATCGGTAATTGATTCAGATTGTTCTTCCTTAATATGATTATTGGTTGGAGAAAAGTCAACAGCTGTTACAACAACGAATGTTTTGTAATGAGTTATTCCGTTATCATCTTTCCAGCGAGATGTTTTTAATCTACCTGTAATATCAATAAGGTCACCTTTTTTCACATACCTTGAAATAAACTCGGCAATATTTCTCCAAGCTTCAATTTCAAAAAAATTAGTTTCTTGCTCCTCTCTATTCTTGTTGTATCTAGGATGTACAGCAATGTTACATCTGCAAACCGAAATTCCTGAAGGGGTTTGCTTTAGTTCGGGTGAGTTTGTTAAACGTCCAGTGAGTATAACGTGATTGTGCATAAAAATCTCTCCTTGTTTTATTTTGTGCCTATAAGCTCCACAACATCATTTATAGTAAGATCATTTTCAGAAATAAGTTTTATAAGACTTATAACATCTGCAAGAGCAATTTTCATATTTTTGCAAATGCTGTCAAGCTGTTTTATTTCCTTATCTCGCCTTTTTTGTTCTTCGGCATTGATTTCGTCCTGAATTTTCTTTGCTTTTTCAGTTGCTTTTTGCACTGCCACAGTAGCTTTCTCGTGCTTTAACCTTAATGTTTCAAGCTTATCTGCCTTTTCAGCCGTAGTCTTATTATTTATTTTCTCCATTGTTTTCCCTCTTTTCATTTATTCTGGGCGAACATTCCGCAAGCTGTGCTGACAATGTAGATTCTGCACTGCGTAATGCGGCAAGCTGTATTTCGGTGTTTTCAATCATTTTTCTGATACCATCACGGCGGCGTTTGGTATCATTTATGAATGATTGAGGGGAATTAATTGCTTTTGTAGTTCTTTTCCCCTTGTTTGTATAAACCTGCATAACAACACTTCCATTCATATACACTTCCGTATAGAGTGTTCAGAGATTCGATCGTTTGCTTTTTCGGTTACATCAGCAGCCCATTGAGCTATATCCTGAACCTTTGTGCAAAATTTTCGTTCTTTAAGTAAATCATTGAAATCTTTAACACCTGCTTCTGCACATTCACGATTTACAGTGAAATTACTTCGATTTATCCACGACAGAACAGAGTTTGGGATTTCTTCTCCTGATTTCTGTACGGCATAAAAATCATCTTTTGAAAGAAACAACGCCATTTCCTTTCCATTCATATTCATACTGCAATAATTGATTGGAATATCTCCATTGTTTACAGTATGACTTTGCAGATTTTCTCCGATACCAAGACTTTCCTGCATTTTTTGAAATAATATCCGATTATTAAACTTTATACCTGCGGTATCATTATCAACGCAAGAGATCACCTTCATATTACTGTTTATGTAAGGTTCTATAAGTGACGGCTTCAAGCCGCTTAAAGCAACGAATTTAGCATTTTCAATTTCGGGGTGAAGCTCAACAAATGACATAAGATCTATCGGTGCTTCAAAAATGTATACAGTATCTATCTTTTCGGGTTTTCCTTTATCATAAACAAATCCTTTATCGGATTTATCACAAGCTGTACAACCCTTGAAACGATATTCAGGATTTTGGTCTATCCCTTGAATATCTGCACCGCAAGGTTGTCCTTGCTCATTTTTGTGAAGAAAAACCGCATTTGTTTTCTGATACGGTTTTCCTGTATTCTTGCTTATGCCCTTGGAAACGGTCGGGTATATAAGTCCCTTGTTGGCAAATTCCCTCACTATTTCCGCCGACAGGCTTCTTGTATTTATAAAATATGCGTATATACTTTTATACCCATCAGCCGATTTTTCAGGCATAATAAATTCTTTATCTTCTTTTTTCAAAGCAGGTTTAGGGTAAAACTGTTTTACTTCTGCCGCTTCTCCGACACACTCATTCATTGCTTCAAGAAAAGACATATCCAGTATCTTTTTGCAGAATTCCAGTAAACCTTTACCGCCTATGTTTTCAGAATGACGATAAAATGTGTTATTGTTTGGGTTTACATATAAACCGCCGTATCCTCTGATATGTATTTCTTTTCCTGCTTTTTCACATTTGAAATTTGCTTGAGCATATTCCGCAATATCGGCATTGTTTGCCTGACTGATCTGCTCATCAGAATAACGTTTAAATTCTTTCATTTAAATCCTGCCTTTCCTGTTCATTCCTATTTTTTGCCTTGTCTATGGAAACATCTGCCCATTGAGCTATTTCATTAACTTTTTCTGTAAAAAGCGGATCTTCATAATCTCTGATAGCCTTTTGCAATTCTTTAAGATACTCTCGTTGTGGTTCAGTAATATTACTTTCATTAAGCTGGGTATTTATGTATTCTGATACAGTAAATCTGTTTTCAGCATAATCAAGATTTGGCGGCAGTTCGTGCTTGTCCATAAAGTCGATATGCGTATCATTGAAAATGTCATTATTATACAAAAAGCTTTCATACGCTTTATTGAGTTTGTCAAGATCATCAGACGGAAAATTACTGTATTCAAGCTCTATGGTGTTATTTTCTTTGATGTTTGCAATTGATGTAGTAAGCTCTGTGCTTGCTATTTTTTCATTATTCCAGACTGTCAAAGTATTATTGTCAATATTTATTTCAGCACAAAATGACGGAAGAGGTTTGCCAAATTGCTCAAGTTCTGCAAATTCAGCTTCAGAAATGCGTGTGCAGTTTTCTGTAAATACAGGATAATATCCATCGCAGTCAGCATATCGTTTCATCAACGTGTCAATATCAGTTGCAGTATCACGGAAATTCATTACCTCACCATTTATTTCAATAGAATAAAGGCTGTAATTTTCCTTACTTGGAGCAATATCCTTTTCTCCAACAACCATATTACGACCTGATTCCTTTGCTTTATATGCAAGCTCGTCCGCAAATTTGAGTTGAGTTTCAAAAAAGTTAAAGGCATTTTCCTGTGTAATTTCCTTAGAAACATCGTTACTAATTTGATGTAAACCCATACTTATTGTTACATTGACATTGGTAGGCTGTTTATCACTGTCATAAACAAGGTGTGTGGTGCTTTCAATCTGAGCTCGCAGTCTTTCCGCAATATCCATAGCGTGATCATAGTCACAATTCAGAACGCAAACCATTTCTTCACCGCCCCAGCGGAAAGTTGAATCGGCACCTTGCCTTGTTCCGCTCTGAAGTATCCCTGCAACATTTTTCAATACGGTATCTCCTGCATCGTGACCGTATGTATCGTTAATGCTCTTAAAATGATCAATATCGCACATTATAATGCACATATCCTTATTATCATTAACATTATGAGCCATAGTATTTCCTGCATATTCCTTTGCACCTTGTCTGTTTTTCAGTCTTGTAAGCTCATCGGTTATACGCCCTTGGTGTTCAAATTCTTTTTTCAGCGATAAATCAATAGTATTTGCAATCTGACCATTTGGAGCAAATTTATCAAGGCTTGCTCTATCAAATATGCCGTCTTTTTCACTTGCAATAAGTATTCCTGCAACCTTGTCATTGCTTATAATAGGAATATACGCAGAATCGTTCGATATATGAGGTGCTTTGCTTTCAGCGGCAATACGCATATTTTCTTCAGCAATCTGCCAATCTCTGCCGCCACGGTTTTCATTATTAGAAAAATATTTATTTTCTGCACTGTCATAACACCAAAATTCAGCTTTTTCGCAGTCAAGCACCTGCTTTCCCATACTTTCAATGGTTGACATTGACTGTTCAAAGTTCTGAGATTCGGTAATTGAAGAAATAAATTGGTTTACAGTATTGATTTGTTCCTTCAAACTCTGCTGTTCAGTTGTCATTGCTCTGACCTGTCTTTCCAATGCAGCAATTCTTTCAAGTAAATCCTGTGTATTTTCTGCCATAGTATCAATCCTTTCGTCCCCAGTGGGGAATTTTTCAATTTGGTTTTCTGTGCGTTTA
>CAYOAV010000081.1:1838-7160 GCA_964402055.1 uncultured Ruminococcus sp. | reverse complement strand
CAAAGGTGACAATTGCAAAAGTAGACAAAAACGCAGGACTTATCGTTAATGCCAGCGATAAATCAGGAAAAAACCTTAAACTAAAGGGCGGAGAAACTCTCCTTTATACAAAGGATAATAAATTCGCCAATATTGAAAATGTAAAAATTGACAACGGTAGTTACAATACCAATGAAACCAATAACACTTACGTTTACCCAATGACAGCTTATTACTACAGCAAAACCAAGTCAATCAAGGCTGAATATGCTGACGCTGTTACGCTTAGCAAAAAATCAGGAGATAATTGGGAAGCAATTAAAGACTTCCCGAGCCTCGAAACAGCTGTTGACTATATCAATGGCAACACAGAAGACACTGCTTCTGAATATGGGCTTGTTCTTAACAAGAAGGCAACAGCTTCAACAAGCTTTGCATTCCCTACCAAGAATAAGAATGTCAAGAGCATTACTGTTAGCGGCTCATCTATCACGTTTACAGGCACTAAGCTTAATATTCCTTATGATGTGACATTCGATAGTGAAATCATGGCAAGCAACTATATTGATATTACTGTTGCTAAGGACGTAAAATTGACAATTGACACTTCAGCTGTTGATATCAGGAATGGAGTACTCTATCCCTGTATCAATAAGATAACAGGACAGGGTTCATCCAAGCTTTATATTACAAATGCACTTTATGCAAACAGTATTTCAGGCTTTGAAGATGTTAATGCTTATATAACTGATAATGGCGGCATACTTGCTATTTTGGGTACAATGTCCAAAATTGCAAATTTCAGCGGAGGTCTGGGAGTTTATGGTGAAAAATCAACTGTTGATATCACAAATGTCTATGGCAGTTCAGAATTTGAACTTTACGAAAATTCCAAGGGTGTTCTTCCAAAGGTAACTATCGCAAGCATTTCAAAGCTTGATGAAGATGATGAAGAAGCTCCAAGCCTTGAGATAACAGCCTACGATAATTCATTAAAAAAGCTTGACCTTGCAAGCGGCAGAACTATTCTTTACACAAAGGATAATAAATTCGCTGACGTTGGCAAGATAACAATTGAAAATGGAAACCTCTCCGCTTCATTTGACAGCAAAACCAAGACAATCAAGGCTGTAAACGAATATGCTGTTGAGCTTTATGAGAAGAAGTATAACAGCAATAACTGGGGAAAAGCAATTGAATATTACTCCTCATTTGAAGAAGCTGTTGCTTACATCAACAAATACGGCAATGAAAGCATGGATTATCGTATCTACGTTGCTGAAACGGTTGAATATAGCAAATTCACTCTCCCGAAAGCTAAAAAGGCTCACAAGGTTTATGTTGAAACATATTTCGAAAACATTGAGAATATGGCAGCTATCAACATCGGCAGCACTTCAACAATTACTGCAAATACTGATGTTGATATGAACGCACGCTTCATTTACACATCAAAAGCTTTAACGCTTAGTGCAAAGGGAAATGTTGATGTCGGAATGCTTTCAACCTTTGACAAATACACAGGAACAGCTAAGAATACGCTTCATTACTATGATTATAATGGAACTATGGTTGATATTTCAGGCTTCGGTACTGTTAAGGTAGATGAGGATTGTAGTTTCAGCATCAACACCACATTCAGCACTAATAAGCTTGTTCTCGGTGAATATGCAAGTGTGTATGTTTCAGAAAATATGAAGAGCGGAAGCTTCAGCGAGCTTAAGGCAGGAGAAGACGCATATATCTACTATGTTGGTTCTGCATCCTGCACGCCGCTTACCTACAAGGGCAAGGCTGAAAGCTTCAGGGTTGACGGCAAGCTGGGCATCAAGGGCGATGTAGGTTACGGAAGTAAGATACTTTCAACCAAGGTGCTTTCCAATCCGAATGATTATTTTGAGCTTCAGTCGGATAACTTCGAAGCCACCCCTTATTTCAAGCAGGTCGGCAACGATATCTGCCTTTATGGTAAGGAATTCTTTAAGGTTACTGAATATGTTTACGAAAGTGGAACTCCATATCCAAAAACGTATGATAAAATGTATAATGACTGGTCAGAGGCTATTAACGCTATAAATACCGCAAATAAGCCTGATTCAAGTTATGAGATTACTTTAAATGGAAGCTTCAACGCAAACGGACCTCTTTCCTTCCCAGATAAGGGAAAGTATGATGATATTGCTATTTCAGAGGGTTCCATCACCTTCACAGGCTCCTTGAAGCTGACAGCAGGATATACATGGTTTAATAATACTTCATTATGTTCAGTTGATACAAGCGGCAAGCAGGTCAGCTACAGCATTGACGGCTCGGGATGTACTGTTGCATTTTCAAACACAGACGTTTCACTTGCTTCTGTTACAGCAGATGGAATCACTATTGAAACTCGCTACGACAACGAAAATGAATCGACCTTTACTGCTTCACAGCTAAAAACAGATTATCTAACTATTGAATCTAATAGGTCATGTACGCTGAACATTCCGAACGGTATTGACGCAAAGAATTTTGAATTTATTAGTGGTGATAGCACTGGTAAATTGTACCTTAACATCGCAAGCGGCAAGAAGATAAATACAGATTATTTAAGTGGGAAATATTCAAGCTTTAACATCTGTATAGTTGACAAAAACGGCGATCCTCTTACCACCATCCCCAGGAATTACAGCCTCGGCACTATAAAAACCATTTTAGGTGACTCAAACAAATTACACTTGACAAATGATGGTTATAAGCTTAATTACAATCAGACAACAGGTGCAGTTACAGTTGTTCCTGAAAACTGAATTTTCCTAAAAAAACAGTCGTCATACATTGTATGGCGGCTGTTTTTCATTTTATGATAAAAACATATGTATTGTAGGGGCGGGGTTGCCCCGCCCGAGGGGGTTCAGAACGATTTTCAATACCACGGAACGGGAAACCCGTCCTCTACAGAATAAAATTTTTGTGATAAATGTGCATTGAATTTTTGCGAGGATATGTTATACTAATCTTTAAACTGAAAGTGTACAAAAAATCAAACAAAAGCTCGCATATATGGCTTTTGTGCAGATTTTTTGTCTACACTTTGATTAAAGATTAGTATTATAATCGTAATAACGGTTACAAAAAACATTTCGAATAAGGTGAAAAGCGAGGAATACATCGAATGAATATAATATACTATCCTGATGAAAGCAATGTCATAGCGGCAATGGAGCAGGATGAGCCGCTTCTTGTGCTTGTATCCTTTGACGGTGAGCAGGTTATTGTCAGCCAGATAGATGAAGCTGTTGAACATCATATACTTCTGCGCAAGATTGGATTTTCCGATATGGATATTGACAAATATTTCCGATTGGTAGTTGATAGAGCGGGGGCAGACTGGACTTTTGTATGTCCGCCCGATTACAGCAGTTTTACACGCAAGGAAAAACGCATTGAAGAATTTTTTAAAGACGGTATGCGGATTATCCCAAAGGCACTTGCTCAGCTCGGCTATAACGTTCCTGTTGAGATACCTAAACGATACAGGCGGAAAAATGCACAAAAAGTCAGCTAAATTAATTCAATAGGTCATTGAAAACCTCCGTTTTTTATTGTATACTTAAAGTAACAAAAAAACGGAGGTCTTTTTATATGCCTAATCCTTATCTTCCTTTATGGGAATATATCCCCGATGGTGAGCCGAGAGCTTTCGGTGACCGTATTTATGTTTATGGCTCGCATGATACCGCTGGCTCTGATACTTTTTGCGATTATGTACTCAAATGCTGGAGTGCTTCTGTTGATGAGCCTAATAAGTGGATTTGCCACGGCGATATTTTCCGTGTAAAGGCTACTCGTGATTATCCGACCGATATTCCCGACAGCAGTGACGAAAAGCGTCTTTTTGCTCCAGATGTTATCGAAAAGGACGGAAAATATTATCTTTATGCTTATATTGTCAACCGCAAGGGCTGTGTTGCTGTGAGCGACCGCCCCGAAGGGCCATTTACTTATCTTTCCGATTATGTTTACAGCGTTCCCGATGAGGTTTGCTGCAACGGCTGGTTTATAGATCCGTCCGTTTTTGTGGACGATGACGGAAGTGCTTATATTTACTGCGGCTTTGAGCGTTCATTCCTTGCAAGGCTCAACAGCGATAATATGTATGAGGCTTATGACGCAATCGAGCATTTTATCCCCTGCGAAATAACGGAGGAGGGCGGCTTTGATGAAAAAGACAAGCTGTTTTTTGAAGCGGCTTCTATGCGTAAGGTTGGCGGCACATATTATATGATATACTCCCCGAAGTGTGGCAGTCGTCTTGCATATGCGACTTCGGATAGTCCGACAGGTCCGTTCACATACCGTGGTTACATCGTTGACAACGGTGTTGATTATCCAGGCGGAAATAATCACGGCTCAATCGTTTGCATAAAAGGTCAGTGGTACATCTTCTATCATCGTATGACAAATAATTCCATTATGTCAAGACGTGGCTGTGTTGAAAGGATAGAAATTCTCCCTGACGGAGCTATCCCGACTGTTGAAATGACTTCCCTCGGCTTTGATAATTCACTTTCGCCGTATGAGATAACACCTGCCGACATCGCCTGCGTATTAAAGGGCAACGCTTTTGTTACGGAGAGGAGCATTTTTGAGCGTGTCATAACCAACATCACGGATGGAACAGTTATCGGCTATAAATATTTCGATTTCGGCGAGGATTTCGGCAGTAAAACAATGGAGCTGAATATGAAAATAAACGGCTTCGGCTGTAATTGTGCGGTTGATATTCTGATTGACGGTGAGGATGGCGAGCTTATCGGCACTGCGGAGATAGGCAGTGATTCGGGCATTGTGAACGCTGTTGTAAAGAGCGTTACAGGCAGGCATTCGCTGTTTTTCAAGGTAAAAGCTCCATACGAAGGCTGGACGGCTTGCTATTTTGAAAACCGCTGTTTATTTGAATTGAAGGAATTTGTTTTTACGAAATGATAGGACATCTC
The DNA here is from genome assembly GCA_964402055.1 of uncultured Ruminococcus sp. Lineage (GTDB taxonomy): Bacteria > Bacillota > Clostridia > Oscillospirales > Ruminococcaceae > UMGS363. The sequence goes on along the minus strand of CAYOAV010000081.1, from coordinate 2,205 downwards.
CTACAATAATTGATCTGTAAAAATATTTTCTGTACCACGGGACGGGAAACCCGTCCCCTACAATGATTGATTTTTGAATATAAAAAGTTTTTTGCAAATTACAAATATTTTCTGTAGGGGCGGGGTCGTCCCGCCCGTGGGTTCTGGAAAGGTTGTTTTGAATATAGGAGATAGGTTATCCACGGGACGGAAAACCCGTCCCATGCAATAAATATGATAAAATATCGTGAATTACATATTGAAAAAATAAGGAGTTCATTATGAATAAACTAACAAAATTATTTGCGGCATTGATTATGTCCGCTTCAATTTTGCTGACAGGCTGTATGAATGCTTCTGCCGCTGAAACAGGCTCTGACGACGGCAA
>CAYOAV010000081.1:0-1738 GCA_964402055.1 uncultured Ruminococcus sp. | reverse complement strand
TGCTGACAGGCTGTATGAATGCTTCTGCCGCTGAAACAGGCTCTGACGACGGCAAAATGCGTAAGGAAATGACTTCTGCGGAATTTGCGGAGGATATGGGTCTTGGCATAAACCTCGGCAATACTATGGACGCATACTGGGCGGCAACTGACAGAAAATGCTCGGGTGCTTCTGTTATCGGTGAGAACAGGGCGGTCAATTATGAAACCTGCTGGGGAGCTATCCCGACCACCAAGGAAGCTATCGAGGGTATGAAAAAAGCTGGTTTTGACACGGTTCGCATACCTGTTTACTGGGGCAATAAAATGGCTGAGGACGGCACATTTACCATTAATGAATACTGGTTCGAGCGTGTTGACGAGATAATAGAATATGCTCGCAGTTCGGATATGTACGTTGTAATCAATGTTCACCATTACGATGAATATATCATCAAGAATTACAGCCGTGAGGATGCTGTTGAAATAATGGGAAAAATCTGGAAGCAGATAGCAACGCACTACAAAAATTTCTCCGATTATCTCATTTTTGAGGGCTACAATGAAAATCTCGGAACTGTCCGTGAGGGCGACAGCTTCACCGATGATGAAAAATTCGATTATGTGAACGAGCTGAACAAGGTTTTTGTTGATACCGTCAGAAAAACAGGCGGCAATAATAAAAACCGAATGCTTATCGTTTCGGGCTACTGGACTAACATCGACAAAACGACCGACAGCCGTTTCATTATCCCCGAGGATAAAACGTCCGACAGAATAATGGTTTCCGTACACTATATTGACAATGCAATGTACTGGACGAACAAAATCGGCGGTCAGGAATGGCTTGATTACAGCCGTTCACAGTGTGAGCTTCTGAAAGAGGCATTTACAGACAAGGGCATACAGGTTTTTGTCGGCGAATGTACATCGATTTATGACGATGAACGCTTTATTGAGAATGCCGTCCATAACGATTCCACTGAATGTCTTGAAATAATGTATGATATGATGGCAGAATATGGTTTTATCCCTGTACTTTGGGACGTGAACAACAATTTTTATTCAAGAGTAAAATGCGAAATAATTTCCGAAACGGACAAGGAACTGATTGAAAAATTAGCTTTTGGCAATTAATAATTTTTACGCACAACACCGATAACATTGAATTTGATGTTATCGGTGTTTTTTCATAAATATCACGCTCATATTTTAGGCATATTCACATTATCGTAAAAATCACATCAATTTTATCATAAAATCTTTGTTAAAAATGCAATAAAAAGATGTGATTGTATGTTAGCTTTTAGTTGTGCTACAATTAATAAAAAAGGAGGTTCAATAATGCCCAAAAATAACCAATTTCTCAAAGTCCCCAAGGAGCTTTTTACCAATGAAAAATATAAAAACATCTCCCCCGAAGCCAAGCTGCTCTATTGCCTGATGTCCGACCGCCGACAGCTTTCCGAAATGAATGAGCGGTTCATATGCGGCGAGCCGTTCATATTCTATTCGAGAGAGGAAGCCTGCGAGGTTTTAGGCTGCGGCAAGGACAAAGCGACAAAGCTTTTCAACGAGCTTGAAAAGCATAACCTTATCCGACGTGAAAAACGTGATACGCATAACCCGATGTTTATTTTTGTGACAGACCTTTTGAAAAATGAAAATAAAAAAACGTTCTCCGAGAAGCTGACGGACAGCTCCACGAAGAACGAATTTTCAAACCCATCTAAGGCGGATTTTCCTCCCTGCGAAGAACT
>CAYOAV010000080.1:1465-7170 GCA_964402055.1 uncultured Ruminococcus sp. | reverse complement strand
TGTAAGCAATCTTAGTAGTGTTTGATTATTATAGCATATTTGACCTTTCTTTGTCAATTTGCAATCTTAACAAAAATAATTGTTTAAAATTACAGACATAAGAAAGGAGGTTTTGTCCTATGACAAGTCTTGAAATGCGCAAAAATGTGTTTTTTATGCGGAATGAGTTTAACACTGTCGGCAAATGGCAGATTCCACTTGTAAAAAAACAGAATATTGACACAGGTAATATTTCACTTATTGCTTGTTCTGACACTAAAAAATATGATGATGAAGCCAACATACATCGAGGAGTTCATTTTTTTGTTGATGATTACAGATTTTCGGGAATATACAATAATCCTGAAAAAACACTTGACAAATTTTCGCAATATGATTTTCTTTTAACTCCCGATAATTCTACATATTCGGATATGAACCTATGGCGGCAGATTGAAAGCATTGCACATAGCCGTTGGGTAGGAGCATACTGGCAGAGCAAGGGATTAAAAGTTGTTTCTACTATAAGCTGGGGCGATACAAGGAGTTATAGCTTTTGCTTTGACGGAGTTGAACAGAACGCTGTTGTTGCGGTTGGAATGATAGGCTGCAAGGGAAACAAGCTTGCTTTTATGCGTGACTATAACGCAATGCTTGAAAAGCTTTCGCCCTCCTGTATCATATGCTATGGCAAGCCTTTTGATGAGATGGACGGTAATATTGTAGCCGTAGATTATCTTTCTTCAAGAAAGGCGGTGCGTTGATATGGGCGGAAGAGGAACATTTGCAAGCGGAAATCCAGTTGCATACTCTTATGAAACTGTCGGAAAGATTGAGGGTGTGAAAGTATTGCAAGGAGTTAATGGAAAACATGGATTGCCTGAAGAAGCACATTCAAACATAGCATATATAAAGCTTAAAAATGATGGAACATTTCATGAAATGCGATTTTATGATAAAAATCATTATCTAGTAAAAGAAATTGCATATCATCCTGAACCGAATCTTAATAATGGAAATCGTATAGAAAATATACTACATGTTCACGAATATCCACAACGTGACAATTTTGCTATTCGCCCCTCGCATCGTATCACGAAAGAGGAATACGAAAAATACAAAAAATATTTTAAGGGGGTACCCAAAATTGATAAATGGTAATGTTTCTGAATTTGTTAATCACATTTATTACGGTGATGAATTATGGTTTAAGTTCAAAGAAAATAAATTTTTTCTTGAAGGTTGGAATGACAATGGGATTTTGGAATTAGACCTGTTTGAAATGACAGAAAACGGAAAGAAATATGTTTGGAAAGGCAATTCAAAACAATATCCAGCAGAAGATTTTTTAAACGCACCTATATGGAATGGCAAAACATTTTGGGAAGTTGAAAATGAAATTGAATGGGTTGATGATTAATCAGAAGGCGGTGTGAAGGTATTACAGAAACTTGATAAAAAAGCAAGTGCAGGGTTACCCGAAGAAGCACACAATAGTTCTTCATATATTCTATTGAATAAGGATGGCGATTTTAGAATGTATCGTGAGTATGATGATAATCATTATTTGCGCTTTGAAATTGCTTATCACCCTGAAAAGAATATTGATGCTTCCCGCAAACCAGTATTACACGTTCACGAATATAAACCTGACGATTTTTCAAACAGAAAAGCTCGTCCGCTTACAAAAGAAGAATATGAAAAATACAAAAAATATTTTAAGGGGTTGATATAATGAATGGTATGGCAATAGGAGATTTTATGGACAAAATATACTGTGGTGATGAGTTGGAATTTATCCTCGGTGAAACAACATATTTTATTCAAGGCTTTCAACAGGATAACAAGTATGTTCTTACAGTAGATTATTGGAATGAAACAGACGGAACAGAACCAGACCACGATTACCTGTTTTCAATTAAATGTGATACTCTTGAAGAAAGATTGTCATGCTTTGAAGAAGCCGCTATTTTCAATGGCAAGACTATTTATGACGTAGAAAAAGATATAACGGTTTTGTATGGGTAATCAGATTGATACGATAGAACTTGTTGTATAACATAATATTTTTTGAAAGGAGAGTATGATCTAAGCATTGCTTATTTCATACAAGTAATTTTATGTATAATTTTCATAAAAGAACATGGGCAGAAATTGATCTTGGAGCTGCCGAGAATAATCTGAAGATACTTAAAGGCTTTATAAAGGATAAGAACACACGTCCCTGCTGTGTACTTAAAGCTTTTGGCTACGGTCATGGTGATGTGAACCTTATGAAGCTTTATCAATCGCTCGGAGTGGATTTTTTTGCCGTGTCGAACATTGATGAGGCGATAAGTCTTCGCAGGCATGGCTGTAAGGGTGATATTCTTATTCTTGGCTATACCTGTCCCGATTATGCCGCAGAGCTTGCGGAATATGACATAATACAGGCGGCAGTTTCCGCTGAATATGCAAGAGAGCTTTCCATGACGGCAAAAAAGCCTGTCAGGGTGCATATAAAGCTTGATACTGGTATGGGCAGGATAGGTCTTATTGCAAGGGAACGTGAAAAATGCCTTTCGGAGATTGCGGAAATACGCTCGCTCGAAAATATTATCGCCGAGGGAATATTTACGCATTTTGCCGCCGCTGACAGCCTTGAAAAGAGCTGTTGTGATTATACAGATATGCAAAAGGAGCTTTTTTTCTCAATAGCGGAGCAGGCAGGCGGCTTTAAAGAGGTACATTGCCTTAACAGCGCAGGCACTATGCTTCATTATGACAGCAGAAGCACTCTTGCGAGGTTCGGAATTCTGCTTTATGGGCTTACCCCTGATTCATCGCTTGAAATACCTGACGGTATAGAGCCTGTTATGGAGATAAAAACGGTTATCGGTTATATAAAGGAGCTTCACAAGGGCGACAACGTAAGCTATGGCAGGACTTTTACAGCTGAACGTGATATGAGGGCGGCAACCTTGCCGATTGGCTATGCTGACGGGTATCCAAGGCTGCTTTCCAACAAGGGAGAGGTTATGATATGCGGAAAGCGTGCGAAAATACTTGGCAGGGTATGTATGGATCAGGTTATAGTTGACATCACAGACATACCCGAGGCAGATATTGGCACGGAGGTGACGGTATTCGGCAGGGGAGAGATAACAGCCGATGATATAGCTTCGCTTTGCGGAAGCATTGGATATGAAATTGTATGTGCAGTTTCGCCGAGAGTCCCAAGAGTTTATCTTAAAAACGGAAAGGTTATTGACGTTGTAAATATACTGTAATAAAAAGCTCATACCGTGTGATAATGGTATGAGCTTTAATTTATTCAACGATATGAGCCTTTCGCAATGCTGTTATCAATGGTTTATAGCATATGACCGTGATAACGGCACACAATATGCCCTTGATTATTGTAAATGGCAGATTGAACACGCATAATGCGGAGAAAATATTACCTACTGATGGGAGTATTTTCTGATATGCAGACATAATTGCTTCCATTCCTCCGAAAGCCTTGGCATAGATAGGGTAAACGATAAAATAATTCAGCGGCAGGCTTACAACGGCGAAAACTATCGTTCCGACTGTACAGCCTATAAATGCACCCTTTTTGGTATGATTTTTCTTATATATAAGGCTTGCAGTTAATGTAAATGCGGCACTCGTTACAAAATCGAATATATCACCTATACCCATAGTTGTTCCAAAGCCTTTTATTGCAACGTGTATAACATTTTTAATCAGGCAGACAAGAACTCCGCCGATGGGACCTGTTGTAAAGCCCGCAAAAAGGCATACTACATTTGAAAAATCAAGCTTTATAAACGGCGGCAGTAACAGAGGTATCGGAAAATCCAGATAATATATAACAAGTGCGACTGCCGCAAGCATTGCAATTTGTATAAGCTTTTTTGTGTTTGTTGTTTTCATATAGATTCCTCCCGAAAAATGAGCAATCTGCAACAGAAAACGCCCGTGAAGATACATCACGGGCGTTTATAATAAACGTAAAGCAACGTCACGCATAAAGCGTCACGAAGTATTTGCGTCGTTTCTTTCATCCGGACTATACCGTCGGTTTCGGAATTTCACCGAATCGGCTCTAACATAACATTATATCAGAGTTAGCGGACTATACCGCCGGTGAGGAATTTCGCCTCGCCCTGAAACAGATTTGCAAAAAATATTATGCGAAAAAACTAAGCTTTATTCGCTTTCTTCATCGTCAAAGTCGAACTCAAGAAGCTCGCCGCAGTTAGGGCAGGTCATTTCGCCCTCTTCAAGCATTGCCTCGCCAAGCTGAATAGTATCTCCGCAGGTTGGGCAGCATACTTCATAAAGCTCTTCTCCGTCATCAAAATCATAATCATCGTCATCATCGTAATCGTCATAATCATCGCAGCAATCTTCCTCGCAGAGCAAATCCTCTACTTCGGAAAGATCCTCGTCAATAGCATCAACGACCTCGACAATTTCATCGATCTGATCCTGAACATCATCAAAGTAAACTGACATATCTTCAAGAACGTCAGCCATAAGAGCAAGAATTTTGCCCTCCTTTGTAGAAGTGTCAAGCTCAAGTCCGTCCATAAGACCCTTAAGGTAAGAAACCTTTTCGCCAAGCTTCATAAAGATTACCTCCAATTTTGTTTTAGTTTAAGCGGAAAAGAATGGAAAAGGCTTATGCTCTTTCCATATATTCGCCTGTTCTTGTGTCAATTCTGATCATATCGCCCTCGTTGATAAAGAGGGGAACCTTAACCTCTGCACCTGTTTCAAGTGTTGCTGGCTTAGTAGCGTTAGTAGCTGTATTTCCTGCGAAGCCAGGGTCAGTCTGTGTAACCTGAAGGTCAACAAAGTTCGGTGGCTCAACAGCGAAAACCTTGCCCTTATAGGAGCAAACCTTACAGATCATTTCTTCCTTTACGAACTTGAAGCTGTCGCCGATCTCGGAAGGAGCAACAGGAAGATCCTCATATGTTTCAGGATCCATAAAGTGGTAAAGATCGCCATCGTTATAGGAATACTGCATATCCTTTCTTTCAACGAAAGCAGTTGGGAATTTTGCGGAAGGGTTGTAGCTCTTTTCAATTACAGAGCCTGTAATAACGTTTTTGATCTTAGTTCTTACAAAAGCTGCACCCTTGCCCGGCTTAACGTGCTGAAATTCAACGACCTGAAGTACGCTGCCATCCTCCTCAAAGGTAACACCATTTCTGAAATCGCCTGCTGTGATCATAAAAAACCTCCGTATAAATAAAAATCATATTTGCATAAATAGCCTTATACATATTTTACTACAAACTTTAGCATATTGCAAGCCTTTTTGAGTAATTTTTATTACTTTTATAACTTTTTTATAAAATAATAAGATTTTTTGGTGAGTGTGCAAAGTTAGTGTAACCGTCTTTGGTGATATAAATGCAGTCCTCGATACGCACACCGAACCTTTCGGGGAGATAAATACCTGGTTCAATTGTCATAACCATATTTTCGGCAAGGACTGTTGTATCACGGGTATTTGCGGCTGGGGATTCGTGTATTTCAAGTCCGACGCTATGACCAAGACCGTGACCAAAAGCGTCCTTATAGCCTTTTTCTGCGATATAGTCACGGGCAGCGGCGTCAAGCTCTTTACATACAACGCCCGCCTTTACAAAATCAAGGCATTTTTTCTGTGCTTCGAGGGTTATATCATAAATTTCACGCATTTCCGCAGTCGGCTCGCCTATGCAGAC
>CAYOAV010000080.1:0-1365 GCA_964402055.1 uncultured Ruminococcus sp. | reverse complement strand
GCATTTTCAAGAGCTTCTTCTGCTATATTCTGAGCCTTTTGCATTTTCTGAAGCTCATCAAGAGTTTTTACCGCTCTTAAAGAGGATATAGCCTTGCTTAAAAGCTCCGTTGTATCGAAGCTGAAATCGGAAAGGCGTTCTTTATATGTCAGAAGCTCTGAAACGGTCATAGTATCGGCTTCAATATAGATTTTATCCGTATTATGCTTTTTCAACAGGTCTTTAAGCTGTTCATAAAACTTTTTCTGAAGAATAACCTCGCAGTCGGTGACAAGGGCGGAGGCTTTTTCAAAGTATCTGAAATCTATTATAAGGTATGCCGTATCGGGGAAAACTGCGATAACTCCTGCCGAGGATTTCATTTTACAGAAATAGCGGCGGTTTATATCAGAGGTTATCAATGCACAATAATTTTCAGCAGGCAGCTTTGTACGGAGCTTTTCTATATTATTCATCGGCAATACTCCTCGACAGCTCTCATTCCAAGGAAATAACCCATTTTCCCAAAGCCGAATATCGTGCCGCTGCAAACAGGAGATATAACAGAGGTATGGCGGAATTCCTCACGCTTTTCGATATTTGAAATATGCACCTCGACAACAGGTATCTTAATTGCTTCGATAGCGTCACGGATAGCGTAGCTGTAATGTGTATATGCACCAGCGTTGATAACGATACCGCATTTATCGAGCCGTGCTGAATGTATCTTATCAATAATCTCGCCCTCGTGATTGGACTGGAAGCATTCGCAACTGTCAAAACCGAGCTTTTCGGCAAATTCCTTTAATTCAGAGCAAAGGCTCTCATAGGTATCATTGCCGTATATACCCGGCTCACGTTCTCCGAGGAGATTAAGGTTAGGACCATTTATTATAAGTATATTTTTCATTTTTATTCCTCCTAGTAATCAAGTACCTTTCCTTCAAGGAAGCACCATTTGAGATAATCGGGGTTGCCGTAATAGAAGCTTGTGTTGAAATCGGAAATTTCATCGCTCATAAAGGAATCATACACCGCTCTTATCGCTGAAATAATATCGGGGAATCTATCTGCGACATTGAATATCAGCATCTGATAAAGCCGTCCTATTGACGTTTCGGTCGGGACTGTATATCTGCATTGCGAAATATTATCAAAGCTCCCGTTTGTGATACCGAAATCCTCTATCCATTCATAGCAGACCTGCTCAAAGGTCAGACAGTGATTAACAGAAGCGACCTTTAACTGATGGCGAAGCTCGTCATCGGATAATTTTTTTACAACATCTCTTGTTCGGTTTTTCGTATGCCGTGCGACATATTCTATCATTGTGCAAACGTAAAATAAATCGTCCTTTTCAACGTCTATCATTCAATATTTCGCTCC
>CAYOAV010000079.1:0-7270 GCA_964402055.1 uncultured Ruminococcus sp. | reverse complement strand
AAGCTGCCGTCATCTCTTGTGATAAGGCCGCAGGAAATACCTGCAACAGGAGCTTTAATAGGAACGCCTGCGTCCATAAGTGCGAGTGTCGAACCGCAGATAGAGCCTTGCGATGTCGAGCCGTTCGAGGAAAGAACCTCGGAAACAAGACGCATTGCATATGGGAATTCCTCAACGGAAGGAAGTACAGGAACTAACGCTCTTTCAGCTAAAGCACCGTGACCTATTTCACGTCTGCCGGGGCCTCTTGAAGGCTTTGTTTCGCCAACGGAATAGGATGGGAAATTATAGTGGTGCATATAACGCTTGCTGTCCTCTTCATCAAGACCGTCAATCTTCTGCGATTCGCTGACAGGTCCGAGAGTTGCAATTGTGAGAACCTGGGTCTGACCTCTTGTGAAAAGACCTGAACCGTGAACTCTTGGAAGAACGCCTACTTCGGAAGCAAGAGGACGAATTTCATCGATACCTCTGCCGTCAACACGCTTGCCTTCATAGAGCCAATTGCGGACAATCTTCTTCTGAAGCTTATAAATGCACTCATCGATCATTGCGATCTTTTCGGGATATTCCTCATCAAATCTTGCGTGGATAGCGTCCTTGATGGGGTTAAGTCTTTCCTCACGGATATTTTTATCATCAGTATCAAGGGCAACCTTAACGTCCTCTGCCGCCATAGCTTCGATAGCGTCAAAGAGGTCGTGGTCAACCTCCATAGATTCAAATTCAAACTTTTTCTTGCCGATTTCAGCCTTGATATCGTTGATGAAAGCGACAATTTTCTTGATTTCCTCGTGACCTGTAAGTATAGCCTTGAGCATAAGATCATCAGGAACCTGATTTGCACCAGCTTCGATCATAACGATTTTCTCGGCAGTGCCTGCAACGGTAAGGTTGAGGTCGCTTACAGCTCTCTGCTCGAGGTTCGGGTTAAGCACGATTTCGCCGTCAACAAGACCAACGGAGATACCGCCGATAGGTCCGTTCCAAGGAATATCGGAAATGGAAATTGCGACAGATGTAGCGATCATTCCGCAGATTTCGGGAGAATAATCGGGGTCAACCGCAAGCACGGTCATAACGACAGAAACATCATTTCTCATATCCTTAGGGAAAAGAGGTCTGATAGGTCTGTCTACAACTCTTGAAGTAAGGATAGCCTTATCGGAAGGCTTGCCCTCTCTCTTTGTGAACGAACCAGGGATTCTGCCAACGGAATAAAGTCTTTCCTCATAATCAACAGAAAGAGGGAAAAAATCGATACCTTCTCTCGGCTTAGGGCTTGCTGTAACGTTAGCCATTACGACTGTTTCGCCGTATGTTACCCAGCATGAGCCGTTGGAAAGCTCACAGGTCTTGCCTGTTTCAACCTTAAGCTCTCTGCCTGCGAACATTGTTTTATAGACCTTATAGTTATCGAAGGTCTTGATTTTTGACATTGCCATTTTTAACTGCCTCCTTTAAAATACGTCAGCAGCTTTAGCAATAAATTCTATCCGCTTTTTCAAACAGACACAATTTAATGCTAAACAACTGCTCAACGATAAAAATTTAAAAACCTACATTAAAACGCACTAAAGGCAGTGTAAAGGACAAAGCCTTTACTAACTGCCTTGTGTGAACAATTACTTACGGATTCCGAGCTTTTCGATAGTAGCACGATATCTTGTGATATCCTTCTTCATAAGGTAATTGAGAAGGTTACGTCTGCGACCTACCATCTTAAGAAGACCTCTTCTAGAGTGATGGTCATTCGGATGATCCTTAAGGTGAACGTTAAGGTCATTGATTCTCTTAGTGAGAATAGCGATCTGAACCTCAGGTGAACCTGTGTCATTCGCACTCTTCTTGTTAGCTTCGATTACAGCTGCTTTTTCTTCTTTACGCATCATAATAAATACACCTCTTTCAAATATTTCCCCACAAACATAGAATACGGCAGGTTATTTCTCCATTGGAGCGTTCCCCGTAATCCAAGTAAGCGGCTATTGCATAACGCAACAAAGCTATTATATCACATAAAATCCCATTTGTAAAGTATTTTTACGAAATTTTTTTATTTCCCTTTGATTTTCCGCTTTTGGACTTCTCTTTCCCCGAGTTAACAGGCGTTTCCTTTCCGCCCATATCTGTGAAAATAGCCTCTTCCTCGTCAAGCGGCTGTAAGTATTCGGGGTTACATTCCCCTCTTTCCTCATAATAAGGGTCAATTACATATTTCTGTATCAGCGGATAGGAGTTGAACATAATCAGAAATCCAAGGAAGCTGACAGGCCAGATCGGAATTATTATCGCCGAAAGCGGGTGGAGAAGTATCATAATAGCAAGGAAAACCACGATAAACGCTGTTATAAGCAGAGTTATGATATTCTTTTTCAATCCCACGCAGGTCAGATAGAATGAATTTTTTACGATATTCGCAAGGCTCAGATCCGTTGCGACTATCATCGGGAAAATATAGAAATTCATCATTAGAAGTGTCAGTGCGAAGCTCACGGAAATAACGCAGAACACGATATAAACAGCGTTCCCCGAGCTTTTATACATTGACGGATAGACCTGCATTGCGGCAACTGCCGAAACTGTGAACAGCACATCGAGCAGACCAATCGGTAGCGACTGCTTTATATTTTTTGAAAAGCCTTTCCAAAATTCGTGCATAATAAAGGCGTTCTTTTCCAGTCGGTAATTACGCAGAACCTTGGTCATTCCTGCGAGTGCAGGTCCTATCGTTACGATTGGCAGACAGAAAAGCACTGTAATAAAATTCAGCTTTATCAGATTCCAGAATTTGCGGAAATAAAGCTCAAAAAACTCAAAAAAAGGCTTCTTTTTCGGTGCATTTTTCGCAACTCCCGGGCCTGCCTTTGAATAATCGTTCAAACCAAATAATGACAAATAAATACAGCTCCTTAACTTTTTACTTCCCCATAAATTAAGTTTTCACCCTAAAAATCCCGACCACAAGCCTGCAAAAAAGTATGTAACAAGGCTGTCTGCAAACGAAAGGACGGCAAGCACGGTGAAAAGCACAAGAAATTTCGTCAGATAAAGCTTAACTACTTCCTTATCCGACTTGTCCGCCCCGAGCATAATTTTCAGCAAATGCACCGACATAGAAAAGCTCTCTCTTGCCGCAGTCATAACCACAAACGCTGACATAACCGCAAATGGCAGAACAAAAACTGCCGACAAAAGCGTACCCTTTATGCCGTAAACAGCGTTGATATCCGCAAGCATAGTGCCTATCCCAAGGCCGTGAAAAAACGGCACGAGCAGCTCCACAGGCATTGAAACCGCACCAAATCCTAAAATAAGGCACGCAAGCATCAGCAGAAAGGGTCCTGAAAACGAATTGACAAGCGTTTCAATAAAGGTACAGCCTGTACGATTACGAAAAAACAATTCAGCTGATTTTTGAAGGACATTATTCCCGTGAAAAACACATTCCGACATTGCTCCCACAAGCTCGCCTGCCCCGAAAAGAATCATCAGAAAAATAAACGGTATTCTTCCGCCTGACGTTCCACGCTTAAAGCCTATCATAAAATTCCTTTGAATTTTTTGCATATACATCGTCCTTTGCTTTTTTAACGATTATATGCTTTGTAAAAAAATTTTATGCTATGCAAAAGCAGATTTAATATATTTATTTTGAAAGCTCATAAGCACGTTTTGTGCAGGCTTCGCAGGCATTATTCACATCTGCGGTCAACTCGCCCTTATAAAGCTCATCAAGACCTGCAAGCGTTGTTCCTCCGGGAGAGGAAACCATTTTTATCAGCTCATCAACGGTATATCCCGAATCTGTAAGCATTTTAGCCGAGCCTGTAAGTGACTGTGCAAACAAACGCAATGCGGCATTTTTATCAATTCCGACCCTTTCGGCATATTCAACAAATCCCTTTGCAAAAAGATAGATAAACGCAGGACTGCTTCCGTTTATGGCGATTATTTCCTTCATTTTATCAACAGGCACGACCTCTGCAACGCCGCTTGAAGCAAAAATACCCTTAACGAATTCAAATTCCTCATCCGTTGTCGGTTCAGCCTTAGCAAGAGCGGAAGCACCCTCGCCCAGAAGAAGCGGAGTATTCGGCATAACAAGCACTACTTTAGCAGTCGGCTTGGTTATTTTCCTGATATATTCATCGGAAATACCTGCGGCGATAGAAATAATAACCGTTTCATCATTAACAAACGGAGCAATAGCTTCAAGTGCGGTATCAATGCCCTGCGGCTTGACTGCAAGAAGCACATATTTACATTTTTTTACAACATCGGCTTCATTTTCACATATTGACACGCCGATTTTTCCGAGAGCGTCAAGCTTTGAAGCGTCCATATCATACGCATATATTTTCGTATCGGACTGCCCTGTGGCGAGCATTCCTTTTATAATGGCAGAACCCATATTTCCTGCACCGATAAAGCCTACATTGATCAAAACAACCGCACCTTTCAAAAAATATCATTTTCAATTATTATACTACAAAATGCCCAAAATTGCAACGCTTTTTTGTTACTTTCCGAAAAAATATTATAAAACGCAAAATTCCTTGAAAAGTTAATAATATCGTGATAAAATGATATGTGATATTATTCTGAAAGGATCTACTTAAAATGAACAAAAAATTAATTTCGTGTTCACTTGCCGCAGCTATGGCAGTTTCTCTTTTTGTCGGCTGTTCAAGTGACGCTGATGTAAGCACCACGGCAGATGCCGCTGAAACAACCGCTGCTACTGCCGAAGCTTATGCTCCCAAGGTTGAAATTGCTGATAATGCCGTTGATTTCACAAAAAATCTCGGACTTGGCTGGAATCTCGGTAACACTCTTGATGCAACGGGCGATGGATTATCCTCGGAAACCTCATGGGGTCAGCCGAAGGTAACAAAGGAAACGATAGATTTCGTCAAGGAATCAGGCTTCACAACAATAAGAATCCCGATTTCCTGGAGCAAACACGTTGACGAAAATTATAAAATTGACGAGCAGTGGTTTGACCGTGTAAACGAGGTCGTTGACTATGCGATTGACGATGGATTTTATGTTATCATAAACTCACATCACGATAATGACGCATATTATCCGACCTCTGAAAACTATGAAAAGGCTTCCGAATATCTTACCACAATATGGAAGCAGATTGCTGAACGCTTCGCAGATTATGATGAACAGCTTATTTTTGAGGGTATGAACGAACCAAGACTTTCAGGAACAAACAAGGAATGGTGGTTCGCTGATAATGACGAGGACGGAATCGACTCGATAGAAACTATATCCAAGCTCAATCAGGATTTCGTTGATACAGTAAGAGCTGCTGGCGGCTTCAACGAAACACGTTATCTTATGGTTCCGAGCAACAGAGCTGACCCATGGACTGCAATGCACGCTTCATTTACTCTCCCGACAGATCCTGCAAACAGACTTATCGTATCGGTACACGCTTACTCGCCATATGATTTCGCAATGAATGAAAACGGCTATTCCACTTGGGACGGTTCAAAGATAAACGACCTCAGCTTTATGGAAAAGCTTAATGAAACCTATGTAAAGAATGGCGTTGGTGTTATTATCGGAGAATGTGGTGCAACAAACAAGGATAACCTTGAGGACAGAGTAAGATGGGCAGATGATTTTACCAAAAAAGCCGCTGAAAACGGTCTTGCCTGCATATTATGGGATAACGGTGGAACTAAGGTCGGTACTGAAAACTTCGGTATGATAGACAGAGTTGGCAAAAAGGTTTATTACCCTGAAATACTTGAAGCTATGCTTAAAAATCTTGGAAAATAAGCTTGACAGAAATTTTCAAGTGTGATATAATGAACCCTGCGAGTAAGCTATGCGGTTGAACGCTTATGCGTTAGGAAAGTCCGGGCATCATAGAGCAGGATAGCTGCTAACGGCAGCCGAGGGCGACCTTAGGGCAAGTGCAACAGAGATATACCGCCGAGGGCAACCTCGGTAAGGGTGGAAAGGTGAGGTAAGAGCTCACCATCGGTATAAGTAATTATATCGGTATGTAAACCCTATCCGATGCAACGTCTTTTTTGGAACAATGCGTTATTGTCTGCTCGGCAGGCGTATTGCAACGACGGCTTGAGTGTTTCGGCGACGATTCACCCAGATAGATTTCCGCACACGACAAAACCCGGCTTATCGGCTTAGTCGCAATTATATTAAAAACAAAAGGAACGCAGGTCTGATTCTGCGTTCCTTTTTTCTATGCAATTATTCTTCAATGTAAACCTTAGCCATGATCTGCGGAGTTGTTGGCTTATCACTATAATCTGTCGGAACAGCGGCAATCTCATCGACAACCTCGATTCCCTCTACAATCTTTCCGAATGCGGCATATTCGCCGTCAAGATGGGGAGCGTCCTTGTGCATAATAAAGAACTGCGAGCTTGCGCTATCCTTCATCATGGAACGAGCCATGGAAATAACACCTCTTGTATGCTTGAGGTCGTTTTTAACACCATTTGAAGCAAACTCACCCTTGATCTTATCCTTTGAGCCGCCCATTCCTGTGCCCTCAGGGTCGCCGCCCTGAATCATAAATCCTAGGATAACTCTGTGAAAGGTAAGACCGTCATAAAAGCCTTCCTTTACAAGCTTCTCAAAATTTGCAACAGTGATAGGTGCAACCTCGGGATAAAGCTCAAGCTTCATCTTTTTACCATTTTCCATTTCAATAATAACCATTTTTTACCTCCATATTAACCTTTAACGGTTTTAAAATTATTTTTTATTGCTCATTAGCCTCAAAGCGGTATTTTTCGTAGGTTTCCCTGTCTATATCTGCAACAGCAAGAGCCTTTTCAAAAGGAATCCCCATCGAAAGCAGCTTTTTTACAACTCCGACAGCATTTTCATTTTTGCCTTCTGCCTTACCTTCCGCTCTACCCTTAGCCATGCCCTCCTCTCTGCCTCTCGCCATACCAACGTTGATCCCATCGTTATATATTCCCTGACTTAAATTACACATAGAATCAACCTCCTTATTATAGCTTCTGATTTTTTTCAAAAATCTATCAATTGGAGTTATATTTACGGTAGGTTTCCTCATCAATGCCTGCAACGTCAAGAGCCTTTTCAAAAGAAATCCCCATCGAAAGCAGCTTTTTTACAACTCCGACAGCATTTTCATTTTTGCCTTCTGCCTTACCTTCCGCTCTACCCTTAGCCATGCCCTCCTCTCTGCCTCTCGCCATACCAACGTTGATCCCATCGTTATATATTCCCTGACTTAAATTACACATAG
>CAYOAV010000078.1:4534-7303 GCA_964402055.1 uncultured Ruminococcus sp. | reverse complement strand
TTTTTTGAAAATATTCAAGATATATTTTTTAATTCGGTTGAAAGCCTTAGAAAATCCTCCATTGAAAGCTGTTCAGGACGAGCATTTTCGGCTATGCCTGCGTTTTTCACAGCCTGCATAATGCGTGATTTTTCCATTCCCATTGACGAGGAAAGCGAGTTAAGAAGATTTTTTCTGCGTTGTGAGAAAGCTCCCCTTACCGTTTTGAAAAAGAATTCCTCATCATCGGCTTTATAACGTCCGTCCTTGTGAAGCTCCAGCTTTATCACGCAGGAATCAACATTCGGCGAGGGCATAAAGCTACCCCTTGAAACATTGAAAAGTAACTTCGGCTCGGAATAATACCGCACTGCCGCCGTCACCGCTCCGACATCACGAGTGCCCATCTCCGCACAAAGTCTTGTTCCTGCCTCCTTCTGAACCATTACCGTTATCGATTCAAGCGGCAGACGGCTTTCAAGAAGAAGCATTATTATCGGCGAGGTGATATAATACGGAAGATTCGCACAGACAGCGACCTCCATTCCGTCAAATTCCTCCTCAATGATTTTTTTCAGGTCAAGCTTCATAACATCGCCGTTTATCACCTTGACATTATTATGCTCCGCAAGAGTTTCCTCTAAAATCGGGATAAGACGTTCATCTATTTCTATCGCAACGACCTTTTCTGCACGTTTTGCAAGCTCATGCGTAAGAACTCCTACTCCTGTTCCTATCTCGATTATTCCAACGCCCTTTGCCGCACCGCCCATTTCAGCTATCCTCGGGCAGACAGTCGGATTGACAAGAAAATTCTGTCCGAGTGCCTTTGAAAAGGAAAAGCCGTGCCTTTCAAAAATATCCTTTATAACTTTTATATCGGTTAAGTTTTCCATATTATTCCTTTCAAAAATAAAATTCCAAGAAATATCGGCTGATGTACTATATAAAATATAAGCGAATTTCTGCCGATAAAATTAATAAAATCAGGTCTTGTTTCCGCATAAAAAATCTTCGGCAGCTTTTTTTCTCTTATCGGCACTGACAAAGCTGCACCGACAAGGTACAAAAAGCCGTTCGGGATAAGCGGAAAATAATCCATAGAGTAAAATTCATCGGGCAATATACCAATCGTATATGAATATTGAGCATTTTCGGGCAATTTGACCCTGAAATCTGTAAAAAAGAGATGAAGCAAGCCGTTTTCTGTCGAAAAATCAATCATTATCACATAAAGCAGGACGCTTGCCGCAAGCAATATCCTCCAATCAATTTTTTCAAGCAATGGCTTCGCAATTCCGCATATCATCATCATTGCTCCGAAAAATGACAACGCTCCGAACACGATAAGCATATCCCTGAAAAATAAATCGGTAACGAGCGTTACAGCCTCCCCCATAAAAAAGAGAATTGCACCTCTCCTCACAGGGTCACGGGAAAATCCAACGCATATTCCCGAAATAACTATCAGCTGACCAACAAAAAATTCATGGATAAAATTGAATATCGGCTGTTCATCAAGTGTAAAGCTTATTCCTTTTACAGCACTTAAATCATACAGAAAATGATAAACCATCACATATGTAATAGATATTCCACGCAGGAAATCAAGCAGCTTTATCCGCTCGCTTTTTTCGCTTTTCATCACATATTTTCTCCTGCAAGACAACCTGTTGAGAAAGCTATCTGTAAATTAAAGCCGCCTGTATATCCGTCAACGTCAAGAACTTCTCCTGCAAAGTAAAGTCCCTTTACCAGCTTTGATTCCATTGTTTTTGGAGAAACCTCCTTGACATTAACTCCGCCGCTTGTCACAATAGCCTCGGAAATCGGGCGGAAGCTCCTTATATGAACAGGAAAAGCTTTAAGAAGCGACACTAGCCGCTGACGTTCCTGCTTTGTAACGGAATTGACCTGCTTTTCACCGTCAATGCCCGAAAGCTTAACAACCGTTGGTATCATCTTTGAGGGCAGGAGCTTTGTCAACGAATTTGCGAATATCCTGTTGGGAATTTCCTTGAAATCACGCAGTATTCTCTCGTCAAGCTTTTTTTCATCAAGTGCAGGCTTTAAATCGATATGGAAGATATAACGTCCGCTTTCTATCTGCGGAATATGGCTTGATGCACTCAACACAAGCGGCCCTGAAACGCCGAAATGTGTGAAAAGCATTTCCCCCATTTCACTGAAAACAGCCTTGTTTTTTTCGGTATCAGTCAAAGTAAGGGTGACATTTTTCAGCGAAAGCCCCATCATTTCACGGCAATAATCATCATCCGATTCGATCGGCACAAGCGATGGCTTTATATCCGTCAATGTATGTCCAAGAGCCTCGGCAAAACGATAACCGTCACCGTCAGAGCCTGTGCCTGGATATGATTTTCCTCCTGTTGCGATAAGAACAGAGGGAGCATAATATTCCCTGTTTCCGCATTTAACTCCACGAACCTCGCCATTTTCGGCAATTATCTCCGTTACCTTTGAAAAAATCTTCTTTACTCCGTAGTCCTCACACCCCTGCTCAAGAGCTGTAACAATATCCTCCGCTTTGTCGCTGACAGGGAAAACACGGTTCCCTCTTTCCGTTTTCAAGGGAACTCCCAGCCGTTCAAAAAAATCCATACAAGCCTGCGAATCAAAGCCTGCATACGCTGAATAAAGAAATCTTGGATTTTTCGGTATATTCGCAAAAAAATCATCGGCAGTGCAGTTATTCGTGACGTTACAGCGACCCTTTCCTGTTATAGAAAGCTTTTTTCCACATCGGTTGGTCTTTTCAAGCAGAAGCGT
>CAYOAV010000078.1:0-4434 GCA_964402055.1 uncultured Ruminococcus sp. | reverse complement strand
ACAGCGTTTTCAATCTGCGGACAAAGCTCCTGACCCATTGCTCCAAGCGTGCAAAGAATATATGAATTTGGATTTTTTTCACGGATATGCAGGATAAATTCACGATAGCATTTTTCAAAAGCCGCTGTACGTTCGGGTATACCTCTTGTAAAATCCTTGTCATTCGTTCCGAGATTTACAACGATAATGTTCGACTGATATGCTGAAAAATCCCATAGCTGCGGCTCTTTTCCAAGCATAAGCTCCGTTCCCTTATCGGTGTAATCATATATCACGGGCATAGTCCAGCCGTTGTCAGGCTCTGTCACAGCTTCGTCCTTGACAGAATTTGAATAAATGCCTATCGCAGTCCATGAAATAAGCCTGTAATCCGCATTAAGAGCCTTTGCCGTCAGCGAAGCATAATTTATGAACGGATTTTCTGTCGCAGTTGTGAAGCTGTCAGATATAGACTTGCCCTCTATCCCAAATCCACAGGTTATAGAATCGCCGATAAATTCAATTTTCAGCTTCTTTTCCGATTTTGTTCGGGTAATATTTCCGTCAAATTCCAGACCGATAACACCAACCTTTGAAAAAGCATTTTCCGAAAGCTTAACAAGCTTTATATGCACATTTTCCGATTTTTCAGCGGAATAAAGCTCATATATGCCGCCGCCCTCTGCCACAGCAAAGCGTTTTTCAAGCCTATCATTAACAATAACACCGATATAAGGCTGAAAAACACCCTTCCAAGGCTCATCCATAACCCAGTCTGTCGATAACTCCGCAGAAAGCGACCTGCCGCAGAAATCAAATTCAATTCCTGTAAGAGAATAACCCAGCCAAAGTGTATCATTATGGCAAACTGTTCTTCCGAGAATATTTATATCCGATAAAAGCTCATTTATCTTTATCATTTTAATTATTTCCTTTCCTAAATACTGCTTCAATTATAACATAAAGACATCATAATTGCAACATTTTCATTTTTTAAAAGAAAACTATTGAAAATAAGGCACACTTGTTGTAAAATAATACAAAATACTTATTTTCAGAGGTGCAGTATGTTTGAAATCAAAGAAGAATTTTATTTGAACGATAAACCATTCAAAATCATTTCGGGAGCATTCCATTATTTCAGAACCGTTCCCGAATATTGGCGTGACAGGCTTGAAAAGCTTGTGAATATGGGCTGTAACACGGTAGAAACCTATATCCCATGGAATTATCATGAAGCTAAAAAGGGCTGCTTTGATTTTGAGGGTTCAAGGGATATCTGCCGCTTTATTGAAACAGCTAAGGAGCTTGGACTGTATATGATAATCCGTCCATCACCTTATATATGTGCGGAATGGGAGTTCGGCGGCTTGCCTGCGTGGCTTCTTGCCGATAAAAGCATGCGTTTAAGATGTTCATATAAGCCGTACCTTGACGCTGTAAAGGCTTATTATGACGTGCTTATACCGAAAATCGCTCCATATCAGATAGACAACGGCGGTAATATTATCCTTATTCAGATAGAAAATGAATACGGCTATTACGGCGATGATAAAAATTATCTTGCCTTTCTGCGTGATACAATGCGTGAGCTTGGAATTACAGTACCGTTTGTAACCTCGGACGGTCCATGGAGCGAGCATATTTTTAAATCAGGTATGATAGACGGAGCGTTGCCTACGGGTAATTTCGGCTCTGCGGCAGAATGGCAGTTCGGCGAAATGAAAAAATTTATGGGCGAGGGCAAGCCTCTTATGTGTATGGAATTTTGGAACGGCTGGTTTGACGCATGGGGCGAGGAGCATCACACCACCCCACCTGAAAAAGCGGCGGCAGAGCTTGACGAGCTTCTTAAAAGAGGCAGCCTTAGCTTCTATATGTTTGAGGGCGGCACTAATTTCGGCTTTATGAACGGCAGGAACGGCGGCAGCAGAACGGGCGATGTAACATCATACGACTATGACGCTCCGCTCACAGAGGACGGTCAGATAACCCCAAAATACGAGCTTTTCCGTGAGGTCATCTCAAAATATGCGCCTGTAAAGTCAATCTCCCTTACAACCGATATCAAACGCTGTTCCTACGGTGAAATTCCCTGCTCAGGCAAGATCGGACTTTTCCCGATAATTGACGAAATAAGCGAACCTGTCAGCTCGACTTATCCGCTGACAATGGAGGATATCGGTCAGAATTATGGCTATATTCTCTACACCACCGATGTCAGAGCAGACGAAGCTATAAACGAGCTTCGGATCGAAAATGGCTCTGACAGGGTTCAGGTTTTCTGCAACGGCGAATATATTTATACAGATTTTGCCGAAAATAAAGGCGAAAAATTTGAGCCTGAAAAGAAATATACAGGCGGCAAAATCCAGCTTTTATGCGAAAATATGGGCAGAGAAAATTTCGGCACAGGTCTTGAAAATCAGCGTAAGGGTATAATCGGCGGTCTGAAAATAAACGACCATAGGCACTTTTATTATAGTATATATCCATTGGAGCTTGACAAGGAACAGCTCAATAAAATTCAATATGTTGATTTTGATGATGATTATACAAATAGTATTTCAAACCAGCCTGCTTTTTACCGCTTTGATTTTAATGCTGATGAATGCGGCGATACCTTTGTTGATATGGACGGCTTCGGTAAGGGATGCGTGTTTATAAACGGCTTCAACCTTGGCAGATTCTGGGATATAGGTCCGCAAAAAAGGCTCTATCTTCCTGCTCCGCTTTTGAAAAGGGGTGACAATACTATTATAATATTTGAAACGGAAGGAAAGCGTTCAGATACGTTAAAGCTTTGCGATGAGCCGCTTCTCGGCTGATTTACGTTAATTAGGTGTAGGATTACCATTTTTACCTTTTGACGAATAAAAGGCTGATTTTAAGGCTTGGTTTTGTATCTATTGTATAAATTTGCAAGAAAAATTATAAATATTAGGTCGTAAAATGTCAACTCATATTCCTTAAATTGGAAGTATTTCCATATTTTGGCTTTTCAAAAAATAAAAATCCCGCTTGTTTATGCGTTTTGCATAAAACATTTTGGAAGTTTTTGCCATAAATCTCCCAAAATCCACTTAAACCGTGTTTTGTCGCAAGGGTCAAAAACCGCTGTTTTGTGTAGTTTTAACAAAAAATGCTCCCAAAAAAATTTGACAAACGGTTGCTAAAAAACTATAATAGCTAAAGTTGCTTAAAGATTACAAATGGGTTACAAAATGCAGCCCAAATAAATCAAAGCTATTAAAAGGAGATTTTATGAGCAGACCTATTAAACAACCGTTGAAAAGCTTGCAGGAATTGAAAAAATATAAGCTTATCCCTGTTGCAGTCGGTGCAATGATTCTTCTGCTGGTTATTATTTCAGCATTATTCAAAATAACCTCTCACGATGAGCGTGTTTTTGAAGCGGATCTTCTTACCGCCTCTGCTATCGGCGAGGAAATGGTTACAGTTAATCCGAATCCATTCTGCAAGGTGAATGTTTCCGCTGACGGAATGACCCACGTTGTCAGAGTAAGAGGTAATGTCGCAGATGCTATCAATGCCGCAGGTGTTGAGGTCGAGGATGATGACCTTATCAATATCGGTCTTTCAGAGCCTCTCAACAATAATACTGATATCATTATCAACCGTGTAAAATTTGTTACCGAGGTTCAGCTTGAAGCTATCGACTATGCTACAGAATATAAAGAGGATGACAGCTACGTTGTCGGCTATTCCAAGGTTCTCGTTGACGGCGAGGAGGGCGAGCTTGCAACCACTATATGCCATACCTACGTTGACGGAAAGCTTGCCAGCTCGGATATCGTCAGCACAGAGGTTACCGAAGAGCCTGTTGATAAGGTTATTGTTACAGGCACAGCAGAGGTAAATCCTATCGCTGAAATGAGCATTTCCCAGCTTGAAGTCCCCGATTATCTTACGCTTGATGAAAACGGCGTTCCAACCTCGTATTCTCAGGTTCTTACAGGAAAATCCTGCGCTTATAGCGCGAAGCCGACTGCTTATACAGCATCGGGCAGACAGGTCAAGGTCGGCTATGTTGCCGTTGATCCTGCGATAATTCCTTACGGAACTGAGCTTTATATAGTTTCCACTGACGGCAATTATGTATATGGCTATGCAATTGCCGCCGATACGGGAACAGCACTTCTTGACGGCAGAATTCTCGTAGACCTCTTTATGGAGAGCTATGACGCAAGCTGTGATTGGGGTGCAAAACAGGTCAATATTTACGTTTTATGATATAGAGATAAACAAAACGGAATCAAATGCTTCCCTTGTCAGATTGTCAGATTGGCAGGGGAAGCATTGTTTTTGGAAAAGTTAAAAAAATTATTACTCAATTAACATTTTTTACACAATTTATCAAGCGGTTTTTGTGCAAGATGTACAATATATTTAGAAAAGAATGGGAATAAATTCTCTTGAAAAAATCAGCATTGT
>CAYOAV010000077.1:3623-7311 GCA_964402055.1 uncultured Ruminococcus sp. | reverse complement strand
AAGCTTAAAATTCTTGCGCTGATATTTATGACTATCGACCATATCGGGGAGCTTATCCCCGATATGCCGATATGGTTCCACTGGATAGGGCGAATGTCAGCACCGATTTTTTTCTTTTGTGCCGCCGAGGGGATATATCATTCAAGCGATAAAAAGCAATACATTAAAAGGCTATGGAAAATGAGCCTTTTAATGGTGCTTATTGAAGCTGTTCTGCCGCCGTTAGCTGAAATGTATTTCGGGATAGCGGCAATTCATTTCAGCAATAATATTTTCCTTTCGATTTTTTTAGGCACGCTGCTTGTTTATCTTCTTGAAAAAAGTAAATTTGACAAAACCAAGCGTATTAAGTACATATCCTTTTATACAGGCTATCAGATACTTATTTTGATTTTGGTCATCATATGGGAACGATTAGATAATTCACCGCTGAATTCAATACCTGTATTATGCGATTTGGAAAGAATAATTTTTACCGCACTTGGCTCGTTCGGCTTTATGGAGGGAAATATTATCCTGACATCGGCAATAGTGTTGTTCTATTTTTGCCGTAACAATAAAAAGAAGCTATGTATCTGGTATTCCGCATATTGTGCATTGTACTTCCTGATTTTTGTTCCCGAGCTTCCTATTAAAGCGATACATTTTATGAGCAGGTGCAATGTACCGAATGCTTTTATAGAAATTGTAAGAACAGTCGGCAAAATAGCAGGATTTCAAACTATATTTTCAGCAGGAAATTTCATAAATTCTCTGCTCAACGTAAATTATCAATGGATGATGATTTTTGCACTGCCGTTTTTGCTTATTTATAACGGTAAAAGAGGAAAGGGCTTAAAAAAGCTATTCTATATTTATTATCCTGTGCATCTGGTGATTTTGAGTATTATTGGTTGTACGGTTAATAGTTGACATTTTTATTTTAATGCTACAAAAGGATACCGTATAAAATTTTTAAAACTACTTGTAAAATGGAAAAAAATTATGTATAATAAAGGAGTGTGATTGTATATCCTTATCGGAAAGGAAGGGTCAGTTTGAACTTTAAGGAAAATAAAATGCCCATTACGCTGAAAACCGACATATGGTCGTTTATATACGGCAAGAGAACCTATTTCTTCGCTTTTATTATCCCTGCGTTGATACTTTTTATCGCATATGCCATTTTCGGGATATATCCGTTCGGCGAGGAATCCGTGCTTGTTCTCGACCTCAACGGTCAGTATGTTTATTATTATGAAAATCTGCGTGACGCTCTCCACGGCAATGGCAGCCTTGTTAATTCGTGGAGCAGGAATCTTTCGGGCGAAACTATCGGCATTTTTGCTTATTATCTCGCCAGTCCGTTTATGCTTATCGTTATGCTTCTGCCAAGGTCGATAATGACCGCCTCTATCCTTATTATGCAGCTTTGCAAGGTCGGCACGGCGAGCGTTACGATGTGCCATTTCTTAGGCTCACATAAGAAAATGAGCCGCAGTACCTCTCTTATTTTCGGCATTATCTACTCGCTTATGGCTTATATGGTAGTCCAGCTTATGGATCCGATGTGGCTTGATGGTCTTATCTATCTGCCGCTGATATGCAAGGGTATAGATCTGCTCGTTGATGAGAAAAAATGGCTGTATTTCGTCATTCCGCTCACGCTTATGTTCATTGCGAACTTCTATATCGGCTGGATGACGGCGATTTTCTCGATACTTTATTTCCTCGCATACTTTTTCTTCATTTCAGACAAAACCTTGACAGGAAAATTCGTTAAATTCATAAAAAGCGGCTCACTTTTCGCCTGCGGAGGTCTGCTTTCGGCTGTATGCTCGGCATGGCTTCTGATACCGCTCTATTATTCGTTAAAGCTCGGCAAATTTGAATTTTCCAACCCTGATTTTTCAATGGAAACGCAGTTCGATTTTGCTGATTTCTTTGTAAATCTTCTCCCGAATGTTTATGATACCTGCCGACCTGAGGGTTCGCCTGTTGTATACTGCGGAGTGCTGACGATACTTCTTGTGCCGCTGTTCTTTATGAACACAAACATAAAGCTTCGCAAAAAAATCGGCTTCGGTATGCTTACGCTTCTTGTTGTGCTTTCAATGTATATGTCAACGGTCGATATTGTATGGCACGGCTTTCAGGTTCCGAACTGGCTCCCTTACCGCTATTCATTTATGTGCAGCTTCCTGCTTGTGCTTATGGCGGCTCAGGCATTTGAACGCATCGAGGGCGTTACAGCAAAGGAAATAGGCGGTATGTTCTTCGTGCTGGCGGCTTATGTGCTTTATATCGACAAGCAGGGTCTTGAAAATGTCACCCTCCTTGCAACGGTATGGTATACAATAGCCTTTGCCGCACTTTATGCATTGCTCGTTTTCCTTTATAAAAAGCATTATAAGGTTTATCCTGTGCCTGTTATCCTGCTTGTTGTTATTATGATAGAGCTTACAGCAAGCTCGGCTTATACTCTTTATCAGATAGATGAGGATGTTGTATATTCAAAAAATTCATCCTATAACCGATATATAACCCTCGGAAGAAATACCGTAAATAAAATATACGATATGGACGATGAGCCTGTTTACAGAATTGAATCAAATTATCACAGAACCGTAAATGACGCTATGGCTTTCGGTTCATACGGTGTTTCACATTCAAGCTCAACGCTCAATTCAGGTCCTATCGAAATGCTGAATAAGCTCGGCTTTTCCTACGGCGGACATTATATAAAATATAAAGGCTCAACCTATCTTACAGACGCTCTTTTCGGAATAAAATATGTTATGGAAAAGGGTACAACAGACCTTGACGAAAATGATAAAATAACAGTTGCAGAAAATAAGCATTATGATAAAATGGTGCTTGCAAACGGCGATAGTAAGGATATTTTCTATGTTTATGAAAATCCGAACGCTCTCCCAATAGCCTTTATGGCAAGCAATGATATCCTTGATGTTACACTTGAGGGGGATAATCCGTTTATCTGTCAGAACGCTCTTTTCTCCGCTCTCTGTACCGATACAAAGGCTGAATATTTCAAGGAGATCGAGATCGACCGCATTCTTCCCGAAAACGCAAAGCCGTCTACCTATGGCACGCATACAAAGTATGTTCCGAGAATTGAGGGCGAAAATTCGCATATTGAGTTCCTGCTCACAGCTCCAACGGAGGATATGATATATCTTTATTTCCCATCAAGCTATGAGCGTAAGGTGAACCTCTGGCTTAACAAGGATTTTGTCGATTATTATTTTGAGGGCGGAAACAAGGTTATCCAGCCGCTCGGACGTTTCTCTGTAGGTGATGAGCTTTCCGTTATCACAACTATCACCGAAAAGAACGAGGTGCTTTTCGCAGACGAGTATTTCTATTATCTCGATGAGGAGGCTTTCCAGCGTTCGGTTGAGGAGCTTAGGGAAAATCCGCTTGAAATTGAATCCTTCAAGGAAAATCATATCAAGGGTACAGTCAACGCTGACGAGGACGGAATACTCTTTACAACGATTTCCTATGAACCGGGCTGGACAATCAAGGTTGACGGCGAAAAGGTCGAGGCGGTCGAGCTTGTTGACGCTCTTATCGGTATTCCTGTATCAGCAGGCGAGCATACTATTGAAATGAGCTTCTTCCCCAAGGGAATGACTGTCGGAATTATTATCAGTATGGGCGGCATTATTATTGTGGTGACTGCCAT
>CAYOAV010000077.1:0-3523 GCA_964402055.1 uncultured Ruminococcus sp. | reverse complement strand
CGATGATTTTATACAACAGCTCAATGAAAATTTGGAAATCAATACCTTAAAAGCCCATTTCCCACACCTATCCTGTGCGATAGATGAAATAAGGGATATTGCCGCAGATGTTATCCTCGGAAGAAGAAGCGTCCGATTCGAGGGTAAGCTTATCCCAAAGGAAATTGCAAGAGAGCGTTTCAAAAAATTAGGTTATGAAAATATCAAGGTAACCCTTGACGCTATCCAAAATGCCGAGGAGATCCGCCGCCCTGACCTGTTTATTGCCGCAATGCTATACAATTCTACCTTTATGGCATTTTCCTCCAACCTTGTTGGAATATGCAGAATGTGACATAGATTAATATGAACAAAATCTTAACAAAATGCAAAAGCTTTTGAAAAGACTTGCATTTTCAGCCAGTATGTTATATTATATTATATAGTAAATGTATTCACTGGAAGTACAATTGTTTTTTGTGTAATAACAATTCACCTGAAACAGATTGCCCTCAAATGGAATGGAAGGAAGATTTTATGAAGCTCACTGAAATGAATAAGGCTCAGCTTGAAGAATTTAAGGCTGAAAATGAAAAGGCTTATGCGGCTTATAAGGCAAAGGGTCTGAAGCTTAATATGGCAAGAGGAAAGCCGGGCGCTGACCAGCTCGATATCACAATGGATATGCTCGATACCCTTAACAGCAAGTCCAGCCTTATCGCAGAGGACGGCACTGACGTGCGTAACTACGGCGTTCTTACAGGTATCCCCGAGGCTAAGAAGCTTTTCGCTGATATGCTCGGAGTTGAGCCTGAAATGGTTATCGTCGGCGGCAATGCTAGCCTTTCTATGATGTATGATTCCATCGCAAGAGCTATGACCCACGGTCTGCTCGGAAGTGAAAAGCCTTGGAGCAAGCTCGATAAGGTCAAGTTCCTTTGCCCTGCCCCCGGATATGACCGCCACTTCGGCATATGCGAAAGCTTTGGAATTGAAATGATTACAGTTCCTATGAGCGAGAATGGTCCTGATATGGATATGGTTGAAAAGCTCGTTGCAGAGGACGAAGCTATCAAGGGTATTTGGTGCGTTCCAATGTATTCAAACCCCGATGGTATCACATATTCCGATGAAACCGTTAAGCGTTTCGCTAACCTCTCCCCGAAGGCTAAGGATTTCCGCATTTTTTGGGATAACGCTTACTGCGTACATCATCTTACAGATACTCCCGATAAGCTTCTCAATATCTTTGACGAATGCAAAAAGACAGGCAAGGAGGATATGGTTTTCGAGTTCGCTTCAACCTCAAAAATCAGCTTCCCCGGTGCAGGCGTTGCGGTTATGGTCGCTTCTAAGGCAAATGTTGCACAGGTTGAAAAGATACTCGGTATGCAGTATATCAGCTACGATAAGATAAATCAGCTCCGTCACGTTCGCTATTTCAAGAACCTTGACGGCATTATGGCAAAAATGGAGCAGCATAAAAAAATCATCGCTCCGAAGTTCGCACTTGTTCTTGATAAGCTTGAAAAGGAGCTTGGCTCGCTCGATGTTCTTAGCTGGCATAAGCCTAACGGCGGATATTTCGTATCGGTTTATACTCTCAACGGCTGTGCAAAGCGTGTTGTTGAGCTTTGTAAGGATGCAGGAGTTGTCCTCACAGGTGCAGGTGCAACCTATCCATACAAGAATGACCCCGATGATAAAAACATCAGAATCGCACCAACATTCCCTCCGCTCAATGAGCTTGAAGAAGCTATCGATATTTTCTGCCTTGCTGTAAAGCTTGCAAGTGCTGAAAAGCTTTTGAATAACTAATTAAACCACCGTACAAGGATTGATTGTCTTTGTACGGTGGCGTTTTTTTGCATATGTTTGTTGTCCTCGGGGGGCGAGCCGTCCCGTAAAAATGTATTTTTTTCAGCTATTGAGCCTTTCCTCAATCCTGTGGATATTCTTATCAAAGCAGGCAACAGTTTCATCCAATGGTAGGACAAATTCTCTTTCGTCAAGTGCGTCAAAAAAGCTGAATAATGTGTTATAAAGGCTTTGCTCGGAGAGAATTGCACTGAAATTCTTCTTTTCCATAAGGCAGAAGAAAATGCATTTATGATTATCAAGAAGTATTATCTGCAAAAAGTCGGGAACGGTTATTTTAGCTTCGTCAAGAAGCTTGAAATATGTACCTGATTTTAATTTTGCCCTTTTCAGTATCTGAAGCCTTTCCTCATCGGAAAACTCGGAGAGGATAAATCCAGGGCAATTCCACATTTTTCCTGTTTCTGCAAAATTTTCAAGTCCTCTTGCTGAAAAATAGCAGGTAGCCTTCTGTTCCGAGGTTTCCTTCTTCATAAATCCATTCTGGTCATAAAAGCTTTCCTGTATAAGTCCGAGTATTTTATCACGCTCGGGCATGGGAAGAAGCCTTTTTTTAATTATATCAAGAGTAAGCTCTATCGTCATACAGGGCTGAAATTCGATGGATTTCACATAATGATTTGTTGAATTGAAAAACGTATCAAAAAGGCCGTTCTGGTCAAGCCTTTCGACAACAGGCTGTGAAATTGCTTTCAGCTTCTGAATATGCTTTTGCGTAAGCTCTGCGATAGCGTTATTATCGGTTATCACAGCGGACTGGAAATCGCCTGTGAGCATTATTACATACTCGCTTGTTGCGGCAAAATATGGGAAAACAGGCAGGTCAGCATCCGTTGAATCCTCATGGATATAATATGAATAAGGCTTATAATCAAGCTCTGCATTGATGGACATTTTCAGCAGGCTTTCAAGAGTATCCATATTTTTCGGCAGATAATTATCGCCGTCCTTGAAAATTCGGATAAAATGCTCGAAAACGGCTTCTTTTTTGCCCTGATTGACAAGCTGAGAGGCAATTTCAAAAAGTTCGGTATTCTCAAAAGGAATTGTTGAACAAATTCTTGGCTGCGGCTTTTCAAGCTCCCTTGATATGATATTTATAACAGCACGGTTTACGTTCACAATACCGTTGACAGCGTTATCAGTCGTGATATCAACAGGGTTATAGGACAGCGATGGAGCGTTATTATCGGAATAATACTGCGGAAGCTTCTTTATGATTTCGACAAGCCTTTTCTGCTCATAATAAGCCTTGTGTCCGATTTTTTCGGATAAAAACAGCTCTGTAAGCTCCGCCTTCTGGGCAGGAGTGATGGTAAAGGCGGTGCAGAGCTGCTCGAAAAACTCCTTGGTCGGAACAAGCTTGCCCGAGATCACCTGATGAATAGCGGTCCTTCCAAGACCTGTTATTTGGGCGATTTTATAGACGGAATTGCCTGTTTCCTCGATATAACGTGCAATTCTTCTGCTGAATTCTGTAGTGCTTGAATATTGTACAAACTTTGGCATAAATGCTATCCCCCTGAAAATTGTTTCATTAATATTATACGACATTTTTGTTCCCTTTTCAATATGTCAGTAAAAATGTCAGTAGAATTTTTTAGGGTGTTGAATGATGAAAATTTTCACACATCGCACATTGCTAATTATGTTATTGTAGGGGACG
>CAYOAV010000076.1:0-7461 GCA_964402055.1 uncultured Ruminococcus sp. | reverse complement strand
GGGATTTTCAATTTCTGACAATGATATATCCTGCGATTTTCCGTCAGGATCCTTAAAAACAACCGTAAGCTTATCATCATAAAGATAAACTCTTGAAACCATTATATCTGCTATTGCTTTTTTACCCTCAAGCGAATTTATATCCATTTCAAGCACATCATCTATAAGCTTTTCAATCTGCTCAACCGAGGGTACATTTCCTTTTACTGCTGACGCAATGCGGAGCTGTGATTCGATCTGATCCTTCTGCTCCTGCAGTGCCTTAACCTTATCAAACAATATCTGATTTCCGCCTGTATTCGCTATTGCGTTTACAACATTTTCCGCTTGCCTGGTAACATCTGCAAGCTGTTTTTCAAGCACTTCGGTCGAGGATTCCGTTGCCGCTTCTTTAAGATATTTTTCGTGAATAAGTTCCGCAAGCTGTTTTCTGTCCATACTATGAAAAAATCCCCAAGCGGCTCTGCACACCTCATCTTCAATACGTTCTTTGTTTTCGTTATGCTTTTTACAGCCTGACTTCTTCTGTACGCCGTTACAGCGGTAATAATAATGCTTGCTCCCCGATCCACTTGTTCCTGACAAACCGCTCATCGGTTCACCACAATATCCGCAGAAAAGCTTACCTGACAAATAATAATCTGCTTTTGCCGCATTCTTTGCGGCTCTTTTTCTGTTTTCCCGGAGCTTTTTTCTGACAGCTTCAAAAACATCATTTGGTATCATCTGCGGAACTCCTCCCTCTATTCGTATATCGTTATACTGATATACACCTATGTACTTTTCGTTACTAAGCATATTATAAAAGCTGTTAACTGTAAATTTCTTTCCTTTGGCTGTCCTATATCCGTGTGAATTAAGATAATCCGCAATATCGGTAAGCCTCTCCCCTGCTGCATACATTCGGAATACAGTTTCGGGAATTATCCTTGTATCTTCATCAATGACAAGCTTTTTATCAACAGTCTTGTAACCAAGTGGAATATGCCCCGTAGACTGTGCTTTTAACGCAGATTGCCGCATTCCTCGGATAGTTTTTTCTCGCAGATCCGCACTGTAATATTCGTTTATCGCTTCAATGATGTGCGTCATCATCTGCCCCGACGCATCTTCCCCGAAGCTTTCCATTACAGACAGTATCTTAACGCCATTCTTTAATAAAATCTGCCTGTTTACCGCACTGTCGATAGTATTTCGTGCGAAACGATCCAGCTTCCACACAAGAACATACTCCCATTTACGCTGTGAGCTGTCAGTAAGCATTTGTTGAAACGAAGGGCGGTCATCATTTTTGCCTGTCATAGCACGGTCGATATACTCATGTACAACCGTTATTCCGTGTTGTTTTGCGTAATTATAGCAGTCATAAAGCTGCCCCTCAATAGACTGCTCTGTTTGCTTGTCCGAAGAGTATCGGGCATATATTACGGCGGTTTTCAATTTTGTATCACTCCTTATTTCAATTCACTTCTCATAAGAAGGAACATTACACCAAACTTTTTTATTTGCTTAAATATTTTGCTTTTTTATCCACAAGTTTGTTTTTTCTATCTATAAATTCAAGTTGCTGATTCAGTGCATTCTGTTTCTTATAATGCTCAATTGCCATATTACAATAATCAATTGCTTTATCATAATTCTTTTTATTTTCTTCTATTATCGCCATACGTTTGAATGCAGGTATAGTGCCTATAAAATTTTCAAATGTCTTTACTATCTCCAAATCTTTTAAACAGTAATCAATACACAAATTCAGATATTTTTCATCTTTGCGATATTTATAATAAAAATCTTGCAAGCCTATATAGCAAAAATGCAAATCCATATTATCTTTGGCACTTTTGGCAACATTTAATAACTCACGTTCCTTTTCATTATCGAAATCTGGAACAGACTTTTCCTTCTTCTCAATTGATTCTAAATTTATTTCTGATATTAACTGCCTTTTTTCATCAATCAGCAAAGCGTTCTGATCTGAAATTGCATTAAAAAAAGGGGTAAAACTATCAAATTCTTTATTAAGTCTTTTCTTTTTACCATCAACTGTTTTTAAGGAAGCTGCTCCATTAAGAATACTTTCAAACCAGCGTTCAATAAAGCTTCTGGTCAATTTATCTTTATTAGCTATATATTCAGATAAAAGCTCATGCGGCAATGGTTTTTCAAATGGAAAATACGGTTCAAATTCTATTAGTGATTGTAAATTCAGTAAAAGTTGATCGTAATTTGAAAAGAAAGATTCTATTTTAGTGGAATCTCTCACCCATTGCCTATTACTTGATACATCATAAAGAATGTGCATTATTATATATTCAGCCTTAACACGGACCTCTGAATTACTATACCCTCTTGTGCAATTTGAAGACAGATGGCCATATGATTCGTAAAATACTTGTTCTGTATCTGATGTGGTGTATTTATCAATAAGCTTTTTTAAAACCGCTTCATCTTGCGGCTTGACAGCAAAGCCTGCAATAGAAAACGGTGATGTGACATCTACTTCATGAATATGAACATCTGAAGAATAACTATGCTTATTTTCTTTTATTGAAAATATTGCTTTAATGCTATCGAAAAGTCCCATTCAATTACCTCATAAATTCCGTAAATTCGATTTTCGTATAAATCCACTTTTTAAACGACAACTAAATAGACAATTTTATACTGTCGCAACTCTATTCAATAAGGCGCTTGCCCCGTCATTTAACGAAGCAAATGTTTAGTTGGAGATTAAACTCCCACTAAACAGTAAATGGAACCCGCTGCGTTAGAGGCGGGGACATCTTGCCTAAGTTATTAAATCGACTAAGAAAACGCTCATCAGCCATTTCAATAAGCGATTTAACTTGAATATTTCTAAGATTTTGCTCATGCTTTGATATTATCTTAATATTATCAATGTTTACACCATTAATATATTGATATATCTCATACTTTAAGCTGCTTAATCTATGCTCCAATACAAACGGAGAAACGTTAAAATAATCAGCGTAATCCTGACAAAATTGATATGCTCCGAAGTCTTGAAGCATAGATTCATAGTTTTTTCTAACTAATGGCAAGAATATTCTATACGGCACTAATAGCTCTGCTGCACCTTCATTGGCTAACCATTCTGTATACGCATTCTGATTTGGCTTAATCTTATCATAACAGCGAATGATTTCTCCAACATTATCACCAACAGTAAAGATATGCATAAACTCATGTGCCCCATGATAATTGTTTTCTGTTTCTGTTTTATTTTCATTAAGTAATATCACATGATTTTCGTCACTTTTATTCGATATAGAAACCATCCCCCTCAATCCTTTTGTTTTAAAAGAGACTTGTTGAATTTGAATATTGTCCGTTGCCTCACATATATCAAATATGCTCAATGGGTAACATTGACTTGAAATTTCATATAACTGCCTTATTTTTTCGACCAAACAATACAACTGTACTTTATTCATATACAATTAATCGCTTCCTCTCTTCTTCATAGCTTTTATTGTTTCTATAGCCAATCGAATATCGTCTGGATCTATTCCCTCATCTTGAGCTTGTTTTGCAAAACTAAAATAAACATTATCTATTGATTCGTTATAGTCGTTTAAATTTCTATATTCACTATTACCTGTAAGCCAATCTACAGATACATTAAAATAATTTGCAATCAATACTAATTTATCAGTTGAAATAGTTTTGCTTCTCCCAGCTTTAAGTTCCGATAATGGACTTCTTGGTATTTTTAATTCCCTGCATAATTCTGTGATAGTGGTGTTATTTTCTTTACATAACGCTTCAATTTTTGTGTATAATTCAGACATAAAATTATCCTCCGATTTGTGCAATTGCACAAAATTACTGAATTATGTAACAAAAAACCATAAAATCCTTGACAATTACCGAATTAAGTAATATAATACAGGTGAAGTTACAGAAATCTGATACATATAATTGTTTCGCAATTCTATTATATTACATTTTTCCGTAACTGTCAACTGTGATTTTTTACATAATTGGAGGTGATATTTTGTCAGAATTCAAAAAACAACTGTCTGATTACGGCAAAACAATTAAAATTCGTTTAATGGAAAGGGGGAAAAAGCAAGAATGGCTTATTTCGGAAATTCGAAGCCGTTTTCCCGAAATATATGTGGACAGCTCGAATATTTACAAAATCCTCGTTGGAGAAATCCAAAGAGGAAAGGTTGTATCTGCGATTAATGAAATATTGCAGATACACAATAACGACAATTAATTCAACAAAGTCTATCAATAAAATCATTAAACAAACTTAATGCAAATATTAGTTTTATCACAATGCAACAAATATACACAAATAGTTTTGTGTATATTGATAATTGACAAAATTAAAGGTTACTGTTAAGTACTTAAATACTGAAGTGAAAATGTTTTCTCGGAAATGTCGATCACACAAGTGCTATGTAACTAATCAACAAATAAATATAAATATTTTTGTGATTATTAACAATTGACTTTTGTAAAGGGTACTGTTAGGTATTAAAATCGGAGGTAATAAAGATGAACGAAATAATAATAGCAACACCTAAGCTTGAGTATAAGCTTGATGAAAATGACGAGCTTATGAAGTTCCCAAGCAGAGAACACGCTGTTGGATTTCTGAAAAGTCAAGGCATGACAAATAATGAAATAGACAGCATGAGCTTCATCTACACAAATGAAAGCCGTGAGTGCAATTGTTTCTTATGCGAAAAAAGGCACGGCTGTTACATTCGTGATAAATTTCAGCGGCTTCCTCGTGGTGAAGATGGTCTTGGCGGTCTTGGACTTTGCCCAAAGCTCGAATAGTTGGAGGTGAAACAATGCAGGAACTTGAAATTACCGAGTTTGCAGACCAAGAACCCGACTTGGTTACATATTCCGAAAGCGGCAGACGTATTGAAATATACGGCAAGCCGTCCGCAGATGCTTGTGCGGAGGTTCTGTTCCGTCTTATCAAAAAAAGAATCGAGGTGACAACGCAGTGTACAAAATAAATATGTGCATTATTTTAGCAATTGTCGTTATGCTCCTTATTCTGCAGATTGCGGAAAATGTTTCGCTTTGTTTCACAGAAGAGGAATGGCGGCAGATCAAGGCGGCTATAAAGCAATTTACAGATTCCGTAATAAGAAAGGTTAAGGTGATATTTTTTGGCGAACCATAAATCATGTCAAGGATGTATTCATTATCGCCCGCTGAGCACTTCAAAATCTGAAATGGTGTGCCACTATATCCTTGATACAGGTGAAAAGAGAGGGTGTCCTGCTGAAAACTGCATAAAAAAAGAGCCTTATCGGCGGCAACCGAAACAGGCTCAAGAAAAACACTAACCAGCCTTATTATAAGGCATAAGAAAGGATTTGTCAAGTATGAAAAACGTAAAATATATTCTCATCGTATCGCAGTATTACTATTCGCACCATTGCTTCGTTGTTTCGGCGAAGGAAGAAAACTACCGTGAAAAGGCTCTGTCGCTTATCGAGAGGCTTGAGGACTACAAGCGTGACACCGAGGACAAGCGTTCCTATCACTACGGCGAAGATCGTGACATTGCTTACACGAATATTCACTACCGCTGGAACGTCAACGATGACGGAGATATTTACTTTCTTCCCTGCGGCTCTATGACAGAGGCTTTGCACAGAGCGGAAGAATACAACAATGAGATACACAGAGCAAAGTATAACAGGGAAAAGACAAGTGTTCGCTCCCACATTGATTCACAGGTGTGCAGGCACCATTCGGAAATGACTGTTGCGAGGCTTGTTGCGGAATGTTTTAAGG
Organism: uncultured Ruminococcus sp.; assembly: GCA_964402055.1. Lineage (GTDB taxonomy): Bacteria > Bacillota > Clostridia > Oscillospirales > Ruminococcaceae > UMGS363. The sequence continues at coordinate 1,665 of CAYOAV010000076.1, read as the reverse complement.
TTTTGTGAGGTGTGAAATGTCAGAGAAAACATACGAACAGCACAGCGTTCCAACCGTTCAGCCCGAACGTGCAGAAGAACTTTCGGAGCGTTTCAATTATGCTGTACTTACATCAGAGCTTGGTGACTATCTCCGTCACAAGGAAGAACAGCTTCGCAATGAGTATATGAACTTTACGGCAAACTGCGGAAGGATTTTTGCTGAAGCACAGGAAAAGCTTGCAAAGCACGGTTTTGGCGAAAATAATGGCATTTTTGAGAAGTGGATCACGTCTATGGGTTTTAAAAGAGATACTGTTTACAGAATGATAAATGTGTTCAACTTCCGTTCGTCGCAAATTGCGACAAACGAACAGGCACAGCTTTTTGACAGCTTATCAAAATCATTGCAGTATGAGGTCGCAAAGCCGTCAGCTCCTCCCGAACTCGTTGATCAGGTAATGAACGGCGACATCACAACCCACAAGGAATATATCAAACTGAAAAAAGAGCTTGAAGAAGCACAGAAAAAAGCAGAATTCTTGATTAATTCAAACAAAACAACAAACAAGGAAAATCAGATGCTTCGGGCTGATAGGGTTAATGCTATGAACCGTGCTGATAATGCGGAACGAGAGCTTGCAAAAGCGAAAGCAGAGATTGAAAAGCTTGAAAACAGGCCTGTTGATGTTGCAGTAGATGTTGACGAACTGAACCGCCGTGTATCTGCCGCTGTAAACAAAATCAATTCCGAAACGGAACACACGCTTGCGGCTGAACGCCGTGAATTTGCTGACACACTCAATGCAAAGGACGACAGAATATGGGAGCTTGAAGACAAACTAAAGGAGCTTGAAAGCCGTCCTGTCAATACGACAGACAAATCTCTTTTAGAAGAAAAAGAGCGTGAAATTTCCGAGCTTAAAGAAGAAATTGAACGCTTGAACGACAAAAACGCAAAGTCGTTCATTATCAGAATGTCGCTTGACGAATATGACGAGTTTCTTGAAGTGTTAAAGCCAAATGCACGTTTGGAAGCTGTAATGAAAAATGCAAAAATTATAAAGATATGAGGAGAAAATATTATGCCAAATTTATATGAAATGACGCAGGATTTTAAGTTCCTGTTTGACCAGTATGAAGCTATCTGTGATATGGAGTTTGCATCTGATGGAAACGGTGGATTTACCGATGATGACGGAAATACCGTTGACCCTGCGGCTGTTCGTGAAGAAATGTCACAGGCATGGTTCGATACTCTTGAGGGTATGGAGCTTGAAATCCAGGACAAGGCAGAGGCTGTTGCAATGTACATAAAGAACATAGCCGCTGAAGCTGACAGCATAAAAGCCGAAGAAACCCGACTTCGCACACGCAGGCAGGTAAAGGAAAAGACTGTTGAGCGAATGAAAAAGTATCTTATGGAATGTATGGAAACGGCAAGGCTTAAAAAGATAGATATGCCCCGTGCGGTTATTTCCATACGGAACAATGCTGAATCGGTCGAAATCACAGATGAAGCGAAATTTATCGACTGGGCACAGGAAAACGGCCGTGATGATCTGCTGAAATATTCTTTGCCTGAGATAAGAAAAACGTTCGTCAAGCAGGACCTGAAAGCGAACAATGAGATACCATTTGCAAGGCTCACACGCTCGCAGTCAGTCATTATCAAATAAGAAGGAGA
>CAYOAV010000075.1:0-7471 GCA_964402055.1 uncultured Ruminococcus sp. | reverse complement strand
AAGAAAATAATTCTGCTCAATCTCCAAGTCCTGAAGATTTTTCTCCGTATTTAAACCGTATAAAACATTCTGACAAAACTGGAATATTATGTTTTGGCGATGAGCATTATGGAGTAGCTTTTGATATTAAAGGATTAAAAGACGAAAGTATTAATTCGTATAGTCCTGAAATATTCGAGAACAGAATGTGGGATTTGTTTGTTCAAGTAATAGATATTATTTATAAAGAAGAGCTTGATAGTATCAGCGTATATGAAATGGGAGATTTTTCAGACGGTATTTTAAGAGTTAAACAGCTTTTTAAGTTAAGATACGGAGTTATTGAAGGAAGCGTAAAATACGGACTGTTTCTTGTGAACTGGCTTAATCAATTATCAAAATATGTAAGAATAAGATTTCAAATGACCAAGGGAAATCATACTGAACTCCGAATGTTAGGGCAACCTAAAGGAACGTTTGATAACGAAAACACTGACTATATTGTCAGAGAATTGATTAAAAATAGTCTTTCCGATAATCCTAATTTTGAATATATAGAAAACCCGACAGGTTTAATATTTGAAAATATCTTTAATCAAAACTTTTTAGGTATTCACGGCGAAGTTAAAAATATGGCTACCGCAATTCAAGAATTTTCAAATTTGTATAATATACAGATTGACTATCTTATTGGTGGTCATTTGCATCACGATGCCAGTGAAATGGTTGGGATTAATCGTGAAGTTATAAGAGTTCCAAGTATTATAGGAACAGATGATTTTTCAATCAAGCTTCGACATTGTGCAAATGCGGGAGCATTATTTATGATTTTTGAAAAAGATTACGGAATTAGGGTTAAATACCCTATCAAATTAAAATAAAAAAAGTATAAACACAAAAAAAGAATAAAAGGAGAAAAATTTTATGACAAAGATTGATTTTATTAGAAGAGTAGCGAACAGAGCTGATACAACTATCACAAATACAACGAATATTTATGAAGCTATGATGGAAGAACTGCGTGAATCTATGATTAATGAGGAAAAAGTTCCTCTTCAGGGTGTGGGTAGCCTTTATGGTATTGTTAGGGAATCACATTCGTTCTATAATATTAAAACCGCTAAGAAAGAGACAGCTCCTGCAAAAAAGAAAATTAAGTTTATTCCCTCAACTGTATTTGTCAAGAGTATGAATGAATAATAATATGCACGGCTTCAGTCGTGCTTTTGGCGAGTTGGTCTAATGGTAGGATATAAGGCTCATATCCTTATGATTCACGTTCAAGTCGTGAACTCGCAACCATAGGGTTTTCTGGGGCATTGTACCTTTAAACAAGCCTCATGCCAATAGGCAAATAAATAGATAAGGATGAAAATATTGAAAAAAGAGGAAAAAGTTTGTGCTTACTGTCAAAAACTTTTTATAACTGATAATTTAAATAAAAAATATTGCTGTAGTTATTGTGCAAGAAAAGCAAGATATAAGGTAAAAAAAAGACCTGTTGCAAGAACATTGAAAAAACTAATGCTTTCACACAGTTTTACAGAAATCGGCAAAATGTACGGAGTAAGCGGAAATGCTGTTAGAAAATGGTGCAAACGTTACGGTATAGAATATCATCATTCTTATATAAAAGAGCAAAAAAAAAATTTAAAAGCTCAGGAAAAGAAAAATAAAAAACCTCGTCATTTAGATTATACAGAAGCTTCTGTAAAAATGGCAGGATATTACAAGCATAACAAGGAGTTTAAAAATATATACGAAGCTGCCGATTATGTAAAAAGGAACAGATGGACTAAATCTCCTATTAACATCGTAATTGCTTCTATAAAACGAGTTATATTAGGCGAAAGACAGACATATCTCGGCTGTATTTGGGAAAGTTCACAATTTATCGAAGAACATAATAACAGTTTACGTTGCAAATGTGTAGAGAAAGAAGGTAATAAATGGCAACCAGAGGAAGACCAAAAGGAAGTACAAATTTAAGAAAACCCTCTTCCTACAAATCAAATCCAGAACAAAAGAAGAATTTATATACTGCTCCTAATATCAACAAAGAAGTAATTGATATTGAAGAACAAGAAGAAATAAAAAAATTATATACCTATAAATGTACTGTTTGTGGCTATTCTACAAACGATATTGAAGATAAAATGTTTCCTGACTCATACAGTAATTTATACGCAGGATGGGCATATCATCTACCAATTTGTAAAAAATGTTTAGATAAATTATATGATACATATACAACTAAGCATCATATGACAGAAGAAGAAGCTTGCAGAAGAATTTGTATGAATTATGATATTTATTATTGTCAAGGTTTAGTAGATATTATGAAAAAAGCCAGTAAGCCCAACAGTCGTATGAGCTTTTTTGTTGCAAAAACTTCATTAACTCAATATGCAAATAAAACATATGCTAATACTATCGCAGAAGAACAGGAAATGGCTGAAAAAGAATCAGCTAAACAAGCTGTTTCAAACAATTCTGATGATACGAGTATTAAAGAGGAAGATTATAAATTCTGGGGTTTTGGTTTTTCAGAAGAAGAAATCGACTTTTTAAATGATAAATATGCTGATTGGACTGCTTCATGCGAATGTAATGGTCACAATCAGGTTACTATTTTCAAACAAATGTGTATGCTTGAACTACAAATTTTAAGAAATATGCAGAATGGACAACCTACTGCCCCCTTACAGAAACAGCTAAATGAATTTATGAATTCTGCAAATTTACAACCAAAACAGAATAATGATAACACATTAGCCGAAACAAATACATTTGGCACTCTTATAAAGAAATGGGAAAATGAACATCCTGTTTCTAAACCTGACCCTGAATGGGAAGATGTTGATAAAATAAAATATTATATCTCTGTTTGGTTTTTAGGACATCTGTGCAAAATGATTGGTCTTAACAATAAATTCGGTCAGAAATGGACACGGCTGTACGAAGAAGAGGTCGAAAAATTTACAGCTCACCCACCGACTTATTTTGATAACGATGGTGAAGCACCGTCTTTTGATGAAGTTTTTAATAAGTAAGGTGTTGGAATATGAATAAATATGCAAACACACCTAAAACCGAAGTTAATGATAAATCTGAAAGAATAATGAATGGCATTAATACTTGGTGTTCATTTTATCGTGCTAATCCGCACAGATTTGTCAAAGATTATCTTAATATACATCTACGATTATTCCAGCAAATTATATTATATATGATGAATTATTCTACAAATATAATATATACAGCAAGCCGTGGTCAGGGCAAGTCCTTTCTTTTAGCAATTTTTTGTTGTATCCGTTGTATATTATATCCTGGAACTTTAATCGTAATCGCTTCAAAATCAAGAGGACAAGCTTTAGAAGTAATCGAAAAGATAGTAACAATACTAATGCCAAATTCCGATAATCTAAAACGTGAAATAAGAGATAAAAGTGTTTCCCCTATTAATGCGTATATCGATTTCTATAACGGTTCTCGAATTAAAATTATTACTTCTAATGAAAATGCTCGACACAATCGTGCTAATATAGTAATATTAGATGAATATCGAATGATTGACAAAACAATCATTGAATCAGTTATAAAAAAATTTCTTACTTCTGAAAGAGAACCCGGTTTTTACAGAAAATCGGAATATAAAAACTACCCCAAAGAGCGAAATAAACAAATATACGCTTCTTCTTGCTGGTTTAAAAATCACTGGTCATGGCAATTATTTCAGAATTATTGTGTTAATATGGTAGATGATACAAAAAAATATTTTGTATGCGGTCTTCCCTATCAGCTTTCAATTGCTGAAGGGTTATTAAATCTCGAACAAATAGAAGATGAAATGTCAGAAAGTACTTTTGACGCTATTAAATTTTTAATGGAAATGGAAGCTCTTTTTTATGGAGAAAATGAAAACGCTTTCTTTGATTATGAAAGTTTGATTAAAGTCAGACGTATAGAACAAGCGTTATATCCCAAAGAATACTATCAGAAATATGATACTAAAATAATCAAATACCCTGAAAAAAAATCGGGAGAAATAAGATTAGTTACAGCCGATATAGCCGTTATGGGTTCTAAAAAAAATCGTAACGATGCTACGGCAATTTTTGTTTTACAGCTGTTACCTACAAAAGATGGACAATATATACGAAATGTACTTTATTCAGATAACTTTGAAGGCGGTCATACAGAAGAACAAGCTCTCAAAATTCGAAGATTATTTGAAGATATGGAATGCGATTATATTGTTATTGACACAAATGGTGTTGGTATAGGTGTTTATGACAATCTTGTAAGTGATTTAGTAGACGAAAGTACAGGTATTATGTACGAGGGCTTGACTTGTATTAACGATTCTGAAATGGCAGAACGTTATAAGGGCAATTCTAAATTACCAAGAAAAGCTATTTATAGTATAAAAGCTTCTACAACATTTAACAGTCAGTGTGCCTTTGCTCTAAGAGACAGTATTACAAGAGGAAAATTAAGGCTTTTAATTTCTGAACAAGATTTTCGTTCCGAATTAAATCAATCAAAACAATATAAGGAATTAAGTGCTGACGATAGAATTGATCTTGAATTACCTTATATTCAGACAACTCTGCTTATAAATGAGCTTGTCAACCTGGAATATACTACTAATGGTAGCGATATTAAAATAAAAGAACAATATGATAAACGTAAAGATAGATATTCTTCGTTAGCTTATGGTAATTACATAGCAAATGAATTAGAACGAAAAGTAAAGGTTCGCAAAAAGAGTTTTGAAAGTCAGATAGTTTTTGATATGCGAAAACCCAATGTTAAAGGCAGGTGAGACAATTGGAACAAAAACAGTTTATGAGCTTCGATATGGTTAGTGGAATGAAAACATTCTCTCAAATCGGTAATTATGCCAAAATGGGAAATCAGGATGGACTTATTTTAGATTATAACGATAACAGAAGTACAAGAAACCCTCTACGTTTAAAAAAAGTCACCCGAGAAGATATTATCAAATATCTAAAAAATCCTGAAACATCTGCAAAGGAGCTTCGGAACGCAAGTATTTATCTTTATGAAGTAAGTCCACAATATAGAAGACTTATTGATTATTTTGCCAAGCTTTATACATTTGATTATGTCATTGTGCCTTATAATATCAATCCAAATAAAATAAAACGCTCGCAATTTGAAAAGAGCTATTACGATACCGTTCATTATTTACAACAGATGAATTTAAAACACGAAACTATAAGAATGAATACGATTGCTTATCGTGAAGATGTGTTTTATGGTTATATCAGAGAGGGAAAAGATACTTTTTATATTCAACAACTCTCCCCTGATTATTGTAAAATAACGTCTGTTGTTGATGCTTGTTTTATGTATAGCTTCGATTTCTCTTATTTCGATACATACAAAGAAGATCTAGAAAATTACGGTTCTGAATTTAAAAGCAAATATTACGCATATAAGGAAAACAATAAATTAAGATGGCAACAGATTGATCAGAAGAAACAATTTTGCTTAAAGGCAACAGATAGTATATATCCAAGTCCAATACTACCATTTGCAGGTGTTCTTGAATATATTTATAGAATTCTTGATTATGCTGATTTACAGCAGGCAAGAGAAGAACTTGAGAATTATAAAATAATCGGGTTAAAAATTCCAACTGATAGCGATACTGGCGATTTACAGATAGATCTTGATTTTGCAAGAGATTTCTATAAACAGCTTTGTTCTGTATTACCGAGTTCTGTCGGAGCATTTATAACCCCAATGGATTTTGATGATATAAGCTTTGATAGAAGTAATGCCGCTGACAGTGATTTAACCGTGAACGCCACAAAGGATTTTTGGAACAGCGCTGGTGTTAGTGCTATTATGTTCGGTGAAGCTAATAATAGCTCCACCGCAAAAATCAGTATACAAGCTGATGTCGCTTATGCTACAGGTCTTGTTAAACAAATTGAACGAAACGTAAATAGGCTTCTCAAATACAGAAGCGGGGTTGTAAATTTTCAAATAAATATTCTTCCCGTTACTGTATATAACCAACAGGATATGAATTCTTTATACTTAAAGAATGCACAAGCAGGCATTCCTTGTAAGACATTAGTTGCTGCTACGTTAGGCGAAACACCAAATGATATTATAGGTTTATCTTATCTTGAAAATGATTATTTTAACCTATCCGAGGTTTGGAAACCATTGCAAAGTTCATATACGCAATCTTCTTCATCTAACGAAGGTGGCAGACCTACGAACGAAGAAGTTGGAAAAACTCTTTCAGAATCTGGCGAAGCTACTCAAAATGCTGAAAGTAATGCCAATAGGTAAGTATAAGTATGAAGTTTATATACATAACAAATAATGATTTAAAAGAATTACTGTTATCAAATCATAAGAAAATGATAAACAGTTTTATTAATTCGGGTAAAGAGACTTGGGTTTTTGAATATGACCCAAGTCTATTTTCTATATTAAGCAGTTCATATTCTAATCAGGAATATTTTATTTCAAATGAACTGTTAATGTTTTTTTAGAAAGGGGTGAACACAATGGAGAAAACATTTTATACCTCACTTCCTGTGAATTACAGCATTGATAATTCTTTTGACAGTGAAAAATTCTTAAAGCTTCGGTTAGATTTTGCTCATGACGGTATTAACCGTAAAAAGACACGATTTTCAAGCGAATTACTTGAAGCAAAGAAAAATAGCTTATTTTTATCCCCTCTTCTCGGACATATTATAAAAACAGAAGATGGCAAGTACAAATTTGGTTCTCACGATATGGAATTTCGTCCTAATCCATTTAAGAATAACGAAGTTCAGATGTTTTATCTTGAGAATGTTCTTGGAATTATCCCGCCAGAGGAATATGCCGATTTTGAAATAAAGCAAATTAATGGTCAGAACAGAGTCTTTGTTACAGGTTATTTATATAAAAAATATAGCAATTTTGCAGAAGACCTGCTAAGAGAATATGAACGCACTCCCATTTCAATGGAAACAGAGATAAAAAAGTATACTTATTCAGATGAGGAGGACGTATACGATGTTCTTGATTTTGAATATAAAGGCATAACGTTTCTTGGACAAGAAGTTACAACAGGTATGATTAATGCGAATGCACAAATATACGCTGTTAATGATGAAATTAAAAATCAAATGGTTATTATGCTTCAGGATTTAAAGAGCCTTTTTAGCCTGAATGCTGATGATACAAATACTAAAAAAGGAGGTTTATCAATGGAAAATACTCAGGATGTTACGCCAATTGAAACAATTTCAGACAGTAATGCTGAAGTTGTTGAGATGGAAAAAGCCGAAAACACGCTCGATACTATTGAAGCAACAGTAGAGAATATTGATGATAACGCTGTTTCTCAAGCTACCGAAATTGTAGCAAATGCAGAAGCTTCTACAGAAAATTTTGAACAAGCTTCACCTGTCGATTTTATAAAGTCTTTCAGTATATCTCATGAGGATAT
>CAYOAV010000074.1:0-7754 GCA_964402055.1 uncultured Ruminococcus sp. | reverse complement strand
AGGTTTTCAATGTAAATTCTTCTCGTGTAAGATTTCTGACTTCATTTTCATTGTTTGAAATTTTGCCTTCTATGTACTCGGCTTCAAAGGTTTCGTTGTTTGCTGTTGTGAATGTACCGTTCAAACGCCAGAATTTTGTTTTGCTGTGATTTAGTATAGCTTTCTCACGCTCGACAACAAGTGCAAGTGTCGGTGTCTGGACTCGTCCTACAGATAGTAGTTCCTTGTATCCGCCGAAACGCTTTGTGGCTGCAACGGTCAAGTTGTTTCCGATAAGCCAGTCGGCAATATCTCTTGCACGTCCTGCCATTTGCAAATCGTATGGAGAGCCGGGATTTTGTGCAGATATGGACTGCTTCGGTTCGATAAGATTACTGAACGCTTTCTTTATCTTTTCGTCGGTAAGATCCTCTATCCACACACGCTTGTAGGGAGCCTTGCAGCCGCAAGCCTGATAAACGTATGAGAAGATAAGTTCACCCTCACGGTCGGGGTCGGCTGCGTTTATGCACCAGTCAGCCTGCTGAAAGAACTGCTTAACCAGACGTGAGCAAGCGATAGTTTCCTTTTTAGGGGCAATTCTGAATTTTTCGGGTATGCACGGGAACACATTCAGATCCCAGTTTTTATATTTTTCGTCATAGCTTGCGGCAGGAACAAGCGACATTAAATGACCGACGCCGTGACAAAGCACGGCATCTTCCCCGTTGAATTTTAACTGATAATATCCCACAGTGGGTTCGCCCTGCATGGGTATTCTCTGACCTGCTCCCAGCACAGAGGCTATTGTTTTTGCAAGACTGCTTTTCTCGGCGTAGATTACTAACATGAAATTATAAGTTGCCTTTCAAACTACTATATTTACGCTTTAATAACTAAAACAATTCTACTCTTAAAGTTTTCTTTTTCAATCCAATCCATGACTTTAGTAGATAAATCTTCAAGGGTAGCTGTTTTGGTACTTACTCTTCGCAAGAAAGTTTCTACTTCATCGTCAAAGCTTATCCTATTTCGATAATCCTTAAGATTTTCACAAGCGGCATTATAATCATCAATGATTTCCTGTGATAGTGGCCAGCTGTCAATACATTTTCTGATACTTGTCTGGCTATTTTTTAGTGACATCTGGTCACTAATATCTGCCACCTGACGAAGAATGCTAATATCATCTAATACTTGAACGCTCTGATTGGAAATGTATATTTTCCATTCATCTGGAATTTTCTTTTCAAGATTATCAACATTTTTCTTAAATGCATCCGGTCGAGTTACATTCTCCAACTCAAATATCATCTTTGCATCAGAGATAGTATCTATCATAAGCTTATGTGTATCATTCGATAATACAAACCCTGTGGATTCCCGAATAAGTTTATAACAGTTAAGAATAACCTTCAATCTAACATAGGACTGAAAAAATGAATTATTCTTTTTAACAATGCTGCTTTTCTCTTCCTCCGTACCCTTCATCTTTATTACTGAGGATATGTTACTGCGCACTTTGTCGATGTTTGTATTCAATTCCATACGATGTTACACCTCCATAATCGCAGCATAAAGCGATTCGAAATCATCTTTTTCTTTTTCAAATCTTGGATCCTTGCTATTATCCCAAGCACCCTTTCGTATAAGCATTTCCTTTTGCTGCTCTACACTACCGGATACAGTAGAAATATCCGATTCTACCTGCTCAAGGAATCTTTCCAGTGGGCGCAATACGCCTATAGGATCTTGAGAGAAGGCCATAAGCTGCTCAATTACTGAAACATTCTCATAATTTGCAGTTATGATGCTTATTGCATTTTCAAATGATGGGGCATTTTTTCCTAATTCAGTTGCCTTATCTGACTTAACACTTATGTTACTTCCAACCTGTACTGCATCATCATAGAATCCAGATATATTATTGAGAAGTTGCCTTATATCATCTTTATCAGGACACAGATCATCATCATATCCAAAATATGAATTGATTTTCTTTGCCAACTCACGTCCAGCAGCTATTTCAGACTTTACAGCAATAGCAACTTTGTCAGAAATTTTCTTGCACAATTCGTTTGTATCTCGTCTGCTTTTTATCTTTGAATCTTTATCCAAAATCTGTTCACCGATAACAAAATTAGCTTCTTTTGCTGATTTCATCATTGAAGCATATAGCGATTGATTTACAATCATCTTTTTGCTATTTTCTGCAGCACCCATGTTTATGTTTACATAACGCAAAATTGTGTCACCTATTGCGGATTTACCTTCAGGATAACACATAGCGAGAACATCTGTCCACTCTTTACAGTGACCGGAATTCACGATCAACGCTTTATTCAGCAGATTTTCTTTCCTGAGAATAGTATTTCTTTTGATATCAGCTGTTCTTTTGGCTTCAATCGTTCCATTGAGTGTTTTTGCAATCACATCAAAAATCATAGCATTTCTTATATAAACAGGAACATTTTTTTCACAATCACCACGAACAGTTTCTATTATGTCAATTTTATGCTTTTCAAGCCATAGTGTTGCTGTATATATTTCTGATTCGGAATCATCAAAATCCCACGATTTCTTTCCAAGGAACACATATTTACCGAAACAAATAAGCAGACTATATGTTTCATCATTATCCTCAAGAATGATATATGACTTATCAAGCTTCTGATCCTGACGGTCAAACGCTATCAATGAATATTGCGATTCCTTGACAGTATTTACCATTGACAGTGGAATACCATACTGTTGCCAATTTATTGCTTCAAACACGAATTCACAAACAGCATCTCTGACATCCTGAATACGTGTGAGTTTTTTTTCAGAGTTATTATGCCAAGTAGTGACCATATCTCTAAAAGCAATATATTTTTCCTCTCGTTTCTTTTGCTCAGGGTCAATCTTTGGTTCTTTCTGAGTATTGGTGTCATCTATATTAGGTTCAGACACTGTATCTGTATCATTACTTCCAGCTGATGATGGATCAACCGTTATTTCACCAATATCAATCTTCTTTCCGGTAACACTTTCATAAAACTGCTTTAAACCAAGTTCAATATAGATAGCTGCCGATAATCCACCCAGCTTACCGTTACTGTAATCAATGGAAGAATTACCCCAAAATCCTATCACCTTACGGACCTTATCTGCATATTGTGAATTCAATCCCATATTGGATACAATGTTGTTGATCTTATTTACAACATCATCATACTTGATATTCGATTCAAGAGGGCTCTTCCAATTCTTACAGAAGTCAGGAAATAATCCTGGATTATTTATTAATTCGCTTACTGCAGGTTCTATTATCTTCTTGATAATATATCTTGGTGTTCTATGCTGTTCTTCTTTTTCAACATAATCCACCAAATTTTTAATGGCAGACTTCGTAAATGGGAATAAGCTGAATTTCTTTCCTTCAATCAGTGTATATCCCCAAATATTCATTTCACCATCGTAATGAACTGGAATATCAGACTGAACTGCACCATTAGTTTTCCAGTCCTGTATTTCATCTCTTTCTAAAGACATAGCATTCAGATATCTGGCTACAAACTGGCAAAGATCCTCAACGTTTTCACCAACTGCATCATCATATATCTCTATCATAGAAGTAATTCTATCAATATAGTTCTGTCTAAATCTATCCTTATCCTTAAAATACTGATCTGTGATACCAACAAAAGAAATAAGTCTGCAATAGTCCGAGGATTCATTTTCACCGGTATGAGATGTGAACAATGCATTTAACAGTTCCTGATTCAATCCTGTAAAAGACGTAATATCCTCTACTAAAAGGATGAGGGATTTCCCATGTTTTTCCAATTCCCTTCTTATATCACCGAATATCATTTCAAAATCTCCGGACTGGATTCCGGCACAAGATTGAATGACCTGCTCAATAAAGGAATTAACATAACTCACAATCTTTTGTTTTTTAGCATTATCATCATCATTTAAGATATCATTGACGAAATTTATTGCTCTTCTATCAGCACCGTTTTTCTGAAGCTTCTCAGAAAAATCTACATTGAATGTGAAATCATCAATAGTGAAATACGCATTACTATCGTTTTTAGCAACAGCATTTGCATTAGATGCAATTTTATTGTATATTCTATCAACAGGTCCGTCAATATCCATCATCAATGATTGAAAGCTATCATTTTGAAGTAAAGAAATCAGATTTTTCTTCTGTACTCTTGATAATTCGCTTTCTTTTTCATCGGACTGAATTTCAACAATAAAGCTGTTATATATTGTGTTTTTAAACTTAGTTTCACTTATTGTTTGATTTGCTCTTACAAGGCGCTCATAAGCTTCCTTATTTGCAATATTCTTCACTTCATCCATGTTTAACAGCTGACGAATAGTTCCTTTAAGTGTATTGTCGCTTCTTTTTATGAGCAATACCGCATTTTTGGAACTCCATTCATCATCTGAATCCAGTTTCGCATTTATCCAACGAATAAAATGCGATTTACCAACACCGGATTGTCCCATTACAAGGATAAATTGATGTTGATTATCCTTTTCAGAGTTAAAAATATTACCATATACATCATCTTCATTGAGATATTCCTTATGATTCTTGTCATTCAAATCTCCCGAAAATGTTAGTTTTTTGAAAGGGACATGAGTGGCAAAGAAGTCAGCCTGTGAACTATTGATAGAATCAACGGCTAATACTTCAGCCATTCTGCTTTTTGCAATGCCAATATTCATTACTTAACCCCCTTATATACTAAATGAGTAACATTATCAGAAAACCCATGTGATTTATTCTGAAATAACGTCCATCTTTCTGCACTATCCAGATTTCTTATGAGCTGAATTTCTTTCATATCGTGCAGCTGCCTAAGAGCATTTGACATTGCGAGATTCAGCTTCTTATCTTTTTTGGCTTCTGAGGTCAAAACAGAGATACCACTTGGCAAAGCATCAATAAATTCCGAAATAGAATATTCTTTTCCTTTTTCGAGATTTGCAAGTTTGATAAAATCCTTGACTGCTATGTAAGCATTAGGAATGTAGACCATTTTTGCAATATATCCGAACCCCAAGAAAGATATCCAGAATCTTGTTGCAAGTATCAAGGTTTTTTTTAAGTCATTTACAGGAAAGTTTGAAAACTCTGATACTCTTCTTGCATTTTCATCTGAAGTAATGGAATCATTATGAAGCCAAACACCATTTGACTCCAAAAATCCATTACAAAGCCGATAAAATTCTGATGTATTGTCATTAAATAATACAGAATTACAGTAAAGTCGGAATTCATCCATATTCTTTACTATTTTCTTATCTTGAATAAACTTAAGTTCGTCCGTTCCGTCAATAATACCCAATTCAATAGCAGCATTTTTTATTGTACCGTAATACGCTGTGTTGGTTTCAAACTCTTTTGGTTCAACTAGTTCTTTCAAATCAACATTTGTTATTAACTCCTTTGTCGAAACAATTTTGCATAATTCGTAAACTCGTTCCGGAGTTGCTTCTGGTTTTATTTTATCCTTAAACAATTCCATCCGCTCCCTTTAACAGACTAAACTTGATACATGTTCCATCTATAATCTCAGATAGATTTTTGTTGTATGTCGGAATAAATGCATCATCATCGCAAACAAGAATTATCGTATTATCCATCTTACTTCTCATAGACAAAATACGTTCAATCATTTTGATATTACTATTAACGAAAAATGCAATTCCTCCACTGGTATAATAATAGTTATTCTTCGAAAACAATCTCAAATAGTCCTTGAACTCAACAACTAATAACTTTGTATTGTCTTTATAAATATCTGCATCAACATATTTTGTCACATCATCGACAACAGCAATATCCAATCCTTTTGAGGACAAATATTCAAGAATTGCATTCTCATCATGATCCGAGTAAATGACCATTTCGTTTTTATTTGATGTAATATTTCTAATCCGCTCATCAGACATAAACGCCGGTGATTTTACCGCTGTTTTTAGTATATCAACATTATCTGAGTAATCAACAATATAATCATGCTGATTACACCCGGAACAATACTCATCAGTGAGTTTATATACGCTATTAAACAGTTCTGAAATACAAACATCACCTGCTGAGTTCAGAGCATTTCTCATTATCTGAAATTCTTCTGAGGAGATACTCTTCTCCTTTTCACGAATTTCATCGAAGATTTGATTTGTGTAGTCATCATTAATTCTGATGTGTTGATCTATTAACCTGATAACGAAGAAATATCTATCATTTCTGTATTCAACATCCTTGATTTCAATCAAGCTATATCTCCTCAACAATAGAATCACATAAGTATTCCATGATACATCACCACTGTTTGCAAATATCCAGAATTCCTTATCCTCGAGAAAATCGGGCTTTACAGCAGTATCTAATACAAATTCATCTACACTTAGTGACGCCTTATTACTGTTAATCATGGAAAACCATCTTCCGGACAGTTTTTCTGTTGTAATTACCTTTGTAGATAAAGAAAATGCTGAATGAAGATCATCATCTGTGTATAACATGATAGCAAGACATGGCAAGCCATCACGACCACCTCGACCACATTCCTGATAATATTGATTGGCACTGGTCGGTACATACAGATGAAGCACGGTTCTAACATCCTTTTTATCTACGCCAACGCCAAATGCACTTGTAGCAATCATAAGATCAAACTTATTTTCTGCCCACTCTTCTATCAACCTTTCTCTCTCATTAGAAGATGTATCACCTGTAAATGTTTCAACATTAGAAAATCCTGCGCCGTATAAAGCGTTTCTTAATTTCTCTGCATCATCTGGAGAATTCACATAAATAATCATTGGTCGAGGAAGCTTACAAACACAGTTGATCATCTTTTCAATTTTGTCTTTATAACCATAGGTCTTTACAATATTATAACGTTGTTCTTTACGGAGCTTGTCAAAGCGAAGTTCAATCCATCTGTCCTCCACACAAAACAATGACTTTAAGACCGCAGAATCCGATAATGTATATGTAGCTGACAACAAATACGTTCTCAGCTCAGGATTAATCGAAAGAAATTTTTTCTGTAAAACATTCAAACATTGGAACTCCTTACGGAATGATGTTCCCCAACCAATTATGATATGTGCTTCATCGATAATAAAATTCTTTAAATAGTGCTCCTCGTTTGCTTGAAACAATTCTTTACGCAGAAGTTCATTTCGTATTAAACTTTCAGGAGAAACAAAGAGCATTCTGGCAGTTTTGGTATGTAAAGCCGTAATAAACAATGATATATCTGAGCTGCTATTATAGTAAAACACCTCATTTTCAACATCACTATTAATCTGAGCTTTGGCACCTCTGACCTGATCAAGCATCAAAGAAACTGTAGGAACAACAATAATTGTAAGTCCATAACTCTTTTGATATGAAACAGCCTGAGTAACAAGACTCTTTCCTCCACCTGTAAGCATCGATATTAACGATGTATATCCATCAGGAGTCTTTAATGCCCCAACTACTGCAAGTTGTTGTTCCTGGCTCCTGTATGACTTATATCCAGAAATATTTCTAATGAATCCATTAGTTACTGTTGATTTATCATTAAGTATTTCCTCAAATGAAATATCCTTCATAAAAGCATTACGAATAAATTTTTGATTAAGAAATGTAGGAAAGCTTAATGATACTGATATTTCGCCATTATCATCCAATAATAAACCAAATGGATCATTTTCAATCATCTCGTATCCGGGAATGCGAATTGATGTTTCCAATAAAATCAAGTATTGAC
>CAYOAV010000073.1:6105-8007 GCA_964402055.1 uncultured Ruminococcus sp. | reverse complement strand
TTTATCACGGTATGCAGAAGCTTCTCTGCGTTTCTGCGAATTATTATATGCCATAAAAACTCCTTAAAGGTTGAAATATTTACAAAATTATACTATTAATTATATTATAACATATTAACCTACAGATTGCAAGTATAAATTGCGATATAAACACGGCTAAAAATTGCGATATAAAATGTCAAACCGATAGATCGATATGAATGTGTATGTGGAGCAATAAAAAATCCGCAGACCATGTTTTACCATAGTCTGCGGATAATAATTTGGTCGAGGTGACGGGACTCGAACCCACGGCCTCTGCGTCCCGAACGCAGCGCTCTACCAAACTGAGCCACACCTCGATATGCTTTTTTACAGCATTAACATTATACACCCTTTCTTTGAAAAAGTAAAGCCTTTTAACAAAAAATTTTTATATTTTTATTGCATATCATTTCCTGTTTTTATTTTCCGTAAAGAAGATAATTGAACAAAATATTCTTTTTGTATAATTTTATTGTGTTTTTGAACAAAATAGTTGAAAAAAAGGAAAAGTTATGGTATAATATTATCAAATATACGTTTTCGTCAGCTTTCTTTGACGGAAATATCAGAATACCATATGGGAGATATCCTCTCAAGAAGGAGCAGAATAATGGTTTTACAGGATTTTTATGAAGGACGTGCGTTTGACGCATATACATATTTCGGTGCTCACCCTGAAAGCGGCGGTGTTGTTTTCCGCACATATGCCCCGAATGCAAGAGCTATTGAGGTCATCGGCGAATTTAACAGCTGGGAAGGTCAATATATGAACAAGGAGGGCACGGGCGGTGTATTCTCCCTTTATATCGGCAATGCTGAAATTGGTCATATGTACAAATACCGTATTCACGGTGCTGACGGTTCAGTTGTGGAAAAATGCGATCCATACGGCTTTGCAATGGAGCTTCGCCCTAACAGTGCGTCTATCGTTGCCGATCTTTACAGCTTCCGCTTTGATGACGGTGAATGGCTCAAAAATCGTCAGAATAACTATAATAAGCCAATGAACATCTATGAGATACATTTCGGCTCATGGAAGATGAAGCTCACCGAGGCAGAGGGTGACGGAGAACAATTCGATACAGATAATCCTATCGAGGAACGCTGGTATAGCTACCGTGAGCTTGCACCTATGCTTATTGAATATCTTAAAAAGAATAATTATACCCACGTTGAGGTTATGCCGCTTGCGGAGCATCCTGCGGATATATCGTGGGGATATCAGGTAACAGGCTTTTTTGCACCGACCGCACGCTACGGCACTCCCGATGATCTGAAATATTTCGTAAATGAATGTCATAAGGCAGGAATAGGTGTTATTACGGATTTTGTTCCTGTTCATATGGCAACCGACAGCTATGCCCTTTCAAAATATGACGGCACTGCACTTTATGAATATCCCAATGACGGTGCAGGAGCGAGCGAATGGGGTACATATAATTTCAACTATTTCCGTGGAGAATCAAGAAGCTTTATGCAGTCGGCGGCGAATTACTGGCTTACAGAATTCCATTTTGACGGCATAAGAATGGACGCTATAAGCAACATTATCTACTGGCAAGGTGATGCTAACAGGGGCGTAAACAACGGAGCTGTGCAATTTATCCGCAATATGAACAGCGGACTTCATCATCTTCACCCAAGTGCGATAATAATGGCGGAGGATTCCACGAATTACCTTAAGGTAACAGCTCCATGTGAATATGACGGACTTGGCTTTGATTATAAATGGGATATGGGCTGGATGAATGATACGCTTGACTTTTTCCGCACTCCACCTGAAAAGCGTCCTGATTTTTACCATAAAATAACATTTTCCATGCAATATTTTTATAATGAGCTTTATGTACTTCCTATCTCGCATGATGAAAATGTCCA
>CAYOAV010000073.1:0-6005 GCA_964402055.1 uncultured Ruminococcus sp. | reverse complement strand
GAAAACAAGGCTCTTCATGACGGTGAATATAACGAAAAATGCTTCAAATGGCTTGAAGCTGACGCTGTTGAGGATTGCGTTTATGTTTATGAGAGAATGTCGGGGAATAAGGCTGTTATCGTAGTGCTTAATCTTTCGGATAAAAATTATGAGGATTACACCATCGGTGTTGATGAAAAGGCATATTTCCGTGAAATTCTCTATAGCGACAGCGATATTTACAGCGGAAGCACACGAACTGTGAAAAAGCCTTCTATAAAATATGAGGAAAAGCCTTATAAATGGCATAAATACTCATTCAAGGATAGCTTTGCTCCATTTTCGGCAAAGATATATGATGTTGAGCTTGTTTAAAAAAGTAAAGCTTGTATTACTTCTTGTATTCACATAGATGTGGAAAACCTGCCTGCGGTTTTACGCAGTTTTTCACACTTTCCACAGAGTTTTCCACATCTTAAGCTTGGTTTTCACCATTTTCCACCGAGTTTTCCACATCTTTTTCCCTGAAAAGTTAATACTGCTTGTATATGAAACCCTTTTTCCGTCAAAAATATGCTCATCTGATAAAAAAGGATGGAGAATAAATGATAAAAGGTGTAAACAGGCGAATCGTTGAAATAAGCGGAATGAAGAATGATTATTTTGAAAAAGCCGTTCTTTATATTCGTCCTGAAATGAGCGGAGAGCCTATGTCAAGGCTTGAGCTTGAAGCAAGAAGCACTGCCGCAGAGCTTTCTCCTGTAACGGCAAAGGCTCATATTATAACCGACCTGACCTTGCGTTTGATTGCGGTGTCGCTCGGATTATTTGCGATAGCTCTTATAGTTTATCTTATTGGAATTTAGGCAAAATGTCCCTCGCCTTTAGGTGGCGGGGGACATTTATTGTTCAGGATTACTTCCTTTTCTTTCCTGGTTTTTTTGCGGAAGTCCTGCGTGTGACCTTTACCTTTTTTGAAACAGCCTTAGGCTTTTCGGGATTGCCAAGCGTTGCCGCAGGTGCATATTTTACGCTTTCCTCAATGAATGAATCCTGCGAATCAACAGCTTTTTCATCGGACATAGGACGCTTGTATTTATAGCTGCTGTCAGGGAGCATTACTCTTGCCTTGACATTATCCGCAAGCATTGTGTCAAAAATCTGCACTATCCTTTCACGGACGTGCTTATCATATATCGGTGCGGCAACCTCTACACGGCGAATGGTATTTCTCGTCATAAAATCGGCAGAGGAAATATAAAGCTTCATATTATCGCCCTTGCCGAACATATAAATTCTTGCGTGTTCAAGATACCTTCCGACAATGCTCGTTACCTCGATATTTTCGGTATAGCCCTTTACTCCTGCAACAATGCAGCATATTCCTCTTATTACCATACGGATCTTTACTCCGTTCATTGACGCTTCTGCAAGCTTATCTATAAGCACACGGTCGGTGACGGAGTTCATTTTCAGACCGATATATGCTTCCTCGCCCTTTTTTGCCTTGGCAATTTCGCCGTCTATAAGCTCGATTATTTTATTCTGCAGGCTAAGCGGTGCAACAAGCAGATGCTGTGTATCCTCCACAAGAGTGCCCATTGAAAGAGCGTTGAAAACAGCTCCTGCTTCTGCGGCAATGTCCTTATTTGCGGTCATAAGGCAGAGGTCGGTATAAAGTGCAGATGTCTTTTCATTGTAGTTGCCTGTGCCTATCTGTGTTATATACTGAACGCCGTTTCCGTTTTTGCGTGTTATAAGGCAGAGCTTTGAATGGACCTTAAGGCTTTCAGGACCGTATATAACAGTACAGCCTGCGTCCTCAAGCTGTTTCGACCAGCCGATGTTGTTTTCCTCGTCAAATCTTGCACGAAGCTCAACAAGTACAAGCACGTTTTTGCCGTTTTCAGCCGCATTTACAAGAGCCTCAACGACCTTTGAATCGGAAGCAACACGGTAAAGCGTTATCTTTATGGAAACGACCTCGGGGTCAAATGCCGCTTCATTAAGCAAACGCAGGAACGGACGTATTGATTCATAAGGATAATAAAGCAGGACATCCTTTTTCAGTACCTGCTTCATAACAGACTGCTCGTGAATGATCTCCCTTGAACGCTGTGGAACAGCACGCTTGAAGAAAAGCTCGGGATTCTGATTTTCAAGCTTGCCCCTTATCGGGAAAACACAGGATAGATCAAGCGGCGATTTCTGTCTGAATATTTTATCGGGAGTAAGCTCTAAATTTCCACAAAGAAATGCAAGCGATTCCTCGTCAAGCTTGCGTGAAAGCTCCATACGGACGGGGGAGAGCTTTTTTCTCTTCTGGAGAAGCTCCGTCATAACCTCACGGAGATCAACCTCGTGGTCATAAAGTGCTTCCTCCATATTTATATCAGCGTTTCTTGTTATACGCATAAGCGACTTGCATATTATTTTGAAATTTTCAAAAACAAGCGGCATATAATGAAGAATAAGCTCCTCAACAAGCATAAAACGCAGCTTATTCGCTGTCGGCAGGAATATCACACGGGAAAATGAGCCGCTTGCCGCAATAATGCCCAGCTTCACTGACTGTGATTTCGATTCAAGATGAGCGACTGCATATATCTCCTTGTTTTTAAGGAAAGGGAATGGGTGACGCTTGTCTATTATCTGCGGAGAGATGAGCGGAAGTATTTCCTTGGTGAAATATACACGCAGAAATTCCTCCTCTTCCTTGGAAAGTGCCTTGAAATCGACCTGTTCAACACCGCAGCTTTCCTTAAGTCCTGACATTATATCGCTGTAAGCCTTATCACGCATTGCCGCAAGCTCCTTACAGCGGACAAATATTGCGTCAAGCTGTTCCGAGCAGGTCATACCTGTTTTATTGTCACGTTCAAGATCATTCACAAGAGTGCGGTCATAGAGCGAGCCAACTCTTATCATAAAAAATTCATCTAAATTGGATTGGAATATCTGAGCGAAAAGCAGCCTTTCTCCGAGCGGCACACGTTCGTCCATGGCTTCTTCAAGGACGCGTTCGTTAAATTTAAGCCAGGAAAGCTCCCTGTTGTCATAATAATTTTTCATATTGGTTTTCCTTTCATAATTTTTCGGTTGTTTTCTATTATTATAGTATACCCTACCGTTAAAGTCAAGAGCTTGCCTGCGGAGAATCACGTTATTATTGTAGGGGACGGGTCGCCCGTCCCGTCATAACCAACACCATTCAAAAAAACGGGACGGGAAACCCGTCCCCTACAAAAAACACGTCAGTTACATCCACATTTTCATAGATATTTAATTATTTGTTTGCTCATTGAAATGCCGTGTGCGGAGAATTGAGAGGGAAATATTTTGTGAAAAATATAGACAGTTGTGATGAAATCTGTTCCCATAAGTCAAATAAGCCTGAAATCTCTTAAATTAAGCTAAATATACTATTGCAATTTTTATGGTTTTGTGTTACTATATTAATACAGAGAAAACATCGTGAAAGGAAGGGTGAGAAATTTATGGTGATATTCTGGATCATTGTTCTTGTAGCGGCAATTCTTGTTGAAGCCGCAACGGCAGCTCTTATTTCAATATGGTTCGCCGCAGGAGCATTGGCGGCAGTCATAGCGGCGGCTCTTGGTGCGAATTGGACGGTTCAGCTTATTCTTTTTGTTGTTTTTACAGGAATAACGCTGGTATTTACAAGGCCTTTTGTGAAAAAGCTTTTTCCGAAAAAATTCATTCCGACAAATTCCGACAGCTTTGTAGGAAAAACCGCTGTTGTTATCGAGGAGGTTGATTCTGCAAGGGGACTTGGCAGAGTTAAGCTCAACGGTGTTGACTGGATAGCTGTTACAGAAAATGATGAGGTCATCGCAAAAGACAGCGTTGTCCGTATAAAGGAAGTGCAGGGAGCGAAGCTTCTTGTTGAAAAAATTTAAAGAAAGAGGTAATTATTATGCCGGGTATTGTATCAGTTCTTATTATTCTCGCAATTATCGCAATTATCGTTATCATCAGCGGAATCAAATTCGTTCCGCAGGCACAGGTTTACATAGTTGAGCGTTTCGGTGCATTCAATAAAACGCTTGAAACAGGTCCGCACTATGTTGTTCCTATCATTGATAAGGTCGCAAAAAGAGTTTCCGTCAAGGAGCAGGTCGCAGACTTCAAGCCGCAGCCTGTTATCACCAAGGATAACGTTACTATGCAGATAGATACCGTCGTTTTCTTCCAGATTACAGACGCAAAGCTCTATACATACGGTGTTGAACGTCCTATGAGCGCTATTGAAAACCTTACCGCAACAACTCTCCGTAATATCATCGGTGAAATGGAGCTTGATGCAACGCTTTCCTCCCGTGATGTTATCAACACAAAGATAACAGCTCTCCTTGACGTTGCAACCGACCCTTGGGGAATCAAGGTAAACCGTGTTGAGCTTAAAAATATCCTCCCTCCGAGAGAAATTCAGGACGCAATGGAAAAGCAGATGAAGGCTGAACGTGAAAGACGTGAAAAGATTCTTCAGGCTGAGGGTGAAAAGAAGTCGCAGATACTTGTTGCCGAGGGTGAAAAGGAATCCAAGATCCTCCGTGCAGAGGCTGATAAGCAGGCGGCTATCCTTAAGGCAGAGGCTGAAAAGCAGGCTCTTATCCTCCGTGCAGACGCTGTAAGACAGCAGAAGATACTTGAAGCACAGGGTGAAGCTGAATCTATCGAGCTTACACAGAAGGCTCTTGCAGACAGTATCGTAAAGCTTAACGAAAGCAACCCGAGTGACGGCGTTATCGCTATCAAGGGGCTTGAAGCATTCGGCAAAGCCGCTGACGGCAGAGCAACAAAGATCATTATTCCGTCTGAAATTCAGGGACTTGCAGGACTTGTTACCTCCGTTAAGGAGATCGCAAGCAATAATGCCGCAGCTCTCCCGAATAATCAGCAGAAGTGATAAACTTCAGGGGTCAATAATGGGGTGTAATGGATTATCAGGGGTGAAAGGAGTATAAAAAATGAAAAAAATTATTTCGTTGGTTCTCGCAATCAGTATGGCATTGACAGTTTGCATTATTCCTGTCAATGCAAAAAGCACCTCAAAGGTATGGAGCGGAAAGGCTGATACCTCGTGGTATACAGGCAAGGAGGATTCCTATGACATAAGCACAGCTGAACAGCTTGCAGGCCTTGCAACGCTTGTAAACAGCGGAAAAATGGACAGCACAGGAATTGTTATCAACCTTACCTCGGATATCGTTCTTAACGATACGACAGGCTGGGAGGACTGGTATAATAATCCTCCGAAGAATAAATTCACTCCGATCGGTCTTTCAGGCGATCCTATAAACGGATATACCGCTTTCAGAGGACTTTTTAACGGAAATGGCCATACGATAAGAGGCTTATATGTAAAGAATTATCGTATCGGCGGTCTTTTCGGCTATCTTTATGGTGCTTGCGTTTCAGGTGTAATTATAAAAGAGAGCGTTGTCATCGGTTACGATACCGGCAAGGTCGAATGGATAAACGAGGGCTGTTATGCAGGCTCTATCGCAGGAATTGCCGAGGGCTCTGTTATAAATCAGTGTGAAAATAATGGACTTGTTTATTCTGTCGGTCCGGCTGAAATTTTCTACGGTGACAGAACAGCCTATGCAGGCGGAATTGTCGGCTCAATGCATACGGAGGATCTGACCAAGGTTCTTCTTGCAGGCGGCTTTGCGATGTTTGGTGTTTTCTATAATGCCGCAATTTTCACCGATGGACAGGGCGGTCTTATCAAGAACAGCGGCGTTGTGAACTGTATCAATTACAGATGTGCAATGGCAATTTGTGCCAACAGTGCCTACAGCGGCGGCATAGCAGGCTGGGGAAATAACGGCTTGATACAGAATTGCCTGAATCTTTCTCATCCTGGTGTCAAGGTGAATAACAGCAGAAGCGGTCATATCGGACAGATCGCAGGCGGATTATATAGCGTTAGTATGGTCAATTGCTATTACTGGAACGAAGGCAATAATGTAAGAGCTATCGGTTCTGATATGAAAACG
>CAYOAV010000072.1:3142-8382 GCA_964402055.1 uncultured Ruminococcus sp. | reverse complement strand
TTTTTCAAAACGGCGAAACGAACGCTTTGCTTTAATCAGCGTATTCCTGACAAAACTCTTTGCCCTATGCCGACAAATAAATTAAATATATTGATTTTTACAAAACAGAAGTTAATTATAACACACTATTTACTGCATTGTCAACCGTTTTTCTGTTGCTTTTTTTGAAATACAACGAAAAACTCCCTCAAAAATCAATTCGAGGGAGTTTTTGATTAATTATTTAAACAGTTCAGATAAATTTACTTCGTGAGTCAAATTATTTTGACTTGGTGTCATTCTCCGTAAAGATCTTTGCGAGTGCTTCATCAACCTTAACATCAGGAAGCTCGCCCTCTTTTCTTGAACGGATAGTTACAGAACCATTTTCCATTTCCTTGTCGCCGATTATCAATGTGTATGGTATTCTTTCAAGACGTGAAGACTTGATCTTTGTACCGATATTTTCGTCACGCTTGTCAACGGAAACTCTCATTCCGTGAGCGGTCATCTTGTCAGCAATTTCCTGTGCGTAAGCCTGATGTGCTTCACCGATAGGAAGAACTCTTACCTGCTCGGGAGCAAGCCAAAGAGGAAGAACGCCTGCATATTTTTCAATAAGATAAGCAAGTGTACGCTCATAGCAGCCGAGAGATGTTCTGTGAATGATATAAGGTCTGCGTTTTTTGCCGTCAACA
Source organism: uncultured Ruminococcus sp. (assembly GCA_964402055.1). Lineage (GTDB taxonomy): Bacteria > Bacillota > Clostridia > Oscillospirales > Ruminococcaceae > UMGS363. The sequence continues at coordinate 7,705 of CAYOAV010000072.1, read as the reverse complement.
TCAGTATATTCCATTCCGAATTTTTCAGCGAGAAGCATATCGATCTGAATTGTTACGAGTGTATCTTCCTTGCCGAATACATTTTTATACTGAATATCAAGCTTAGGACCGTAGAAAGCGGCCTCATCTATACCGATAGTATAATCTACATCAAGGTCATTGAGTATCTTTTCCATCGCATTCTGTGCGTGTTCCCACTGTTCAGCAGTACCCTCGTACTTATTCTTCGGGTTAGCAGGATCCCACTGCGAGAAGCGGAAAGTACAGTCCTCAAGAAGTCCTACGGTATCAAGCATATACTTCGCAAGCTCAAGACAGCCCTTAAATTCTTCTTCAAGCTGTTCAGGACGGAGGATATAATGTCCCTCGGAAATCGTGAACTGACGAACACGGATAAGTCCGTGCATTTCGCCGCTGTCCTCATTTCTGAAAAGGGTAGATGTTTCTGTCAGACGCATAGGCAGATCACGGTAGCTTCTTGCACGGTTGAGGAAAACCTGATACTGGAACGGACAGGTCATAGGACGGAGAGCAAAGCACTCCTTTTCCTCGTCATTCGGGTCGCCAAGAATGAACATACCATCAAGATAATGATCCCAATGTCCTGAAACCTTGTAAAGCTCACGCTTTGCCATATATGGAGTTTTTGTAAGCAGACAGCCCTTTGATGCTTCTACATCTTCAACCCAACGCTGGAGCGTCTGGATAACCTTTGCACCCTTTGGAAGAAGTATGGGAAGTCCCTGTCCGATATAATCAACAGTTGTGAAATATTCAAGCTCACGTCCAAGCTTGTTGTGGTCACGCTTCTGTGCTTCCTCTCTTGCGGTAAGGAATGCTTCAAGCTCGCTTGCCTTAGGGAAAGCTGTTCCGTAAATACGGCAGAGCTGTTTGCCCTTGGAATCACCTCTCCAGTATGCACCTGTACAGGAAAGAAGCTTTACAGCCTTTACAGGAGCTGTTGAAGCAAGGTGAGGTCCTGCACAAAGGTCGATAAAGTCGCCCTGCTTGTAGAATGATATAGGTTCACCCTTGTCAGCATGCTCCTTGCAAAGCTCAACCTTGTAGGGTTCGCCCATTTCTTCAAGCTTTTTCATTGCTTCTTCGGGAGAAAGCTCGAATTTTTCAAGCTCAATGCCCTCCTTGGCGATCTTCTTCATTTCCACTTCAATCTTTGTAAGATCATCGGGAGTGAATGCCTTGGGAGCATCGAAATCATAATAAAAACCGTCCTGGATAGAAGGACCTATCGCAAGCTTTACATTGGGGTAAAGACGCTTTACAGCCTGTGCAAGGATATGCGACGCTGTATGGTTGAACGCCCTTTTGCCGTCCTCTGTATCAAATGTAAGAACCTCAAATTCGCAGTCCTCTTCGATTTTTGTGCGGATATCACATACCTTGTCACCGAGCTTTACAGCACAAGCCGCCTTATAAAGACCCATTCCGATACCCTTGATGACCTCGGCAGCTGATGCACCCTTTTCGCATTCTCTGATACTGCCGTCCTTAAGTGTAAGCCTTACCATTTTTTATACCTCCATTTTTACTTCGTCAGTTATGTTGTATTATTCCCTATATTGAGAAAATAAAAACGCCCTGACGCTTTTTTAAAGCATCAGGGACGATAAAAACCGTGGTTCCACCCTAATTTATGCACCCGAAAACGAGTACACCTCATTAAATGCCTTTAACGCAGACCTGCGGCGTTGGTTAAACGCACTCAAAAGGCGGTTTGCAATACTCTGAAGCCTGCTATGGTTTACAGCCGATGACCACAGCTCTCTGTAAGCTCACTATTGAGCCTTGCCTTCCTTTATCAACGTGTTATAAATTATGTTATCACACTTTTATTTTTTTGTCAATCGTCTTTTTTCACAGTTAATTCTGTTTTTAATTATTAAAAAGTGTGAAAATGTTAAAATAACCTTGACAAGAAGTGAGTTTTATATTACAATAGTAAAGTAAATGCAATTGCTTGCAGTTCGATTGCAGGTTTGTAACAAAGAGAATATTGCATCGCCTTAAACGTTTTAGTAAAGCTGCTTTATTCTCTTAAAAATAAATTGCAGTTCAATTTTTACTCGCTCTATTATGATGAATAGAGGTTTCATATATTAATTATCACTTTTAAGCTCCATTGCGGAGTTGGGTTATTTTTTACAGAGGGTATTTAATTTATAAAATTATACGTTATGTAGCGAAATTTAACATTTGAGGATAATAATCGGATATTAATATCAGGCGTTAGCTGCTGTAAATTATTGGCAATATTATAGCTTTAGCAAATACTTTATTCGATATATTGTGTGAAATCCTCTTTTCAGATCTTCCGAGCGATATTTATGTTTTAATGGGGAGGTCAAGAATTTGGACACATCAGTCATCATTGCAGCTGTCATTGCGCTTATAGTTGGCTTCGGCGTTGGCGGCGGTGTATTCTTCTATGTAGGAATTAATCACCGTAAAAAGCAGGCGGAAGCGGCTATAGGTTCAGCTGAAAAGGAAGCCGAGAGGCTTGTTGAAGCGGCAAAGACAGAGGCGGAAAATCAGAAAAAAACCGTTCTTTTAGACGCTAAGGAGAAAATTCAGAAAAGCCGTGATGAGCTTGAAAAGGAGCTTAAGGAACGCAGAAGTGAAATTTCCCGTCAGGAACGCAGAATCCAGCAGAAGGAAGATAATCTCGATAAGAAGAATGACAGCCTTGAAAAAAAGGATGAAATACTTCAGAAGAAAATCAAGCAGGCAGAAGAAAAGCTTGAAGAAGCCGATACTATCAAAAAATCGCAGATGGAAATACTTGAAAAAATTTCCCAGTTTACGATGGAGCAGGCTAAGGAGCATCTTCTTTCAATGCTTGAAAATGAGCTTGTGCATGAAAAGGCTCTTAAAATTCAGTCTTATGAGCAGCAGTTAAAGGACGAATGCGAGGAAAAGGCAAGAAATCTTATCTCGCTGGCAATTTCAAAATGCTCTGCAGACCAGGTTTCCGAATCAGCTGTGTCGGTAGTTCCATTGCCTAATGACGAAATGAAGGGCAGAATTATCGGACGTGAGGGAAGAAATATCAAGGCGCTTGAAACGCTTACAGGCGTTGACCTTATTATTGATGATACTCCCGAAGCTATCACTCTTTCCTGCTTCGATCAGGCTCGCCGAGAGGTTGCAAGAATTGCCCTTGAAAAGCTTATAGCAGACGGAAGAATCCATCCGTCACGCATTGAGGAAATGGTTGATAAGGCTCGCCGTGAGGTTGAGCATATTATGAAGCAGGAGGGCGACAGAGCTGTCCTTGAAACGAATGTGCATGGTCTTAACCATGAGCTTGTTCGTCTGCTTGGTAGACTTCATTACAGAACATCATACCGTCAGAATGTACTTAACCATTCTATTGAGGTCGCTCATCTTGCAGGAATTATGGCATCCGAGCTTGGAGTTGATGCAAATCTTGCACGCAGAGCAGGACTTCTTCACGATATCGGTAAGGCTCTGAGCTACGAGATCGAGGGTTCGCACGTTCAGATTGGTGTCGATGTCTGCCGTAAGTATAAGGAAAGCCCCGAGGTTATTCACGCTGTCGAGGCTCACCACGGTGATGTTGAAATACGTTCAGTTGTTGCAGCTCTTGTTCAGGCGGCTGATGCTATTTCTGCGGCAAGACCGGGTGCAAGAAGTGAAAATTACGAAAACTATATCAAGCGTCTTGAAAAGCTTGAGGAAATTTGTTGCTCCTATGACGGAGTTGAAAAATCCTTCGCTATTCAGGCAGGACGTGAGGTTCGCATTATGGTTTATCCCGATAAGATCAACGATGAAAAAATGGTTATCGTTGCAAGGGATATCGCCAAGAGAATTGAGGACGAAATGGACTATCCAGGACAGATCAAAATCAATATTATCCGTGAGAGCCGTGTAGTTGAATACGCTAAATAATTTGTTGATCCAAAAGGGTCAGCCTTATCCCTGCGGAAATTTTTACGCAGGGATTTTTTCCTATCGGAGGTTTGTTATGGAAAATCAAAACCCAAAAAAGCAGCCAAAAACCATTTTCGGAACAACTGAAAAATCAAATTTTATCCTCAATATGAGAGCGGAAACGCTCCAAAGTCTGATAATGCCTGTGTTGGCGGCTTGTGTTATATTTCCGCAGATAGTCGGATTTATAGTATATGGTATGGGAGCTTCGCCTGCGTTTATGAGTGCAGGACTTTATTTTACAGGATTCGCCGCAATACTTTTCTTCCTTATCGCAATGATAAAGGGTACGCTTTCGTTTAAAAAGGAAAAGATATTATGGGTAGTCGCTTTTATGGCGGTATGGGCGTTTGTTTCCTATTACGGTGCAGTTCTTCGTTCAAATTCATTCAGCGACCCGAGTGAGATTATCAATACCGCACTTTCGGGGGAAATCGGACGTTATGAGGGTCTGCTCTCGCTGTTGGCATATTTTGGAATATTCTGCCTTGCGGCTTGCGTTACGAAAAAGAATACTATCCGTGTAATTGCTGATGTTATGGTTGCCGCAGGTGTGGTTCAGTCTGCATTTGCCGTTTTCCAGCATAT
>CAYOAV010000072.1:0-3042 GCA_964402055.1 uncultured Ruminococcus sp. | reverse complement strand
TCGTCAATTGTGCCGATAATAGGTATGTCTGCGGCATTTATCATAATCACAATTAAGGTATTTGCTTCAAGAAAGGTTCTTTCGGATAAGTCTGTTTATCGCTATGCAGGCTCGGCAGTCGGTATGGCTGTGATTTTCGCATTGATATGGATATTTCAGGGTATATACATAAGAGATAAGGCAATCGCATATTATGATGCATATTTCAGACTTTTCATAGTGCTTTCATATTCATATACAAACGATCAGTCGCTTTATGGAATCGGATTGGAAAGAAGCCTCCATTATATCAAGGAGCACCCTATCCTCGGCATAGGTCCCGATCTGCTTGCAAAATATCAGGTTGGCAACAGCGAGCTTGTGGTATGCTCAATAGACAGAAGCTATAATGAATTTCTTTATACCGCCGCAACAAGAGGAATCCCAGCAGCTGTAGCGTACATTATTTTCCTCGGAGCAACGATAAAAAAAGCCTTCGGAAAAATTGCCAAAAAGATTGATTGGCTCAATATTGCCTTGTTTACAGCAATTACATCATATGTAATTCAAAGCTTTTTCAGCTTCAGCTCTATTCTTGCCGCACCGATGTTTTGGCTTCTCTGCGGACTTGTATTTAGCAAGCTGACAGCAAAGGAGTGATAACATTATGAGCAGTGGTTTAAAACGCACAATAGCGTTCCTCTTTTTCCTGCTTGCAGGAATTTTACTCGGAACTATACTGGGGACCATATGCGAGGGCGTGCCATATCTGTCATGGCTTGCATATACGCTGTCAGTCGGTCTTGATACGGGAAGTCCGTTGGTTCTCGACCTTATCGTTTTCAAGCTTGCGTTTGGATTTACGCTTTCAGTTAATGCCGCACAGATAATCTGCGTGCTTCTCTCGTTTATATTGTATTCAAAAACCTGCAAGGGACTGTAAAAAATGCTTTATTTTCCCGAATATTATAAAAAATTCCGCTGTATTGCGGATAAATGCACTGATACCTGTTGTAAAGGCTGGGAAATCGACATTGACGGAGCAACGCTTGAAAAATATCGCTCCGTCAGTGGCTCGTTTGGCGAAAAGCTTAGAAAAAATATAGCCGAAAAAGACGGAACATCATATTTTGTACTATCAGAGGACGAAAAATGCCCGTTTTTGAATGCTTCCAATCTCTGCGATGTTTATTTGACACTCGGAGAAAATGCTCTCTGCGGAATCTGTACCGATCATCCAAGATTCCGCAGCTTTTTTTCAGACAGAACAGAAATTGGAGTTGGCTTATGCTGTGAAGCCGCCGCAGAGCTTATTATGAAAGAAAGCTCATATATTTCATACGGCGATGATCTGCCCGATGAACCGATAGAAAGAGCAATAATTCAGATAAGGGACAGGCTTTTCGGCTTATGTTGCGGAGAGCCTTTTGTTGCTGTTAGAAAATGCTGTGCATTGGCGATAGAAATGCAGGATATGTTAGCGGAGGGTAATTTTGAAATAAAAGACAGTTATTCGGACTATAATTTTATAGTTGATGAAATGCAGAATGATGACGTTATTTCGCTCCTGAAAAAAATGGAAAGCGTTTCGGACGAATGGAATGAAATGATGAAAAAGCTTGAAGAAAATAAATTCCGAACGGATTTTTCCGCAAATGAGGAACTGCATAATATAGCCGAATATTTCCTTTACAGGCATCTCCCTGAGGCACTTTCTGACGGCGATATTGTTTCAAAAGTGTATTTTGCACTTTTCGGCATATCGGCAATAAAGCTTTTTTGGGGAGCATACCTGTACGAAAATGGTGAGCTTTCTGAAATGGATAAAATAAACGGTGCAAAGCTGTTTTCAAAGGGTGTTGAATATTCAGAGATAAATATGCAGATAGGTTATGACTTGCTTTGAGTATGAAAGGAAAAGATGATGAACGCTAAGGAACAAAGAAAAGCGGCTGAAAAATTTGCCAAATATTGGAATGGTAAGGGCTACGAAAAGGGTGAATCGCAAAAATTTTGGATAGATTTACTTGAACACGTTTATGGTGTTAAGGATATAGCTGAATTTATATCATTTGAAGATAAGGTTATGCTTGACCATACATCATTTATTGACGGTTATATCGAAGCTACGCACGTTCTGATTGAACAGAAAGCACTGAACAAGGATCTACGCAAGGGTATCAAGCAATCAGATGGTTCTTTCCTTACTCCATTTGAGCAAGCTAAACGCTATGGTGATGAGCTTGGATATTCAAAGCGTCCACGTTGGATAATAATTTGCAATTTCAGTGAATTTCTTGTTTATGATATGGAAAATCCAAAAGGCGAGCCTGAACAGATTTTTCTTAAAGACTTATCGCAGGAATATCATCGTTTGCAATTCCTTGTAGATACGGAAAGCGAGCATATAAAAAAGGAAATGGAGGTTTCCTTACAGGCAGGCGAAATTGTCGGCAAGCTGTATAATGCGATATTAAAGCATTATCATAACCCTGACTCGGCAGAGGATTTACATAGCCTTAATAAGCTTTGCGTCCGTCTTGTTTTCTGTCTTTATGCGGAGGACGCAGGAATTTTCGGCAGACGTGATATGTTCCATGATTATTTAAAGGAATATGCTGTAAAAGATGTTCGTAAGGCTTTGATAGAGCTTTTCAGAATACTTGATACAATGCCTGAAAACAGAGATCCATATGATGATACAATGGTTGCGAAATTTCCGTATGTAAACGGCGGACTTTTTGCAGGTGATATAGATATACCTCAATTTGACGAGGAAATAGTTGATCTGCTTTTAAAAAATGCAAGTGAGGATTTTGACTGGAGTATGATAAGCCCCACGATTTTCGGTGCAGTTTTTGAAAGTACATTAAATCCCGAAACAAGACGTAAGGGCGGTATGCACTATACTTCTATCGAGAATATACATAAGGTGATCGACCCTCTTTTTCTTGACGATTTGCGTAAAGAATTTAAGTCGATCAAGGAATTAAAGCAGGTGAATGTAAAGGAAAAAAGGCTTGGGGAATTTCAGAAAAAGCTTGCAAGTCTGAAATTTCTTGA
>CAYOAV010000071.1:0-8549 GCA_964402055.1 uncultured Ruminococcus sp. | reverse complement strand
TGTCAAATCCGTATAAAACGGATGTGCGTTATGAGAATGGAGAGATTGTAACTACGAAGAAAGATGCATGTAATCATGGATTCGGCATAAAGAATATTGAAAAGGTTGTGAAAAAATACAACGGATATATGGAAATTGCTCATGATAACCGGATTTTCACCACTGATTTATTACTCTATCTCCCAGAGTAATTAAAGCATTCCCAAAACTACAAAAATGATGTTTTTGACATTTGACTGCAAGAAACCCTGCATTTCACTACAAGTTCTCGCACAAGCACGCCTTTTATGGTATACTTCAATTGCCAGAAAACAGAAAGGGAGGTGGATTGTTGTGAAGAAGTTCATCGAAAAATATGCCGGTGTTTTAGCAGCATTTGCATTAGCTATCACTACTATGACTGTGAATTCTGCTTGCATCTGCATCACGCATCAGGAACCGCTACCGCAGAACGCTAGGAACCTTCGCAAGTTCTAATGTTTTCAAAGGTGGCAGAAACAATTACCCAAAAACTTGAGGAAAACAACACGGTTCAAGGTGAGAATCGGGAGATTTATCGATACGGTTTTCAACAAGGCTTCACAATTCTTCTGAATATTGTAACAATCATAATAATAGGACTCATATTGAAGTCATTGCTGCAAGCCATTCTGTTTATGATGTTCTATTTTCCATTGCGAAGCTATGCAGGGGGATTTCATGCCAAAACTGATGTTCGATGTTATATATACTCAATGGTGATAATTGTGCTGATACTTCTGGTAATCAGGTTCACTCCGATAACGAATTTGATCTACACGATTATTACTATTACAAGCAGTGTTATAATTTTGTGCTTTGCACCTGTTCAGGATCATAACAAACCATTAGATCAAACAGAGCGTAAGGTTTATAAGTTTAGAACACTGATTGTTTGGGCGGTAGAAGCAATTTTATTTTCAATAGCAATATGCTTTGATTGGCAAATTCTTGTAAGTTCCTTGTCATGGGCGTTCGCCATTATGGCGTTGATTCTTTGCTTAGGAGTAATTAATAATAGAATTCAGTTTATAAGCCGTATGTGATTATTTTTCTTTTTCTCACCAAGTCAGAAAGGACGTTTATTATGAAAAGAACTTTCAAGAAAACTTTTGCAGCCTTGATTGCTACTACAACAATGGCTGTTGCTATGAGTGGAATGAGTGCGAGTGCAATTTCATACAAAGGAACAAGTAGCAAAACTACTAGTGGCGGTACTGGAGGTACTGTTACAATACGTTCAAGAGTATATACAGATTATTATCAGCCCTATAGCGGCGTGAATGTATATTATTATGGTGTTGTATCTGATATTTCTACGAGTTCATCGTTGAAAACAACATTTAATATCACCGGTACATTAACTACTTCAACCTCATCAACAGCTATTTCAAATTCAGGAACAGCAAACAGTATCAGCGCATATAAGACAGCCTCTTATTCCGGTGCATACACTTACTGTAATTCAAAAACAACAACATCTTCATCGGCATTCGGATCTTCATCACAAGAATGTAATTACGCATTCTAATCAATCGCAATAAAGGGGCGAATTTATCATGTATAAATGATAGTCGCCCCTTAAACTAAATATTGAGAAGGGAAAACAGCGAAATAATGAAAAAGAGTATATTTGTGATTTGTTTGATGTTGGCAATGTTATTAAATGGTTGTTCCGATAAAGAAAATTACGATATAGATTATCAGTCAGCAACCAATACTTCTGATGTATCAACCGTAACTATGGATAGCTTGTCCGAAATTGATGGCACAAGCACCTCTGATTTTTCTTTCAGTGCATCATTAAATGTTTTTTCATCGGATGACATATCCGTTCCAATAGAAAATAAAATGGAAATCATTAAAGGTGAAATTGTAAATATTAAGCTTAAGACAAATGTATCTCCGGATGAAAGTATGATTACAGAGAATATCCCCATGCGCCTATGGATTATAGCAGATGGAGTGCCGATTGATTTCTGTGTAAACAATAGTGATTATAAAGCTGTGAATGATATTTTAGTAGATGCTTTCGAGGAGATGACCATAGATGTAAGTTTTATGTGTTCAGATGATGTGGGCATAATCACAGTAGAAACTGTATATTTCCCTGAAGATATACCTAAACTTGGATTGGGGGCGTATGGCGGAGAAATTTCGTATACTATTGTAAACACAGTATATTCATCAGAAAATAAGTGCCAAAATTCAAATGACAAAGCTTATGTAAATGTACCTCAAAAAGAAGAAAACTACGGAATAGATGTTGGAATACTGACGGTTGAAGAAAACAATAACAAAGCATTGGAAATGCATTTTTATAATGACGTTATTTTAGATCTGAAAGAAGATGATCTACTAGTTAAGTTCAATAGTGGTGATGCAAAAGAGATTTCGTATTATATTTTTGTTTTATGCGATGGAGCCATGGTAAGTGCTTTTGACAATAATTTTTCTTGCATGGTAAATTGTTCAAATGGATTAAAAACTTTCCAGTATACGATTCCGGGTGAATATATTCCCGAATCGGGTATGCATACATTTCAGGTAATCGCAACGCCTGCAGAACCTAACGAAGACTTATCTTCCTACGCTACACCAAAAATACGAGTGCAAATACAATGAATAACGGAGATGAAAATTATGAAAAATACCAAGAAAATATTCTGTATTGCAAACGCTTTGCTGATTATGTCATTATGTGCTTGCAATCAAGCTGAAAACGAAGAGGCTTATGTTGATATTTCAAAAGTAGAAGAGCAAATAGCAAACGAACAGCTTAATATTGATGTTGTTGATTTCACTTATGATGATAAACCATACAATATTATGAGGCTTACAACAACTATTGATTCGGAATACTTTTACAGTTTCAATTATCCGAATATAAAAATCAATCTGGAAAGCGGTCATGTTCAGTATTATTGCAATTTGGCAGGTTGCGCACACAGCGAGCTAAGCTCGACAGGCTGTATGAGCTGGCAGGATTTTTGTTCTCCTGTTGCTGCTGCCGACGGAATTTATTACATAGATAATGACAAGGTATGTTGCCTTGACGGAGAAAATCAGATAACGATACTGAAAAATACTTATTCTACCGATTATGAAAAAGAGATATATCCCGATTGCAAAAGTATTATTACGGCTTTGGTGATTAAGGACGATTTGTTGTATGTGGTGTGTCCGACTTATTTTTTTACATACAATCTTAATACCGAAATGCAAACAGAGCCTGAGATGATCTCGACAACCGCCTGCAACGGCTTTTGCGTTGGTGATGAATATATCTATTATACAACAGAAAATCTGGAATTGTATAATTTTGAAATCGAAACAAAGAAAATAACAAAGCTTGATGATAAAATAGGACAGGTATGCACCGAGAATGAAAACCTTTACTATGTAAAATACGAAAACGAAACGCCTGTTCTTTATGTGGCAGAGTTGGACGGCTCAGACCTGCAAAAGCTGATTGAAGATTGCTATGTGAATTATTATGTTGCAGATAGCGGAATATATTATCAGAGCTTTCTTACAAAGGAGTGCTATTTCTATTCCTTTGAAAACAACAATGCAATCAAAATCACATTCAATTCTGATTCCGATAAGGAATATACACCCTCAGATTATCTGAATATTGCCTCTACAAGCTCAATGGAGCATATCTTTATTATTGACACAAACAAAAATCTCCTCTTTATCTTTGAGAATGGAAACACGGAAAGCAAAACGCTTGAAACAGGAAAGGAATAAAATATGCTTTATGAAATAAAAAAGCTTTTTTCCTCCCGATATATGTATATCTGCATTTCGATTGTTGTTGCTTTTTTTGCCGTGTTTGTTGTCAATGCAGTCCGTAGCAGAAACGAGTCTGATATTCCTTACGAAACGTTGCTGTCGGAAATGCGTGAAAGCGAGAAAATCGGTGATGAAATATGCACGGAGCTTTACAATAAATGCGAGAAAATCGGCGCTCAGATTAGCGAGCTTGGAGATAAAGCTTTTGAAACAGAGGGAGAGTACGGAGAAAATCTCATGGCGGATTATCTCATCTGTCAAAAGGCTTATAGCCTTGCTGATTATATTTACAGGGAATTCCCCGACAGTCGCACAAATATGATAGAGGATGCATTGTATCATATTGCCGAGGAAAAAAGCAATTCTGTTGTCAATGAAACAACGATAAAAACGAATGAAATTGTGATTGAAAAATACAACAGGGTTATTGATTTGCAGTTGATAAATGCAGGAAATATCGAGTCCACTCAAAATTTTTTTGACAATACGATATGGGAATATGCACTCATTATGCTTGTCATTATGATGACCGTCAGAATGCTTACTATGGATATTACTTGCGGTGCGTACAAGATGATTTTTTCGTCAAAAAACGGACAACGCACATTGTTTTTAAGACAGTTGATTTCTGTCGCCTTAATTGTTACAGTAATTGCAATTACAGCCGCAGCAGTTCAGCTGATTGTCGGAATTTTATGCTTTGATATAAGCGATTTATCAGCGCCTATTCAGATTTATCAGGAGTTTGAGTTTTGCCCGTATACAATTTCTATCGGTGCATTTCTTCTGATAAAGCTACTTTGCAAGCTGATTTTTTATTATACCGTAATTGCAATTACAGCAATGTTAGCGGCGCTGTTTCGTCAACAGCTGCCGTCGCTTGGCATAGCCTTGTTCGCAACTCTTTCACCGCTCATTGTTATCACATATTTCTTTGCATATTCGACAGAATATAATGGCGCTTTATCCTTTGAGTACAGGGCTTATAATTTCTTGCGTGGTATTCTTCCGCAAGGTCTTTTGAATATAAAAAGCTATTTTAATTCATTTGACTACATCAATATATTCGGAGCATCTGTCAGCAGGCTGTCTATTGCTATTGCGATTTCGATATTGATTTCAATTGCCTGTATTGCAGTTGCGTGGAATGTTTACGCAAAGCCGAGAAAGAGGTGATCTTATGAAGCTTGAATTTAACGGAATTTCAAAGAAATACAAAACCAAGAATGCACTTGATGACATTACTGTCACACTGGAAAATGGAATCCATGCAATTTTAGGGCCTAACGGTGCAGGCAAAAGCACACTTATGAATATTCTTGCAGGATTGATTACACAAACAAGCGGAAGCATTATGCTTGATGGCGTTGAAACTTCAAAAATGGGCAGAGATTTTCGCAATATATTAGGATATCTTCCTCAGAATACAGGCTTTTATCCATCGTTTACAGGATATGAACTTATGAAATATTTTGCCGAATTAAAAGGGATTGAAAATTCCAAAAGCAGAATAGAGGAGTTGTTGCAGTTTGTCAATATGACATCTGATTGCAAGCGAAGGTATGGTGAATACTCAGGCGGAATGAAACGCCGTCTTGGAATTGCTGTTTGTCTTTTGAACGATCCTAAGCTTTTGATACTTGACGAACCAACAGCAGGACTTGACCCGAAAGAGCGTATGCGTTTTCGCAATATTCTAAGTCACATAGGAAGAGATAAGATTATCATTATTGCAACACATATTGTTTCGGACGTGGAAACTGTTGCGGACAATGTTATTTTGCTGAAAGCAGGCAAAATAGTACATTCGGGCAGTACGGCAAATGTAAAGAACAGCATAGACGGAAAGGTCTGGAACAAAATATCCGCCTCCGATAAAGCCGAGGAATATGTATTGACACATTCAAATGCAAATCTTATAAAGCAGGGAGAGAATGTTATACTCCATATTGTCGACAGCGAAAAGCCCTTTGAGGATGCTTTTGTTGTACAGCCAACCCTTGAAGATGTTTATATGTATTATTTTGATGAAAGCAGTGCGGACGGTGATAAGCTATGAACCTCTTGCTCTATGAATTTCGCAAAGCGTTTAACTTAAAATATCTTTGCGTGATTATCGTAGCGGTACTCATACAAATCGTGGTTGGTTTAATTCCTCGAAATTATGAGAGAAGCTACTCCGATACAATATACAAAGCTTACATGGAGGAACTTGGCGGTGAATATACCGAAGAAAAATACAGCCTTGTACTGGAGCGGTATGATGAAATCTGTAAGGTCATGGCTGAACACGAGGATGTGATTACTGCATACAAACAAAACGAAATTACGCTGGACGCTTTTGATGAACATAATTTTCAGTATAACAAGGCACTGGCTGAGCAGGCTACTGTTGAGTACATTCTGCAAAAGTGTGAATATTATCAAAGCCGTGGCGAAGGTGTTTTCTTTTACGATACCGACTGGGTTGATTTTTTTAGTTCTTCAGGATATAACTATATTGCCGCACTGGTTATCATTTGTCTTATTATTCCCGTATTTGAGCAGGAATATCGCTCAGAGGCTGTTGCAATGCTGCTTACGGCAAGAAATGGCAGAAGCAAAATATGCACCGCAAAGCTTTTATCGGCAGGTGTTATCGCATTTGCACAATCAATGTTGCTTTCTTTTACAAAATACACAGTGTTTATGCTGAGATATGGTGACAATGCTCATCTGAGCGTTGAAAATCTGTTGGGATACAGCGGGTTTTCGGGTGTTTCTTTGTGGCAGTATTTTTGGAATGACGCACTTCTTAAATCGGTTTCGTGGGTAATTGCAGCACTATTTATATGCGTAGTTGTTACGTTTACGAAAAATGCTGTATTCGCCTTTTTTATTTCATTTGTAATGCTTGTATGCCCATACTTTGTTTCAGGATTTTTTGGCGGTGAGTGGTTTGGAGCTGTTTTTGTTGCAAACCAGTTGGGCGGAATGTACTCCGTAACACTCAATATACCTATCCTTTTTATTGCTTATTTATTAAAAGCACTTGCTTATTCGCTGTTATCCATGAAAAAGTGGAATTGTATTGCGTAAATAAATGGAGATAATTAAAACAATTGAAAAAGCGTTGCAAGGACTTTGGGGCGGCTCGGACAAGGAGCTTACTCAGGATTATATGGGCAGGCTGATTGAAAGCGTTGTTCCCGAAAGCAACAGCCATTTTATCTGGAACATCCGCACGGGAGCAAACAAAATAGTTCCGCTTCACGCAAATATCGGCGGAAGAAAAAACAAGGCAATCGTCAGCGTTGACGAGTTTGCCGAGGAGGGCGGAAAACACTCTGTACATAAAAAGTCCCGTTTATTTGACAAGCTGCTCAAGCGGAACAGACGAAAATCGCAAATCATCTTGATACACTTGACCACCTCATCGCCCTTCATCAGCGTTCGTACAATCTTGTTTGTAACATCAAAGTGACTAACGCTTGGGAACAGCGTGAGTTGGGAGAGGTCACTCAAAGAGTACAAGGTTTACGTTTCATAAAAATACCTCCATTTATTGTTTGTATCCTCATTGTAACTTATACCGGTGTATCATTTTCAGAACAACGGAATATATAATTTCAGCCAAAACTACTTTTTCTTGTAGCTTTGGCTTTAATCTTTCAGATGAAATTTTCGAAAAATGAGTAAATGTCGCACCTAATAAGCAAATCGCTATAAATATTATACTATTGTCTTACAAGTAAGTCAAGTGATTTTCTCGTGATGCTGAATAAAACAACCAAAAGATATATAATAAAATAGAAGATTTTTACGGAGGACAGCTTATGAGAAAAGAGGTTTCTTTCAAAAATCGTGATAGATTTATTCGGTTGGGGATTGCGATTTCATCGCTAAGGAAAGTACGAGGAATGTCCCAAGAGAAGCTTGCGGAGAAAGCGAATATAAGCCGTTCCCTGCTCAGTGTGATAGAAGCTCCGAATGCGGCACACAGCTTTTCTTTTGAAGTTCTTTACGACATTGCAGACGCATTAGATGTAACTCCCGCAGACCTGATAAACGCTTCGCTATTCTCAGACAACATCATCAATAACAAACACGATTAAAAGTAAAACGGCATACTTTGTAGTATTCCTACATTGTCTGCCGTTATTTTTTTATTCAAGTTCTCCCGAACGTTTCTTAGAACGTTCCTGTTCTTTACTAACATCTCTACCCAAAATCATATCAATGTTTCTCTTCATTGTCTGTAATTCGGAGAGTTCCGATTTTTCATAATAGTAGCTCTCATAGAGTTTGTCTTTCTCGACTTGGAGAGATTTCTGTTCAGCACGAAGTTCCTTGATAAGCGGAGCTTTTCCACCGTTAAATCTTTTCTTCAGATACTTTTCGGCAGCAGAAAAGATAATCAAATCTGCCTCGTGTTCCTTGCGATAACGCTCCTTGAAAACAACAGTTTCAAGTTTGTCAGCTATCGGCTTTGCTTTGCGATAATTGTCGATGTTGTGTATATCTTCTTCAATGGTTTTTAAGCGTTTCTCAATTTCCTTAATACGACTACGAGTGCTATTATAACTATCTCTTGTAGCTTCGGTTTTCTCCGAGAGCTTATCATAGTCGAGGAGATTATGCTCGGTCAAATAGTTTACCGTGTTAGCCATAGTTTTAAGATTTTGTAGAGTAGCCCAACGCTTATATGCTTCGGGATTTCTCTGTCGCTCCTTCATTGCATTTTCAATGTCAAT
>CAYOAV010000070.1:0-8821 GCA_964402055.1 uncultured Ruminococcus sp. | reverse complement strand
GTAAGCTCAACCTCAATGTTTCCATCGCTTCTTGCAAGGGTGAGCGTCATTTTTTCGCCTGCCTTGTGCTTGTTCTTGATTTTTACAAGCTCGTCCATATCGGCGATATCCTTGCCATCTGCTTTGACAATAACATCGCCTTCTTCAATTCCTGCTGCCTCTGCACATGAGCCAGGTTCAACCGATGCAACAAGTACACCGCTGTCAACAGGAAGTCCGTAATAACGTTTAACAGCCGATGTGATTTGCGTACCAGTAATACCGATCTTTGGAGTGGTGTTTTTAACAGTACCTGTTGTCATAAGCTCGTTAAGGATCGGCAGAGCGTCTGTTATCGGAATTGCAAAGCCAACACCATCAACGCTGGAGCTTGCAATTTTTGATGACGTAATGCCAACTACCTGACCCTTGCCATTAAGCAGAGGACCGCCCGAGTTACCAGGGTTGATAGCCGCATCTGTCTGGAGAAGTACCATTGTTGCTGTACCGCCTGCAACTTCAACGCTCATTTCCTTGTTAAGTCCCGAAATGATACCGTCCGAAGCGGAAAGTCCAAGTCCGAGAGGATAACCCAGCGTTACAGCCTTATCGCCCATTTCAAGCGTTGAAGAATCACCTATCTCCGCAGGTGTAAGACCGCTGGCTTCAATTTTAAGCACCGCAAGGTCTGTGTTTACGTCATAGCCAACAATTTTTGCGTCATATTCATTTTCTTCGTCATCGTCACCGATGGTGATCATAACCTTGTCAGCTGTAATGACCTCTGTCTGATAGCTTGAACCTCCGAAGCTGTTGTAGAAATTATCGAAGAAATCACTGAACGGATCATAACCGCCCGAGTTGTTGCTTATGCTTGTTCTGACTTCCGTTGTAATAACGTGAGCGTTGGTTATAATGTAACCGTCCTTGCTGAAAACAATACCTGTTCCCGTGCCAGATGAACCTGCGGAGGTAAACGTCGAGGACACAAGAACAACGGAATCGCACGCTTTGTTGATAATTTCCTTGGTGGTAAGCTCATCGCTTGATGTCTTTTTAGATGTGGATAAGGTTGTAGCCGTGTTGATATTATCGCTGTCAGCATCTGATTTAGTCTGTGTGAAAAGTGAAACCTCCGTCTGAACAGGAGCAGAGGAAGAAACGCTTTCAGCTTCGTTCGAACGAGCTAGATAAGCACCGCCATAGCCTGAAGCACCGCCGATAATAACAACCGCAAGTACAGCCGCAATTATCTTTCCTGCACCGCCCGATTTTTTTGGAGGCTTCTGTTCAGGATCAACAGGAGTGAAGCTGCCGTTTGAATAAATATAATTATCAGAATCGTACATATAAATGCCGCCTTTCGTTTTTTAGCTTTTTTGATTACATTTATATATTACAGGGTATATGTGTTTGGAATGTGAAATCATTTTGAAAAGCACATAAAAGAAAAATGTTATTTCAGCAAGAGTGATATCATCTCCACAATCCCTCTTAACTCCCCGACTGAACCCTCATAACCGTCATTGTGAACAAGAATCGCAGGAATCCCCACCGCATTTGCACCCATTATATCGCTCTGCGGATTATCCCCGACCATAAAGCATTTATCGGGGAAATCTGCGGTTTTCAATGCGGCTTCAAAAATTTCCTTTCTCGGTTTATCATAACCTATCTGTGCAGAAATAATCATTCCGTCAAAATATTGCGAAAGTCCGATTTTATCCATAGTTTCATCAAGCTCGGGATAATTGTTTGACAGCAGAAAATGACGGAATCCCTGATTTTTCAATTCCTCAAGGGTTTCTATCGTATCATCGTAAAGATGATAATTTTCCTTTTCAAGTATAACCCTTTTAAACAACGGCAGGAGTATTTTTATCTCACTATCTGTAATACCAACCGATTTATATACTCTCCGTATATGTTCAAATGTAAAATCCCACCATTTTTCGCCGACAAGCTCATGCAGATCTTCATCATAATAATCCCACGAAAAACCATGAGCCATCGCAGGACGTATATCGTCAAGAGATATATCCTTATGTAAAGTATATCTCTGTAGCGTTTTATACAGCGAGCCGCTCCAGAGATGCTCCGAATACACAAGCGTGCCGTCAAAATCCCAGAAAATAGCCTTATTCAATATTTTATATGCAGTCCGTAATTCCGACAAAGGCTTTCCAGTCCTTTCGGGTAAAGCATACCTAGCGGAGATAAACGGAAGCCGTCCTCCTTTCGCAGAAGCTCTATTCCAACGACCGTTCCCGAATCAAGCGGCTTCGGCAGAATGAATATAAATCCTTTTCCGTCCGAAGTATGTATCCTTACAGCAGGATTTGAAAGATCCTTCAAATTAAGTCCGAGAGGATTATCATATATAGACCACGCAAAATCGATAAAATCGACATCATTCGGGAGCTTTTTCAGATTAATATAAAAAACCTTTTTATCGGGTGCATTAAGCAGCTTTACACTGCCGTCTGCGGAATGATCGTTCCCGAAAAATACGAATCTGTCATTCTGTGTAACGTTGCCGTTTTCGTCCGACATAAAGGCGAAAGCATCAACCTCCATCGGGAAGGAAACGTTATCGTAAATAAGCTCGATTTCAATTTCATCTCCGTCAAGCTTTACGAGCATTCCACGCTCAATTATCATTCGTTCCTCGGGTGCAGAAGCATTCTCATCATATGGCATAGGTGATATTTCATCATTATTATCAGGATAAAGTGTGTCAGGCTGATTTATTATGTATTCATTTTCAGGCAAAGGCTCAAAAACAAGCTGTTCGTCCTTATAATCGCTGACATTTTCAGCAATTTCAGCCGTAAAAAATATTCGTCTTAAAAGAGCTGTGCATATGATTATATCACCTGCAAGCAAAGCTCCCGATTTTGTCGGCGAAATATCCAGTCTGATGAGATTTTCACCGCTTGAAAGCTCGCTCCCACCGTTTTCACGGTAAACCTCAACTCCTTCAAGCTCCGATTTTATCTGAGCCTTGCAGGGAATATTTACCTTAAAAAGGGCGGTACACTTCCTGTCAGCAGGAATTTTTCCAAGGTTAATAGCCGTAGGGATTCCGAAATATCCGTCCTCACCATCAATTCCCTCAACCTTTCCGTTCACATAAACCCTGTCAAGCCTTGGCTTGCCCTTGATAACACGGAGCGAGGTTCCTGCTCTCGGGTCGGTAAGCTCAATGCATATATCCGAAAGCTCTACTCCGTCTGAATTAATGGTAAGCACAGCCCCCTTATCGGAAATAAGCCTTGCAAAGCCGCCCGAAATCACACATGGCGAGCTTATTATGAAATTTCCCACAGAATCACCCGAGGGAACGTTATTTATATTTTTAAGGTTATTCATAAGCTTATCCTTTTTTAGGCAACATCGCCCATTGCTATTCATATATCCGAACAGCGTTTCCTGCATATCCTTCCAATAAGAGCCGCCGAGCCGCCAAGTATTAAAATTATCGCAATGCAGACAGCCAAACCTATTTCCGCTCCGTAATATAAAGCGAAAGCCGCCAATAACAGCATAACGATTCTGACAATATTATATGCCGCCGCCGCTTTCTTTATTTCAGCTGTGCATTTTATGCTTCTTACTGCACCTGCAAGTCCGTCATAGGAAACACAATCGGCAATTTTCACAGCGGCAGTGCAGCTTCCGCCTGCGGCATAAACCGCCGTAGCTTCAAGAGCTGAATCCGCAACTGTCACAGCGGAAATGGCAGTCTTTTTTCCTGCGGTAATTTCAAGCAGAGCCTTTTTATCATAATTTTCGGTAATAATTTTAACCTTTTTAAGCTTTGCCAAAGGATTTTCCTCTGACATAAGCTCGGAAAAGCTTACAGAATCACCGCTTCCTGCATTTGCCGCAGCCTTGTCGGGGAGTGAAGCCTCGCCCTTTACAAGCAAAATCGGGTGACAGCCATATTCTTCAAGCTCTTTAAAAGCGTTATCAGTCCCACTGCGGTATTTTTCCCTTATCGTGAGCAGACCGATGAAAATATGCCTGCCGTCCCAAAGCTCTGCGGCATATGCGATAACGGCACTGCCCTGAAAAATAAGCTCGTTTGCAAGAGCCTTTACAGCGGCACTACTTGTAAAGTCCTTTTCCTTTCCACTGCCATCGAAGCAGGTTTTGCAGCTGTCAATAAGAACGTTCGGTTCACCTCTTAAGTAACGCTTGCAGGATATCGGGGGGAGCTTTCCCTTAACAAGCTCTGCGGTTATTTCAAGCTCCACCGTGCTTTTTAAGCGTTCCGCCATAAAGGTCATTTCAGCCGCTTCATATGGGTCGGAGCTGAATATCCTGCCCTTGTTGACAAGAGCTGAGGTGTTTTCTGCGGCGGCGGTTACAGCGATCGTTCCAAGCGGATAAGGCACTTCATAAAAGCGTGTGTATGTAACACCGTTGCCATCTGTAAAGCCTGTTGCTTCAGTTCTTCCGTCAGCGGCAAAGCTGTTTTTATCAATAAAGAAATAATCGCATTTCGGGGCAAGACTGCATATCTCCGCACCGTTTATCCGTATATCCCTTTTGCATACTGAAAGGAAAAATGCAAGCGGATCTTTAAGTGCCGCTCCTGCAATAAGAATTAGTGAGGAATAGAATGAAGCCTGTATCGGAAGGAATGAGCTGCCGCTTTTTTCAGCAGAATATGCCGAAAATATCGTCAGAGCGGCGGCAATTATTGAACATATTATAATACTCATTGTATAAATCTTTGTTGATATTACATTTTGTTCAGCAAAACCTTCGCTTACAGAGGTGATTTTTATTACAGCATAACCTGATGTTATAACAGTATCCTTTTCAAGAGTGTATTCTCCCGTGATATCCTCGTCAAGCTCATTATCACGTTTCCTGCGTATAAGCTCCGTTCTGCCGCCGTATTCAATGGTAACATCACCTGTCTGAACTATGCCCTCAGCAGGCACAACATCCCCAGCCGTGAGAAGAACATAATCACCCTTGACGATATCCTCTGCCTTGACGTGCGATACGGAATTTCCACAGCGATACACCTTGCATAAAGGCTCGCTATAGGTCGATTTTTTTCGCCCGCTCTTTCCTGTACAGGAGCTTTCACATAAACAGCCGATAAATACAGCCGCCGCTTGTATCAGTACAGCGACAACGCAGGTTATAACATCGCTTAAGCCGCTCCCAAGGGAAAAAATGATCCCGAAGATAAGACAGCAAAGCTGGATTATGATATAAAGCTTTACAGGAACACGTCCGAAGCGTTCACAAAAGCCGCCGACAGCCGTTATCGGAGGCTGTTCCTTTATGCGATTTGAGCCGTATTGTTTTCTGCGGCTCTCCGCCTGATTATCTGTCAGACCATTGAAAGTCATAGTTTTTTCAATCCTTTTCAGAATAAAAATAAATCATCTGTTTGTTTTGTTTCGTTATTTGTTTTAACGCTCTTTTTTATGCTGACCTTTATAACAGCATCCTTGGTGCGGAAAATTGCACCATCAGTCAGTTTTATCGCCTTTTCTGACGATACAGGGCTTCCCATCGGAGAAAGCATACCCTCGGTATGTGAATTGATAAGATACCATTCATCATTATGCTGGCAGATATAAGCCTGCATCTGCGTGTCAGCCGTTTCATCGGGGAAAATATCCGTGTTGGTGTGCCAGCTGAAAAGCGGAGTGTTATTTTCCGCAATAAGCTCGGAATGCTTATGCCACTCTCCCTTTTTCCTTTTTGACGGCGAATAAATAGTCAGCGTTAAGATATCGGATGTCACCCTTGTACCGCAGAACGGACAGACAGGGTTATCAATATCGTGAAGAATGAACCATTTATGGTCACAGCTTGGATTTTCACATCGGTGAAGCCTGCTCCAGGCCTTTATAATGCCCCTCTCCCAGTCCATCGCAGTCGGACGAAGCTCAGGCTTATGCAGACCCTCCGTAAAAGCACGCAGAAACAGCCTTTCCATATCCTTTCCAAGGTCTGATATGGTTATATCAAGATTTTCGGGACGGTTGGACTGATCGTTCGGGTCTTCAATGAAAAGAGCCTGCGGTCCGAGTGCAAGAAAATCGTCCTTTTCCGCTGATTCTGTTGAAAATATCTTAGGTCCTATCAATGGGTGACGAAGAAAAAGATACTCATATATCAGCACGGCAAGGGCATGACAGTCTGAGTCAGAGCCGGGTATTTTCCTGTTCGGGTCGTTTTTGTCAAGCTCCATTGTCGCAAGCACTTCAGGAGCGATATAACCCCTTGTTCCTGCGACCTCTGGCGGAAATATCCCCGGGACAACAAGCGAATCTATATCAATAACCACACAATTACCGCTTTTCGGGTCGATAAGCACATTGTTATTCGACAGATCCGAATGAGCAAGTCCTGCCTGATGAAGCCGCCTTATCGAACGAGTCAGAAGCAGTGACATCTGAAGCATTGAACGGAAATCGCCAAGCTCCGAGCTATTTAAAAAACGCCTGTTGCGTGAGGTGAACCAGTTGCTTTTTTTATCCTTTCCTTTAAGGTCAAGATAATCTGACGCATTTTCATCAAAGAAAAAATCACTCGGATATGCAGGTGAAACAAGCCCAAATTCGGGCGAAACAACGATGTCTGTCGGCCAGCAGAAGCGTTTTTTGAAATATTCTGCACGTCTTTCGTCCGTGCCGAGAGAGCCGCCCTTGCTTTCAGGGATAGTTGGGTTATATTTACCGATTATCGCTTCAAGCCGCCGCCGCATATTTGCATCAACCTTTGACGGGTCATTGAAAAACTGGATAACATTCGCCCTATCGGCGGTAAAATATGTATATTTCATTCCCCCACGGGGAGGATTATCCGTAATTATGTATTTAAGCCGTCTGCCGCTTGCAAGTATGGCTTCTCCTGTTCTGTTCACGGCTTCAAAGGCTCCTTTCGGGTAAGTATAACAAGCGTTCTGTCGTCAAATGAACCACGCTGATAGTAGCTGTCAAGCCAGTATTTGAGCCGTTCAGCTTTGTTTTCATATTTTTTAACGCATATATCAGAACGGCATTCCCAGAGCTGCTCGGTTGATTTACCATTTTTTTCGGCAAGCTCCCTTGCGTAGGCTATCTCACTATCAGATTTTTCCGATGAAACAGAGCCGTTCGTAAAATCAACTATACCATTGAGCATAAGGTCAAGATACAGCCTTAAAATTTCGGGAGAATATGGGTAATAATCGTCTGCAACTCCGTCCGTCATCATCAGCAGAGAGGTGAACTCCCCACGCATTATTCTTGTGCTTGCGGCAAGCTTTTCACCTGTCGTAATGCCGTCAAGGAACTCCGTTTCACCCGAAAATCCGCCGTTATTGGCATTTCCGAGTATTTTGAGGGCATTTTCAGAAGATTTATTCACGTTTACAGCCGCTATCATTCCATCGCCGACAGAAGCGGTAATAACGAAGCTTTCACCGTTTTCAAGCGGAATAACAACAGCCGTCAGCAGGGTTGCCGAAAAATCCTTTATTTCACATTTTCTTCCAAGCATTGCCGTTATCTTTTCATCATTCTGCCGCACAAGAGAAGCTCCCTCAATTGCAGAAAATGCCGCAGAAAAACCGTTTCGGAGCAATTCTGCAAGACGTGAGCATATACTGATAAATTCAGGCGAGGAATAATCAAGAGATAATGACGAACGAACCTCGTAGCTGTCGATTTCAGCAAGCTTATCCTTTATATATGCACATACCGCCTCAGAAGCGACCTTTGCGCCTATCCTTGACAGCTTTTTTGAGCCTGCACCGTCCGAAACTGCGGCAATACAAATATCCCCAAGCAGGCAGTATTCGTACCAGTCATCGCAGTTACTGCCCTCATGCTTATGCTTTTTTCCACGAACTCTTGCGGCGGTTATTTCCATACCGTCAAGGCTTTCATACGAAGTGCGGTATTCGGGATAAGGCTCAATATCATCGGGTATAGGTTCATATTTCCATAAGCCTGACGCTGATTCCGTGTTCTTGTTTGTGTTGATATTTTCGGTCATAATTCCCCTCCGTTCAAGCTTTTACGGTACGATAACAAAGCCCTGCGGCGGCGGTGGAAGTTCAATTCCCGCACCAGGACGTGATTCAAGGCTCTTGCTTGAAAGCTTAACGGAGCTTGATACCCATGCAAAGAAACGTGCAAGCTCACCCGAAGAAAGATTATTCATAAGAAGTACATTGTCTGTTATTTCCTTAAGCACAGAGGTATCAGCACATGAACCTGCCGCACAGGCAATAATGTTAGCAGGCTTGGCATTTTTGAGCATAGCCGCAGCCTCATGCCATTCATCAGTAGGAATACCGTCCGTAAGGATAAATACCAAAGGCTTCCAGTCACCCTTTTGTGTTTCGGTAGACCTGCGTACTTCACTGTTGATGCAGTCGGTGAGCAGGCGTAAAGCCGCACCAAGAGCAGTAGGACCTCCTGCATTTAAAACAGGCTCTCTGAACATCATAAGCTCGGTCAAAGGACATACCTGCCTTGCAGAGGAATTAAAGGTAATAACGGAAAGATAAGCAGTTTCAAGAGCCTGCGGATCACTGCGAAGCTCGGAAACGAGGGCTTTCACACCATTGCGTACAGCCTCGATAGGGTCACCCGCCATAGACCCTGAAACATCAAGCAGAAGATAAACAGGTAAACGTCTGAAAAAATCTGACATAAGAAAAAACTCCTTCAAAAAACACTTAACATAAGTATATCGCAATTTCACCAATAAGTCAAGAGCTTTGAAAGTCGTAAAACAATTGTTCCATGTGGAACAATTAGACAACTGAAAAAGGTTTGATAAAAGTGTGTTTTTTTGCTTACCTCTTGAAATCCAT
>CAYOAV010000069.1:1665-8984 GCA_964402055.1 uncultured Ruminococcus sp. | reverse complement strand
CGGATTTCGGGTGCGGAGCAAGCAGAAAATTCAGGAGTTAATTGGGGGAGCAATACTATATTTAATGTTATAGCACTTATTGATACAATTGTCAAGCATTTCAATCAAGTAATAGAACGTAAAGTTGAAAATTTCATATATTTCGGGTATAATAATTTTACTTGACACATTAAGGTAATAATGATACAATATTTGTATAAATTCTCATAACGAAATGAGGTATGAACATAACATGCTTGAACTTAAAAATATATCCTATTCTGCCGAAGGTGAAAATGGCGAAAAAGAAATTATCAAAAATCTTAGCTTATGCGTTGAGGACGGAAAATTTCTTGCGGTGACAGGCCCTAACGGCGGTGGAAAATCAACAACAGCCAAGCTTATAATGGGAATAGAAAAACCTACCTGCGGTCAGATCATATTTGATGGACACGATATAACCGATATGTCCATTTCCGAGCGTGCGAACCTCGGCATAAGCTTTGCATTTCAACAGCCTGTACGTTTTAAAGGTATCCGTATTATCGACTTGCTAAGAATTGCCGCTAAACGTGAACTTTCAGTTTCCGAAGCCTGTGTGTATCTTTCCGAGGTTGGGCTCTGTGCTAAGGATTATATTGAGCGTGAGGTTAATTCCAGTCTTTCGGGCGGTGAAATGAAGCGTATTGAAATAGCAGGCATTGCCGCTAAAAATTCAAAGCTTTCAGTATTTGATGAACCCGAAGCAGGAATAGATCTTTGGAGCTTTTCGAATCTTATAAAGGTTTTTGAGAAAATGCACGAGGATAAATCAAAATCAATAATTGTAATTTCACACCAAGAAAAAATACTGAATATTGCTGATGAAATAGCTGTGCTTTCGGACGGAAAAATTCTTCATTACGGCAAGCGTGAGGATATCTTGCCAAAAATTCAAGGAACCTCTGCAGCCATAAATCCATGCAGAAGAGTATCGGGAAAGGAGTAAGAATATATGCTTGATGAGATACAGAAAAGGCTTCTTTCGGAGATAGCTGACTTGCACAGCGTTCCCGAGGGAGCATATAATATTCGTGCAAACGGTGAAGCGGCAGGAAGAAATACCACTGCTGAAATAGATATCGTTTCAAAAACAGACAAGCCTGGTATTGACATAAAAATAAAGCCGAACACAAAAAATAAAAGCGTTCATATCCCTGTTGTGATAAGCGAAAGTGGATTAAGCGAATCAGTTTATAACGATTTCTTCATCGGAGAAAATTCCGATGTTGTCATTATTGCAGGTTGTGGAATTCATAACTGCGGAGATCAGGCTTCACAGCATAACGGACTCCACCGTTTCTTTGTTGGAAAAAATTCCAAGGTTAAATACGTCGAAAAGCATTACGGCGAGGGTAACGGAACAGGTGAACGTATTATGAATCCTACCACGGAAGTCTATATGAAGGAGAACAGCTCCATGGAGATGGAAATGGTACAAATAAAGGGCATTGATTCCACAAAACGTACAACAATTGCCAAGCTTGAAAAAAACGCAAAGCTTATCGTTCGTGAACGGCTTATGACACATGGCGATCAATATGCAGAAAGCACCTATAATACCGAGCTTAACGGCGAAAATTCAGGTGCAGATATTATTTCACGCTCCGTTGCAAAGGATAATTCACGTCAGATATTCTATTCAAAGCTGGAGGGAAATGCCGCTTGCACAGGTCATACCGAATGCGATGGAATAATTATGAATAATGCAAAGATAAGTGCTGTTCCCGCACTTGATGCAAACAATATAGATGCTTCGCTTATTCATGAAGCTGCAATAGGTAAAATTGCTGGTGAACAGCTTATAAAGCTTATGACGCTCGGACTAACTGAGGAAGAAGCAGAAGCACAAATTATAAATGGTTTTTTGAAATAAGGAGTTGCAAAATGAAAAAATCAAGATTATTAACAGCAACAGTTGCCGCATTGATGTACGTTTCAAGCTTTACAAGCTGTAAAAAAACAGATATTTTGGCTGAAGCGTCAGAAACTTCAGCTGCAACTACCACTTCTGCTGTAACGACTACAAGCAATAATAGTGATCCTGCTATTGTAGGCATTTTTGGTGAGATTCGCACAGAATATAACGATGATATTGATCTTTCCGATTATCCATTGAGCGAAAATAACGCTCCTGAAGATTTTGAAATTGTGCTTGAAGCCGAAAATGCAGAACTTTCGGGAAATTGCAAGGCTGTCGAGGCTGATGGCTTTTCTGGCGGAGCATATGTAAATGGACTTAACAGTCAGAATGATAAAATTGAATTTAAGGCAAATATTGAAAATTCAGGTATGTATGACCTTAATTTCCGCTGTAAAACTCCTGATTCGGGACGTGTAAATTATGTATACATTGACGGCAAGCATTCTGGAGATGTTAAAACAGTCGGTTCGGCGGAAATTTCCGATTCTTATATGAAGGGTGTATATCTTGAAGCAGGAGAACATACAATAGCTCTTTCTCCGCAATGGGGATATGTCGATTATGACAGCCTTATTATAACGGCAAATACTTCTATAAACGAAGATACCTATAAAATAACAGAAAAGCTTTCCAATCCGAATGCTGATGAAAATACGCTACGGCTTTATAATTTCCTTTGCGACATTTACGGAAAATACACTCTAACAGGTCAGTTCGCTGATAAGGGCAGACAGTCAAGCGAGCTTACAAGAATTGAAGAAGCAACAGGTAAGCAGTTTGCTGTGCTTGGACTTGATATGATGGATTATGCAAGTCAGAATGTAAAAAATGGTGCAAGCGGCAGAACGATTGAATTTGCATATGACTGGTATGAAAATGCAGGCGGTATCGTTCAGCTTTGCTGGCATTGGAGTTCACCCGAACAATATGCCAAGAATGACAATGACAACCCTTGGTATAAATCATTCTATAAAGAAGCGTCAAATATAGACCTTGATAAAATAATGAATGGCGAGGACGAGGAAGGTTATGAGCTTCTTATGAATGATATAGACCTTATCTCAACAGAGCTTGCAAGACTTCGTGATATGGGCGTTCCTGTTATCTGGCGACCGCTTCACGAGGCTTCGGGCGGCTGGTTCTGGTGGGGTGACTGTGAGCCTGAAAGCTATAAGAAGCTCTGGAATGTTATGTATGATAAAATGACTAACGAGCATAACCTTACAAATCTCATTTGGATGTGGAACGGTCAGGATCCATCGTGGTATCCTGGAGATGAAACTGTAGATATTATTTCATATGATATTTACGCAGGAAATCACGTTTATGAAAGCTTTAACGGAACATTTACAGAATGCGTTGAAACCTCTCCCAAGGGCAAGCTTGTTGCACTTTCTGAAAATGGCTGTGTAATGGATCCTGAGCTTACCATGAAAAATAACGCGCGTTGGCTCTTCTGGGGAACATGGGCAGACCCGTATACTCTTAAAAATTTTGTCCTGAATGAAGAATATACCGAAAAGGATATGCTTATCAAGGCATACAATGACGAAAGAACTCTTACACTTGACGAACTGCCTGACTTAAAGAATTATAGATTGAATTAAGTCAATACCGCACTTTAGTAAGAAAGGAGTTACATATGAGCAAGAAAGTTAAAGACGCAATTATACTAATGTTCATTTCAATTATTCCAACTAGCTTCTTTCTTTTTTTAGGCTACTGTGATTTTGCTGATTACCAAGACCAAAAAAACGGTTTTTTATGCGACTGTCGAAGTGAGTTTGGAGCTGATTATGCTGAATTCTTTATTAAGGGTTTGATTTCAATAATAAGCGGAATAATTATAGTTTGCTTACGAATTATTCTTGATAAAAAAGCCAGAAAATCACTTCGTCTTACCTTATTTGTTGGTATTTTTATAATCAGTATACTATTATTCATTTTGTAAATCCCAATTCATCAAATACTTTAATATAATAAAGGAGCAACCATCCACGGTTGCTCCTCTTCTATACTCCACTAGTCAAAAAGCTTTTTGGTTTTCTTATCCCGAAGAGATGAACAAAATCTCCAGCATAATCGGCTAAAACAGGGCTTTAAAGCAAGCGTGAATTAAGGCAACATTGCATAAAAGCATTGAAATTAAGTGAGAAAATAATATACACCCCCAATTAACTCCTGAATTTTTTGTTTTTCCAAAACACATAATAGTATACCCACAATAGAGCCGAACCAGATTCATTTGATAAAACAAAAGCCGAAATCCTGCAAATACAGAATTTCGGCATTTTTATCCATCATTCCCACTCAATAGTACCCACAGGCTTAGGTGTAAGATCGTAGAGAACACGGTTAATACCCTCAACCTCTGCGGTAATTCTGTCGGTAATTTTATGGAGAAGTGCATATGGGATTTCCTCTATTGTTGCACTCATTGCGTCTGTTGTATTGACTGCACGAATGATTGCAGGCCAGCCCTCATAACGCTTGCTATCCTTAACGCCAACGCTCTTCATATCGGGAACAGCAATAAAGTACTGCCATACTGTTTTGTTAAGTCCAGCATTATCAAATTCCTCACGGAGTATAGCGTCAGCCTCACGGAGAGCATTCAGTCTGTCACGGGTAATTGCACCAAGGCATCTAACTCCAAGACCAGGACCTGGGAACGGCTGACGATCAACCATAGACGCAGGAAGTCCAAGTGCTTTACCAACAACTCTTACCTCGTCCTTGAAAAGAAGACGTACAGGCTCTACAAGCTCGAACTGCATATCCTCAGGAAGTCCGCCGACGTTATGATGAGCCTTAACTCCATCACTTTCGAGAATATCAGGATAGATAGTACCCTGTGCAAGGAATGAAATGCCCTCAAGCTTTCTTGCTTCTTCATCGAAAACCTTAATAAATTCGCCGCCGATGATTTTACGCTTCTTTTCTGGCTCGCTTACTCCTGCAAGCAGGTCAAGGAAACGGTCTGTAGCATCAATATATATGAGATTAGCGTCAAGCTGATTTCGGAAGACCTCAATAACCTGTTCACTTTCGCCTTTTCTCATAAGTCCGTGATTAACGTGAACGCAAACAAGCTGTTTTCCGATAGCTTTTATCAAAAGAGCCGCAACAACAGAGCTGTCAACTCCGCCCGAAAGTGCAAGGAGAACCTTTTTATCTCCAACCTGCGAACGAACCTCTGCGATTTGTTCCTCAATGAATTTTTCTGCAAGTTCAGGTGTTGTAATTCTTACCATAGAATCAGGTCTTACATTGTTCATTAATGTACACTCCTTAACGGATAAAATCTGTCAAAATAAGACATAATTATCCCAAAATTTTAACTCTGCATAATTATAGCATATATTTGCTCATTTTTCAAGTTTTTTTCGCAATTTTTTTAACTGCTCAAAGCTAAGTGTATCTATGAAACCGCTGATTAAAATGAAGCGTCCGTTTCATCGTTTTTAAAAATGTACGAGTTTACGTCTTTGAGTACATAAAAAACGACAGAAACGTATTAAACAGTGCTTCCTTAGTCTTAAATCTAAGTATAAAAAAACACCCACAAAAGTGAGTGTTTTGGTGAGCTATTGGGGATTTGAACCCCAGACCCTCTGATTAAAAGTCAGATGCTCTGCCGACTGAGCTAATAACTCAAGTGTTGTGAAGTTCATCACAACGCTTATATATTATAGCAAACATACATCACAATGTCAACAACTTTTCTCGCTTTTTGTATATTTGCACATATTTATTGTAAATAATTGTTGTTATTGCACAATTATTTCAATATTGCTTCTACAATATCATTAAAATAACAATTTCCTTTTTTACGGTCAAAAAGTCCGAAGCTATGTCTGTAACCATTATCCCACCAAACATATTTTATACCAAGCTCATCTGCTTTAGCCTTAAAATACTCAATATATTTGATACGTTCGGCATTATTATTGCGATTAACTGCTCCAAATTCATCAATAATCGCAGGTATACCCTTATCTGTACAATACTTTTTCAACAGCTCAAACGATTCATCAAGCTTTTCCGTATCTTCAGTATTTTCAGGGTCAAATTTTTCTGCACCATTATCCATCGCTGTAAAATGCCATGGCATATACGAATGAACATTTACTATCACCTTATCATCATCAGGAACAGTCAGAGTTTCCATAATCTCCTTGGTACAGCCGCCGCAATATGTTACAATGATAAGATGTCTGTCGGCGTTGTTTTCACCGCTCGAACGTACAGTGCGAACAAAATCATTATTAAGCTTATTAACTACCTCAAAAGCGGAAACATCTTTTGAATGCCACTCATCAGGCATATCATTTTTCCTCGGTTCATTAAGTCCCTCAAAAAGCAGACGTTCCCCATAGTTCTTGAAACGTTCACATATTTGTTCCCAGACGCAAACAAGCTTTTCCGAAGCAACAGGATAATTTTCTTCCGATGTAAATGTAAAATTCTCGTGATGCGTATCAAGAATAACAAAAACACCACGCTTATAAGCGTAATCGACCACTTCATTCACACGATTGAGCCATGCAGGATCAATTACATTGCTTTCGTCAAGGTGATTTGACCAGGTAACAGGTATTCTGATAACGTTAAAGCCCTCTGAAATCACATTATCTATAAGCTTCTGCGTGATTTTCGCATTATGCCATGACTCTTCCGATTCAAGGCCTCCACATTTGCACGCATCGAGCGAATTACCGACATTCCAGCCTGCCGTCCATTCTTTTAAAAGCTCCTTTGAGGATATATTTCTCATAAATAATTCTCCTTAAAAATAATAGCAGCACCTCATTTGGCACTGCTGTTATTATATCATATTGTACAAATTTTTTCAAGTAGCAAGAGCAGATTTTAGTGAACGGATAAACTCTGCAACATATTCCCTACTGTTTTCTCCCTTTTCGGCAACGATATCAACTACTGCACTACCGATAATAATGCCATCAAAATAGTTTTTCATCTGTGCTATCTGTTCGGGAGAAGTAACACCAAAGCTTACAAACGCAGGTATATTACAGCTTTCATTCACTTCACCTATAAATTTACTGAAATCCGCAGGAATACCATCACTCTCGCCTGTAACGACATTAGGCGATACGCAATACAAAAATCCCTCCGAATTTGAAGCAATTGCATTTATACGTTCATGAGAAGCAGGAGTTACCATACTTATAGTGAGAATATCCTCTGCTTTTGCATAAGGCAGTACTTCACTGCGTTCCTCATATGGCATATCGGGTATAATAACACCGTCAACTCCGTTTTCACTGCAAAGCTTAAAAAATCTTTCCGTTCCATAGCGAAAAATGGTATTTACATACATCATAAGTACGATTGGCTTCTGTGTTTTTTTACG
>CAYOAV010000069.1:0-1565 GCA_964402055.1 uncultured Ruminococcus sp. | reverse complement strand
ATTGATTCTGTTCATGAAAATAACCTCCTTATGATTCGCTTATGTCAACGCCACGATATTTAGCTATGGAATAAACGTCCTTATCGCCTCTGCCTGAAATTGTGATGACCATTATCTGATCCTTATTCATTTTCGGAGCGATTTTCATAGCCGCCGCAACAGCGTGTGAGGATTCAATAGCAGGGATAATTCCCTCCGTGCGTGAAAGATATTCAAAAGCAGATACTGCTTCTTCATCTGTAATATCAACATATTCGGCACGCTTGGTTTCCCATAAATACGCGTGTTCAGGACCTATTCCCGGATAATCAAGACCTGCGGAAATTGAATAAACGGGATCTATCTGACCAAATTCATTCTGTAAAAAGATAGATTTCATACCATGGAATATACCCACCGAGCCTTTAGCAATTGTTGCGGCATGAAGCTTGGTATCTATTCCCTTTCCCGCAGCTTCTGCACCAACAAGGCGAACATCCTTATCTTCAATGAAATTATAGAACGAACCCATTGCATTTGAACCGCCGCCAACACATGCAACAACGCAATCAGGAAGTCTGCCTTCAAGCTCAAGCATCTGCGACTTTATTTCCTCGGAAATTATTTTCTGAAAATCACGAACCATCTGTGGATAAGGATGAGGACCCATTACCGAACCTATGCAATAAAATGTCGTAGAAATATTTGTACACCAATCACGCATAGCCTCGTTTATAGCGTCTTTAAGCGTCTGCGTACCGCTTTCAACAGCAATGACCTTAGTTCCGAGAAGATTCATTCTGTAAACATTGAGTGACTGACGCTTAACGTCCTCCGCACCCATATAAACCTGACATTCCAAACCAAGCAATGCACAGACTGTTGCCGTTGCAACGCCGTGCTGACCTGCTCCTGTTTCGGCGATTATCCTTTTCTTGCCCATACGCTTTGCAAGAAGTATCTGTCCGAGAACGTTATTAATTTTGTGCGAACCAGTATGATTAAGATCCTCACGCTTAAGATAGATCTTAGCTCCACCAAGATCCTCTGTCATTTTTTCCGCATAGTAAAGCATAGATGGTCTGCCTGCATAGTCACGGTAAAGCTTTTTCAGCTCTGCAATAAAATCGGGATCGTTTTTATATCTGTTATAAGCTTCTTCAAGCTCGGTAACAGCGTTCATAACGATCTCAGGGACATATTGTCCACCATAGATACCGTATCTTCCTTTGTTTTCACTCATTTTAATTACCTCCATAAAGCCACAAAAAAAGAACCATATCTCCGACCTATATTAGGTCAGGGACGATGATTCCTCGTGGTGCCACCCTGATTTACGAATAAAAAAATCCGCCTTTGTTGGATACAAATGCGGTTCAGCTCTTAAAAAATATTCAAGTACGCCGCCCTTGCATAAATACCCTATCCACTAACGCAGGAAACTCGGCTCGGGATACTAAAAAACCGCATAACTAACAGCTTCTAATTCCCCCTTGCTTCTCACAAGTCCATTCATACCATCCGTAAGACCTGCTCACACCAACCGCAGGCTCTCTGAACTCCGACAACAGCATTACTTACCCTTG
>CAYOAV010000068.1:3323-9305 GCA_964402055.1 uncultured Ruminococcus sp. | reverse complement strand
GAGGTAACAGCTTCTTCAAAATCATAGCATTTTGTGTCAAGAATATCGGAAACAGCAACCTTACCGAAGCTTGCTTCAATAATTCTCGCCTTAGGCTGAAGTGTTTTAATCATAGCCTTAACTCTGCCAAGCTGATCGGGAGTAACCTTGTCAACCTTGTTAAGAATAATAGTCGTGCAGAATTCTATCTGCTGAATAAGAAGATTAGCAATGTCCTCCTCGCCTATGTCATCAGCGAGCAAATCATCACCACAGCCAAATTCGCTTGCCATTCGGAGTGCATCAACAACGGTAACGATGTTGTCAAGGCGGCAGATAGCAGGATAACGCTTGTCAACCTTGCCCTCAAGCACGGAAATTGACTGAGCGATAGGCAACGGCTCACAAATACCGCTTGCCTCAATAAGAATATAATCAAACCTGCCTGTTTCGATGAGGTCAGTAATCTGATTCATAAGATCGACCTTAAGTGTGCAACAGATACAACCGTTAGAAAGCGGAACGAGATTATCGTCCTTTTGGGTCACAGTGCCGCCCTTTTGGATAAGCTCTGCGTCAATATTGACCTCGCCGATATCATTAACGATAACAGCAGTCTTGTAGCCCTCCTGATTGTTGAGAACGTGATTGATAAGAGTAGTTTTTCCCGCACCGAGATAGCCTGTAAGCAGGGTTATGGGAACGATAGGTCTTTTTGCCATATATATCATCCTTTCAGAATTTTCTTCCAAAAACTATTTTATCACAAACATCAATATTTTACAAGTCTTTTCACATTTATTTCATCAAAAAAGGGTGCCGAAAACCGACACCCTTTATTTTTTTATCTTACCTGATCTTCATAAGAACATCTAAGAGCTGCTTCATTAAGACACCAGTTAAGGCACTGATCGTCAGGATCGTATTCCTTACACTTTGTGATCATCTCATCAACATTCTTATCAAATTCTTCATCAGTAGAGGAGTAGATAGCTCTCCATGAATAGTCAACAATACAGTTAGCAACCTGCTGCCATATAACCTTAAGGTCGTCAGACTGTGCAGTTTCGGAGTAAGCTGTTGCAAGGGAAACCTTGTAGTTAACAGTATTCATATACTCCTGTGCATCGTAGCAGCCTGTGAAGCTTCTCCAGTCAGCAAGGATATCATATGTATCATCTGAACGTCTGCTCTTCCAGTTATTGTAGTTGTATGTTTCACCATTGGAATCAGGGTTG
Source organism: uncultured Ruminococcus sp. (assembly GCA_964402055.1). Classification (GTDB taxonomy): domain Bacteria; phylum Bacillota; class Clostridia; order Oscillospirales; family Ruminococcaceae; genus UMGS363. Next base: position 8,088 of record CAYOAV010000068.1, on the reverse strand, counting down.
GAAGCATCTCTTGTCCAAGTTGTGTTGTTAACCTGGAATGAACCCTCGTCGAATGTACCGCCGCCCCATTCATCAGGCATCATAGTACCCTTCTTGTCAGCCTGGCAGGTCTCACCGAATTCAGTAAGGCAGGTATTGCCCTCTTCATCATAATACCAGCAAAGATCCTGTGGACCATACCAGTATGTCATATAACCCTCCGGAGTTGAGAGATAGTTGATAATAGCCATGCACAGCTCAGGATATTCAGTCTTAGAACCGATAGTCCAAACTCTGTTGCCGCCGAGAACGTTCATACCGTAGCAAAGAGGTGTTGCGTCACCAGGAACAACAGGATACATAGCCTTGCCCTCATTGAGGTGTTCCTCTGTGTTATAAAGTGCAGAACCAGCGTAATCGAAAATGGAGAAGAATGTACCGCCAGCAGTAACCTTTTCAGCCATTTCGTTGTATGTCTGTGTCATAGAGTCAGGGTCGATGAGGTTTGCCTGATAAAGTCTGTTGAAGAACTTAAGGGATTCGAGGTAAGGGCCGTCTTCCTCACGAGCGTCATGGTATGTACCATTTTCAACGTCATAAAGACCAAAGCCCATTTCATCATAGCCCCAGTAGCAGGTAGCAAATGCTTTTACATACATAACCATATTTCCGTCCCAGTCAGGCCAGAGTGAGGTTGCATAAGTTTCACTTCCTGTTTCGTCAGTCGGGCAGATTTCCTTCATACTAACCATAAGGTTGTAGAAATCATCGAGAGTATTGACCTCGGGATAGCCAAGCTCCTTATAGAGATCGTAACGCACGTCCATTGTATAGAAGAATGCTTCATGATCCTCTGGGTTTGTCGCAACGTTATGACCGAAGCCGTAAACAGTTTCGCCTGCACCGAATGAATCGCTGAGCTGAGCGTTATTGTTCAGAGCGTAGGACATATTTGCCTTGACATAAGGGCCGTAATCAGAAAGAATATCGTCCTCGTTCCAGTCAAAGAGAAGTCCCTCAAGAGCGGCTCTCTGATAATTTGTGCCTGTTGAACCGAAAACAACAATATCACCGAGGTTGCCAGCTTCCATTCTTGTATCAAATGCACCGTCAGCTTCAGGAATGATAGTGATTTCGCAGTTGAACTTGTCCTTTAAGATCTGTGCGAACCAACCTGTGAGCTTGCCCGAATAGTTTGCAAGCTGGCTGTATGCTGTTAGCTGAATAGTTTCATCGCCGTAAAGCTCGGAGAATGACGGAACATCGCTGTTAGTAGCTGCATCATCGCCATCGTCCGAAGCATCATCGCCGTTATCAGCAGAATCAACTGCGGCAGTAGTAGTTTTCTTAGTTGTTGAGCTGTCGCTATCGCTGCCGCCCGAGCAGGCTGCAAGTGAAGCTGTCATTGCCAGAGCCATAACTCCAGCAGCAATTTTCTTGAAATTCATATACTCTCTCCTTTGGGGAAATTATGCAGAAAAACACTGCAATCGTTTACACCTTGTATCATTTTAACGCAAAGTGCAATATTTATTAATTAATTATAACATTTTTCTTTCCCTAAAACAATGCTATTTTTATATAATATTCCCCTCTGTTTTTTATGCAACCTAAACAAAAAATCCGCCTGATTTTACACCAAGCGGATTATTTTTAACTAATTGATCTTAGTTCTTCTTCTTTGTAGCAACTACAGCAGCACCAGCAACAGCCATTACAGCAGCGATAGCACCAGCAGTAACGTTACCAGTAGCAGCAGCTGTTGTTGTTTCAGCAGCATCAGCGGAAGCGTCAGCTGTTTCAGCAGTAGTGTCAGCAGCAGCAGCGTCACCCATACCTGAAACTGTGAACTGAACCTCGATAGAATCGGAAGGCATCATATAGCCGAAAAGTCCATCCTGCTTGCCGAGGTCATCGTTCCAGATGTTGATAGCCATAGGCTGTACATAAGCTGTTTCATCAGGGCTAAGGTAAGCCTCATCGAATGTATACTTTGTATTGCCGTCCATAACAACCTTAACGTCAGAAATTGTGATACCAGCGTCAAGAGGGATATCTGTGGAAACAAAGAGAAGGTTAAGGCTCTCGTCCTCACCGAAATCAAAGTTAGTTACGGAAACAGAATATGTGCCGTCAGCTGTGATCTCAACATCTGTAAAATCGCCGCCCTTGTTGAGAGGTGTAGCACCATCCCAGCCTGTGAGCTGATCAAAGTAAACCATACCGTCATCAGAAACAGCACCAAGGCCATATGTGCCGTCGTTCCAAGGATTTCTGAATGTGTAGCTTGCGGACTGAACGCCGAGATATGCGTGATAAGTATCAGCAGCGGAGGAAGGAATTGCAGCAACTGCGGAAACTGCGAGAGCAGCAACACATGAAGCACTTAAAAGCTTTGTGAATTTCATAATAATTACCTCTTTCTAAAGTTCATTATTTTTTAATTTTGCACCATTCATCGGTGCTTTTAATATAATATATCACAAAATCCAATGCTTGTCAATAACTTTTTTGCACAAATCAACCATTATTTATTGGTCTTTTTGCACTTTAAACAATTTTTATCATATTAAATACCATTCTGCAATAAATAATTATGATAATTCATAGTATATTCATAGCTTTTTGTCAGAATTTTAACACTTTTAAGCTATAATGTAATATATATAACGCTGTTTAAAAAACTCTGTTTCTGTAAGGAGATTTCCTATGGCGAAAACATCAAAAAGAAAGCTTATCGGCGTGCTTGCCGCAAACCCCGAGGGTATATATCAGCAAAGAATACTGGAAGGAATAATCGCACAATGCCGCAATTATGGCTATGACATTGCCGTTTTTTCTATGCTTGCACAGGTCTGCCATTATTTCAAGCCCTATCTCCGTGGGGAGCTTAATATTTACGAGCTTATCAATTTTGATATGCTTGACGGTCTTATAATTCCGCCGATAATCCTTTCCGAGGATCAGAATTATGATATCCTTGACGAGGTTATGGCTCTTGTTGAAGAAAGAACTGACAAACCGATAGTTTTAATAGATTATCCCTATCATGACCACCCTGTCAGCATTACTGATGACAGAAGCTCCTTTTCAGCAATGACCGAGCATATCCTTGATGTCCATAAATGTGACCCTGATAAGGTATACTATCTTACAGGAATGGAAAATTATGATGTTTCAGAAAAGCGTCTTGGCGGATTTTTAGATACATATAAAAAGCGTGGACTTAACGTTGATAAAAATAATATTTTCTATGGTGATTTTTGGTATAGCGGCGGTGAAAGCCTTGCAGATAAAATAATTTCAGGCGAGGTGGAAAAACCGCAGGCTGTTATCTGTGCGAGCGACCATATGGCTATCGGTCTTATAAAAAGGCTTACCGAAAAGGGCATAAAGGTCCCCGATGAGGTTATAGTCACAGGCTATGATTCAACTCTTGAAGCCGCTCTTAACAGCGTGACCGTTACAACCTATACCCCCGATGTTCCCGAAGCCGCCGCACAGGCTGTCAATAAGATGCGTTCTATAATAGAGCCTGATATGCCGATTTTGCCAACGCCCGATTTTCCCGATACAGGAATAAGATTATGTGCAAGCTGCGGCTGTCAGGAAAACTATAATTATCTCCGTCAGAAGCTTTCAAATTCGCTTTACAGCATTAATCATAACTACCACGATGGCAAGCTTGCCGATTCTGAAGTCGATATCGGAGTACTTCTCGGAAGCTATATGCTCGAAGATCTGACAAGTGCGGAAAATATCAATGACGGCCTTGAAAAAATATGCAGTCAGGCTTACCTGCTTGAACCTCTCGACAGCTTTTACCTCTGCCTTAACGAAAATATGCTCGATACCTCTGAACAGCAGGTAAAGGGCTACCCCGATAAAATGATACTTGCCGCTTTCTTTAATAACGATCCATCGAATAAAAAGAATAGCTTTTCGGGTTATTTTTATGAACGTGCATTTGATACTAAAATTATGCTCCCAAGGCTTCTCGAAGAACGTGAAGAGCCATCAGTGTTCTATTTTGTCCCTGCACATTTCAATGAATATGCTCTCGGTTATGGTGTCCTTGAAGCAAGACTTAGCTCCAACAGAAAAATAAGCACAGTTATGGTAAACTGGATGCGTAACGTCAATAACTGCCTTGAAATGCTCCGAATCAGGGAGGAAATCGTCAAATTCTCCGAGCGTGACGCAATGACAGGTCTTTATAACCGCCGTGGAATGAAGGCTAACCTCTCGGATATGCTTAGAAATGCCAAGCCAGGAGATAACGTGATAGCTTTCGTTATCGATATGGACGGACTTAAAGCCATCAACGATACCTACGGCCATAACGAGGGCGACTATGCCATAAGCTCAACAGCGGCGGCAGTCAGCAGTGTGACAAGGAATAACGAAATATGCGTGCGTGCAGGCGGCGATGAGTTCTATATAATAGGTGTCGGCAGCTATTCATCCATAGATCAGGTGATAAGACCCGAACGTCTTTCGCTTGCATTAAAGGAAATAAACAAATCCTCCGATAAGCCTTATGAAATTTCATCAAGCATAGGTTCATCTCTCCATATTTTCACCCCCGATATAAACATCGAGGATATTATCAAGGACGCTGACGATAAAATGTATCAGAACAAGGTTTCAAGGAAAAAACAAAGAAAATAACCGTTTTGTAGCGGACACTTTGCATTTTTTTAAAAAATGTATTGACAAACGGGAATTTGTGTGGTATACTTTAATCATTAAAGATGGTGTTTCGCAGCCGTACAATAAGTGCGAA
>CAYOAV010000068.1:0-3223 GCA_964402055.1 uncultured Ruminococcus sp. | reverse complement strand
GGTGAATTTGTTACAGTTTGATTTAAGCAAAGCAACGTCGTACAAAATTTATGTATGGTGTTGCTTTTTTGTTATTCAATGCAGCGGCGGTGTCGTTCTGTTCGAGGGTAATCAAAACATTTTTCAATACCACGGGACAGGAAACCCATCACCTACAGCATAAAATGAACAGGGGGATTATATGGATAATTTTGTAAATCTTCATATTCATAGTGAATATAGCCTTTTGGACGGAGCTTGCAGGATAAAGGATATCCCGAAAAAGGCGGCTTCTCTCGGGCAGACTGCGGCGGCTCTCACCGACTGTGGGAATCTCTATGCCGCCGTGGATTTTTATAATCACGCAAAGGCAAACGGGATCAAGCCTATCATCGGCTGCGAAATTTATGTCACAGCATCGGATGATATTTCCGATAACGAGGCTTATGACCTTACTCTGCTTTGTGAAAGCAATATCGGATATAATAATCTAATTCAGCTTGTTTCCTATGGCTGTACAAAGGGTATGCGTGAAAAACCTACCGTTCCAAAGGCTCTGCTGCGTCAATACAGCGAGGGTCTTATTGCACTTTCGGGCAGTAAATCGGGCGAAATTCCCACGCTTATTTCAAATGAAAAATTTGAACAGGCATATAAGACCGCCCTTGAATATAAAAGCATTTTCGGTGAAAATAATTTCTTTCTCGAAGGTCAGATCCATAAAAATCAAAATGAACAGTATCATTTCCAGCTTATGTCAAAGCTCGGAAAATTGGCGAATATCCCACTTTGTGCAACGAATGACGTTCATTATCTCGAAAAATCCGATGCAAAGGCTCAACGAATTTTAACAGCGATACGCACAGGCTCAAATCTTAAAGCTATAAGTGGCGGTTCAGATGAATATTATATGAAATCCCGTGCGGAAATGGAAACATTATTCCCCGATGACCCCGAAGCTCTCGATAATACAGTCAGAATTGCCGAAAGATGCAATGTTGAATTTGATTTTAACACGCTTAAACTGCCAAAATATCCCAACGATAACGGCATAGATAACATCACATACTTTGTATCGCTCTGTAAAAAGGGACTTGTCAAGCGTTATGGCGAAAATCCTCCCGATGAGTATAAAAAACGTCTGCAATATGAGCTTGATACTATTATTAATATGGGTTTTGCTGATTATTTTTTAATAGTATGGGATTTTATAGCTTATGCAAAGAATAACGATATCCCTGTCGGACCAGGCAGAGGTTCGGGTGCAGGAAGCCTTGCCGCATATTGCATAGGCATTACGAATATCGATCCGATGAAATATGACCTGCTCTTTGAACGTTTTCTGAACCCCGAAAGAGTTACAATGCCCGATTTTGATATCGACTTCTGCTATGAAAAACGTCAGCTGGTAATAGATTATGTCATAAAAAAATACGGTAAAAGCAACGTTGCACAGATAATAACCTTTGGTACTCTCGCCGCAAAAGCCGCCGTGCGTGATGTCGGCAGAGCAATGGCTCTCCCCTACCCCAAAATTGATGCCGCCGCAAGGCTGATACCGTCCGATAATAAAATAACGCTGAAAAAGGCTCTCGAAGAAGTTCCCGAGCTTAAAAAGCTTTATCTTTCCGATAATGATATCCACGAGCTTATCGACAATGCCGCAAGCGTCGAGGGAATGCCAAGGCATATTTCCACTCACGCCGCAGGAGTTATAATCTCGGATAAACCGCTTAACAGCTATGTTCCTGTTCAGAAATCGGGCGATATACTCATCACTCAATATCCGATGAATATACTTGAAAGCCTTGGTCTGCTCAAAATGGATTTTCTCGCCTTAAAGAACCTCACCATTATCGACAGAACAGCAAAGGCTGTCGGACTTTCGGGCAAGGAGCTTGATAATATACCTCTCGATGATAAAGCTGTTTTTGATATGCTCTCAAAGGGCGATTCGGACGGTGTTTTCCAGCTTGAAAGCGGCGGAATGAAAAATCTTCTACGGCAGCTTAAGCCACGCTCGCTTGAGGATATCATCGCCGCAATTTCCCTCCACCGCCCGGGACCTATGGACAGCATACCAAAATATATCGAAATGCGCAGCCACCCCGAACGCATACGCTATAAGCACCCACTTTTAAAGGATATACTTGAAGTCACCTGCGGCTGTATCGTGTATCAGGAACAGGTTATGCAGATATGTCAGGCTCTTGCGGATTATTCATTCGGCAGAGCAGACCTTGTAAGACGTGCAATGGCTAAGAAAAAAGCCGATATTATGGAGCAGGAACGCAATGCTTTCATCAGCGGAGCAGTCAAAAAGGGAGTTCCGCAGAAAACAGCCGAAAGCATTTTTGAGGAAATGTCAGGCTTTGCGTCCTATGCATTCAATAAATCCCATGCCGCCGCCTATGCCTATGTCGCATATCAGACTGCATACCTTAAATGCCACTATTTCAAGGAATATATGTCAGAGCTTATGACAAATGATATCGGCTCTTCTGGCAAGCTTGAGGTCTATTTCAGCCTTTGCAGAAAAAGAGGCGTTCCGCTTCTTCCGCCGAATGTAAATTACAGCTTTTCAGGCTTTACCGCCGAGGAAAACGGCATAAGGATCGGACTTTCCGCAATAAAAGGCATCAGCAGAAGGCTTGTCGAGGAAATAATATCCTCACGTCAGGGCTTCGGGAAATTCCTCTCGCTTAAGGATTTTTTATCAAGAATAAACAGCAAGGAGCTGAACCGAAGGGCTGTTGATGGGCTTGTAAAAAGCGGAGCTTTGGATAATCTTGGCTATAACCGCCGTGAAATGCTGGATAATTATATGTTTATTTTCGGCATAAATGAAAGCAGCGGCAGCGAGGGTCAGGTGAGCTTTTTTGAGCAGTCAGCGGCTGAAAATACCTTTGTCGGCATAAGAAGCTTTGACGAATATCCGCAGAAAACCTTGCTTATGTTTGAAAAGGAGGTTCTCGGGATATATATTTCGGGTCATCCTCTCGATGAGTATTCCTGCCTCGCCTCTGCGTCAAAGGTTAATGAGATTCAGGATATTTTTTTGGAACGCAACGAAAGGAATGTAAAGCTTATCTGTACGATAACCGCCGTAAAGCAGATTAAAACGAAAAAGGGGGCGGAAATGGCATTTGCACATATCGAGGATATAAGCGGAGAATGCGAAGCCATCATTTTCCCCGAAGCCTTTTCGCAATATTATAATCCAAACGACAGCATTGTACTTTTG
>CAYOAV010000067.1:0-9505 GCA_964402055.1 uncultured Ruminococcus sp. | reverse complement strand
TAACCCCATGCATGGTCTATAAGAAGCTCAGCATTCACACCGAAAAGCTTATAAAGGCGCTGTTCTCCGCTTTCTGAAAGTGAAGCTCGTGCAATATCGCCCATTGTATAAAGTCCGCTTTTATAAAGCCTATCGGCATAGCCCTTTCCAACTCTCCAGAAATCTGTCAGCGGAGTATGCGGCCATAAATCACGCTTATAGGTATTCTCATCAAGCTCGGCAATGCGAACGCCTTTTTTATCGGCTGGAATATGCTTTGCAACGATATCCATAGCGACCTTGCAAAGATAAAGATTTGTGCCGATACCTGCGGTAGCGGTTATTCCTGTTTCCTCAAGGACAGCATTTATCAGCATTGAAGCATATTCACGGGCAGATAAGTATCTGTATCTTCCATTTTCTGAAATATACGGAGTTATATCAATAAAAACCTCGTCAACGGAATAAATATGGATATCCTCGGGAGCGGCATATTTTAAATAGATGCTGTAAATCTGCGTGCTGACCTCCATATATCGTGCCATTTGCGGCGGAGCGATGATATAATCAAGCTTCAGAGCGGGATTTTCGTTAAGCTCGGACGAATAATAAGAGCTTCCGCAAAATTCGCTGACTTTTTTTCTCCGCAGAGAATTTACCTCGGAAATGCGCTGCTTCACTTCAAAAAGCCTTGCTCTTCCTGGGATTCCGTAAGCCTTCAGCGATGGAGTGACCGCAAGGCAGATAGTTTTATCCGTTCGTGCAGGGTCGGCAACAATAAGATTGGTATCTAACGGATCAAGTCCACGCTCCTGACATTCGACAGAGGCATAAAAGGATTTAAGGTCGATTGAAATATAAGTTTTATTGTTCATATTAAATATTATGCCCCCTTCTCATACTATTATAGCATATATGTTTTATTTTTGCAAGAACTTTTGTTCCAATTTTATGATATTTTTCAGAAAATATCTGTAAAAAAAACATTGATACGTTGTAACAAGCAACATATCAATGCAATAAAAATCTGATTTTTAAAATGAATCGTCGGTTTGATGATAAAGCTGCATTTATTTTGATTTGCAGCATTTATTCATTTATTTCTCCGTTTTCTTCACGCAGCTTTTCAGCTAATTCTGATATTCTTTTAAGTCTGTGATTCACACCTGAACGTCCGAGAGGCTTTTCAAGCTCCTCGCCAAGCTCCTTTAATGACATTTCAGGGAATTCAAGCCGCACTTCTGCTATTTCCGCAAGGTCGGGCGGCATATTTTCAATTCCGATTTTATCGATTATGTATTCGATATCAGCTATCTGCCTGTCGGAGGCTTTAAGAGTTCTGTCGATGTTTGCGGCATCGCAGTTTGCGATTCGGTTAGCCTTGTTACGCACGTCTTTTAGTATCTTTACGTTCATAAGCTCTATTGAGGACATTGTTGCTCCCATAAAGGTTATAAGATCCTCTATTCCCTCGCTGTCCTTCATATAAATGACCTGACTGCCCTTGCGTTCTGTGGATTTTACGTTAAAGCCTATCTCACCGAGAAGCTCCATGAGGTCAGTCGTAAGCTCATTAAACGGAACTGTAAATTCAAGGTGGTAATCCTTTATCGGCTCTGAAACACTGCCGCAGGATAGGAATGCTCCTGCAATAAAGGCTGAAATATCGTTATTGTTGATATTTTCACGGATTATCCGATGAATAAGCGAACGGCTGGATATATGAAAACGATAAATAATATCCTCACGGTCGGAAAGCTCGTCTATGCTCAACGTATAAAGCACGATGCTGTTTTTCTTTTCATTGCCTAAAACGGTAACAACTCCGTGACGTTCAAGGACATCATCAGCAAGCTCGCAAAAAAGCTTGCTGACCATATCATTTTCGGTCTGAAAAACGATATTATCTGCGTCAAAATTTTTGCAGAAAAGAAGCATACCATAAAGGCAGGCGAATTTTCTGTCACGGTCAGTCATAAGACCGCATAGTTCTTTTTTTACGGAATATGAAAATGACATTGTTTATCCTACTTATCAGTGTTTGTTTATATCCTTATGGCATATACGACTGCGTATGCCCTTTTCCTGCAAATGCTTGAATATTTCCTCTGCAAAGGTCACGCTTCTATGCTTGCCGCCCGTACAGCCGAAAGCGATAACAAGCTGACTTTTTCCCTCGGAATGATAAAGTGGAAGAAGAAAATCTATCATATCTGTAAGCTTTGCAAGGAACTGCTTTGACTGTTCAAAGCTCATAACATAATCCCTGACGCATTCTTCAAGACCTGTATGCTGTTTAAGCTCGGGAATATAAAATGGATTCGGCAGGCATCTTACATCAAAAACAAGGTCGGCTTCTCTTGCACAGCCAAATTTGAATCCGAAGGACATTACCTTTACAACCATTGAATCATTTGGATTATCAAGGAAAAGTGAATATACATTTTCCTTTAATTGAGCCATTGAAAGGTCGGAGGTGTCGATATAATAATCCGCTTTTTCACGGACAGGCATAAGAACCTCACGTTCAGCAGAGATCGCCCTCATAAGACTGCCATGCGACTGCTCATCGAGTGGATGTCTGCGGCGTGTTTCCTTATATCTGCGGACAAGAACATCGTCCGAAGCGTCAAGGAAGAGTATTTTATAATCAATGTTATTTTCCTTGAAATAGGCTATTCCCTCATCAAGCTCCAGGAACAGTTCTCCGCCTCTTATATCAGTAACGATCGCAACATTATGTATCATATTTTCTGATTTAATGCAGATTTCGGCAAATTTCGGGATAAGCTGCGGAGGAATATTGTCTATGCAATAGTACCCGATATCCTCAAGAACGTTGATAACGCCTGATTTTCCTGAACCTGAAAGACCTGTTACAACAAGAAATTTCATTTTCTGTATTCCTTCCTTTCCGAAATTATGATAGGCTCACATTCGAGTCTATGGCCTGTTTTTTCCTTGACTATTTTTTTAATGACATCTATAAGCTCCATAACTTCATCGAAGCTTGCGTTTCCCTTGTTAATAACAAAGCCGCTATGTTTTTTGCTGACCTCTGCACCGCCGACTGAATATCCCTTTAAACCGCATTCCTCTATAAGCTGGGCGGCATATGCCCCCTCGGGACGTTTAAAGGTACTTCCTGCACTTGGAAATTCCAGCGGCTGTTTTGAACGTCTTTTTTCCATAAGCTCGTTCATTCTTGATTTTATTGTTTCCTTATCGTCTTTTTTTAGCGTAAATTCTGCGGAAATAACGATCTCCTTACTATCTGTAAATCGGCTGTGGCGATAGGACATTTCAAGCTCATCTGCGGAATATTTATGGATATTTCCATATTTATCAAGTGCCGTGACCGAGGTAAGAACGTCCTTTATCTCGCCACCGTAAGCACCTGCATTCATAAACACAGCACCGCCCATACTGCCTGGTATTCCATATGCAAATTCCAGTCCCGAAAGGCTGTTTTCAAGAGCAAAGCTGCAAAGCTTCACAAGTGGAACTCCGGCAAAGCATTGAATAACGTTTTCGCTCAAAAGCTCAGGCGAGCCGCCGTTGATATGAAAAATAACAGCGTCTATCCCCTCGTCATCGGCGAGAATATTTGAACCCCTGCCGATTATATGGTAGGGGATATTATTTTTCTCTGCAAACGGAATAAGCCGCAGACATTTCTGAACTGAATCAAGCTCAAAAAGTGCAGCAGCCTCACCGCCTATTCTGAATGTTGTATAATCCCTCAAAGCTGGCTTTATTATCGCAGTACAGCCGACTTTTTCAGCTTCTTCTATAAGCTGTTTCAGGTTATCCCTCATAATATATCCCTCATAATTCTATCCGAAGATCCTGCCGTGCCTGTCGGAAATAAAGCTGTAAAGCCTATCCCAATCAGCATTGACAACAAGCCTTTCGGGAATATCAAGCTCATTTGCAAGCTTAAGCGACTCACTGACCTCGCCGACAAGCGTGCAGAAATGTGCGTCAGTGTTTATAATAACTGGTATCTCATATTTTTTGCAGATATGGATTATTTCACGGTAATTTTCACGAGTATTCTTCCAGAGAATCGTGCTTTCATTTATTTCCACAAGCCTGCCGCATTCCTTGAATTTTTTTAAGCATTTTTCATAATCGAACGGACATACTACCGTTGCACAATGACCGATAACGTCAATATCGTCATTTTCGGCAAGCTTAAGGTACATTTTTGTATGTTCATCATAGGTTGACGGTGCAAGCATATCCTTATGGAACGAAGCTATTATCCAGTCAAGTGCGGCACATTCCTCATGCGGAAAATCAATGCTTCCGTCATAATCTATTATACTCGATTCCGCTCCGTATATGACCTTTACTCCGTTGATTTCCCTCGGGATAGCTTTATGGAGATTATGAAAATGCCATACATGAGGTCCGTCCGTTGATGCAGGGGTATGATCTGTTATTGCAACAGCCTTCAATCCCTTTGCCGCCGCTTCATCGACTATTTCCTTGATTGTAGAAAATCCGTGCGTTGAAGCGACAGTATGAATATGCATATCTGCTATTATTTTCATATCAATAAACGTCCCATTTCTTGATAGTTTCCTTATGATCCATTTCAAGGCCGAGGTTATCGAGCAGCTCCTGAGCGGCATTATAACCCATCTTTTTCTGACGGTTATTCATAGCCGCAACTTCAAGAATCACCGCAAGATTTCTGCCCGGCTTAACAGGGATAGTGGTGCAGGGGACCTTTACGCCGAGAATTGATGTATATTCGCTGTCAACACCCATTCTGTCGTAGACCTTTTCGCTGTCCCAAGGCTCAAGCTCGACTATCATATCAATTTTTTCTGTAACCTTTACAGCACCCATACCGAACAGGCGGCGAGCATTCACGATACCGATACCTCTTATTTCAAGGAAGTGACGAATATTTTCAGGCGATGAACCGACAAGGCTTATATTTGAAACCTTTCTTATCTCAACAGCGTCGTCCGCAACAAGTCTGTGTCCTCTTTTTATCAATTCAACAGCTGTTTCGCTCTTACCTACACCGCTTTCACCAAGAATAAGCATACCCTCACCGTAAACCTCGATAAGAACGCCGTGACGTGTGATTCTTGGTGCAAGGTGAAGATTAAGGAATGCTATCAGTGCTGACATAAAGCTTGAAGTGCTTTCCTTTGAACGCAGGAGAGGAATGCCATATTTCTGTGCGATATCGACCATTTCAGGGAAATACGGAAGCTCTCTTGAAATGATCAGAGCAGGGATATGCTGTGCAAAAAGCATATCAAGACGATCGGTTCTTGTTTGCTCGTCAAGCGTTGCAAGATAAGCAAATTCCATCTTTCCAAGTATCTGTATACGGGAATTGCTGAAATATTCATAAAAGCCCTGAAGCTGAAGTCCAGGACGGTTTACTTCATTTTCATCAATAAGAATCTTTGAAGCGTCCTGCGGAAGATAGATTGCTTCAAGGTTAAATTCATCTATAATAGCTTTAAGCTCAATTGTAAATTTTTTTTCAGCCATTTGATTTTCCTCTTTTCGTTTTTTATTTTGCGAAGAATTTATTTGCTTTTAAATCGTATTCATAACCAATATCAGCAAGCCTTTGACAAATACTTTCTTTGCTCACATCAATATCTTCGCAAAGAGCGTCAAGGCTTGCGTATTTGTCACGCAGCATTGTATTTATCACGCTCATAAGCATAACAGGGTCGCTTGGAAGCTGCATTTTATTCACTCCTCAACAAAATATTACACCATAATAAATGGAGCAATAACACCGCTGCGGAAAAGCCGTAACGGTGTCATAAAAATGTTCATAAAATCTTTTGTCTGTTTGTCATCTGACAGAATATCGGGCAAAGAACAATTAATACAGGAACTTCATAAGCTTGGATTTTTCCTCGTTGAACTCTTCATCGGAAATAACGCCCTCATCATGCATAGCCTTAAGCTTTTTAACGGCTGTCTGGAAATCCTCGAGCGACATTTTTTCGCCGTTTTCAGGAATCTTAACATCTGCAAGAGCTTCTGACTTGCTTTCGCTCTTCTTTTCGGGCTTTTCAACCTTTTCGACAGACTTTTCTTCCTTGATCTCATGAATTTCCGTCTTATGCGGAGCAACAATTTTCGGCTCAACAAATGCGTCATCGCTTATATCAACAACGCTGATCGCCTCAATAGTTTCACTCGGTATAAAGCCTGGATCCTCAACGCTCTGTGCTTCGGGAAGCTCGGAGATATCGGGGGTCACTATTTCATCAAATGTATCAACCGCAGAAGCTTCCTCGTGAATTTCTTCAATTTCGTCCAGCTCAGCAGCATCGACATCGGGAGCGGCTTCAAGCTTGCTTTCTTCGTGCTTTTCCACTTCCTCGGCAATTACCTCTGCTTCAATTTCCTTTTCTTCCTCAGGCTCGCTGAGTTTTTCGGGAACTATTGGTGCAAAATCGTCAAGTCCAAGAATATCGGCAACAGTGAAATCATCGGCAGGCTTTTTCTTTTCTTCCTTTTTAATAGGCATTTCAAAGCCAGCGGTTGCGTTAAGGAACTCATCGTCAGCAGCCTTTTTAAGACGCTCACGTTCCTTTTGCTTATCCTCCTCGGAAGCCTTCGGAGCAGGCTTTGCAGGTGCATGCTTACGGTCGTAATCAGCCTTAGCGTCATTTATAAGACGAACTATTTCATCCGCATTAGGGAAATGAGGCAGGATAACTCTTTTCCTTGAAGGAATTCCCTTTTCAGCCTCATCGCACTGGACATTTATCGGAAGATTTTTATTATTAGTATTAACGTTTACTTTTGTAATATCCTCAAAACCGCATACATATTTGCCGTATTCAGGATCGTCCTCCTTTGTACCTTCCTGAACGCAGACATAACCCGAACCATAGATATGAGCCGCAGTAATAGTGATAGTAATATCAAGCGGCTTGGAGAACATACTCTCCTTGTATATAGTTTCAAAGCTTGCGAGTTTCTTTTCGCTGTAAACGTTCATCTCATCGCTCATTTTAAACACCACTTTCAAGAATAATACGGCAGTGCGGCAGATGCACACATATACTGCCCATTTTGACATAAAAATCAAAGATACTTCACAAGTATTATAGCATATTTTCCCACATTAGTCAAATAATATTAATAAAAACAAATATAGAATTTAGCAAGTGATTTTTAGCACTTTGCACAAAAAAAGGCAATGCAGATTATTTATGTTTAGAGTATATCTTGATTTATCGGAGAATGAATTTTTAATTTGAAGAAAATTTTGTTGTTTTTATAGACAATCGTGAAGAAATGTTATATAATGTAAATATATGATTATTTTTTCAGAATTATTACGGGTTTTTCCCATACAGAAAGGCTGTCCGATATGAATAATAACAATAATTGCAATTTTATCACAACGGAAAATATAAATTCAGGACTTGAAAACGATAAAAACCTTTTTATAAAAAGCTCCGAGGATATTTATATGCAACAGCTGAAAATTGCCGCAGAAAAAATCTATATCGACCGTGACAGCCGCCCTGTCGTATTGCTCTCAGGTCCGTCAGGCTCGGGCAAAACAACAACAGCTCTGCGTATTGCAATGCTCTTAGGTGAAAAAGGTCTTTGCGTACATACACTTTCTATGGATAATTATTTTCTTCCAGCCGATGCAGGAGCTTTCCCTGTTGACGAGGACGGAAAGCCTGACCTTGAATCGCCTTATCGCCTTGATATACCGATGTTCACCGAGCATCTTGAAAAGCTTTCAAAGGGTGAGCCTGTAAATATGCCTGTTTTTGATTTTCCAACGCAGTCACGTTCGGATTATATCCCTGTTGCAAGAAAAAAGAATGAAATAATAATAATCGAGGGCATTCACGCATTAAATCCCGAGGTAACAGGCGATTCCGATGGTTTTACAACCTGTATGTACGTCAGCGTAAGAACAAGACTGCGTACACGTTTTGGACATACGCTCCATCCGAGAAAAATACGCCTTATGCGAAGATTGAACCGTGACAGACTTTTCCGAAGCAGACAGCTTGAAGATGTTTTTGAGATGTTTTCGAGCGTTACAAAGGGCGAGGAAAGGTATATTATGCCATATAAAAACAGAGCAACAATTGAGATAGATTCATTTATCCCATATGAAGCCGCCGTTTATGCGGATATGCTGAAAAATGATATAAAAAACAGCCGAAATGTTTTTGCCGCAGTCGAGGACGGCGAAATTATGCTCAAAGTGCTTAACGAGCTTGAGCCATTAAGTGCTGCAGAAGTTCCCGATGATTCGCTTGTAAGAGAGTTTATCGGCGGCAGCAGGCTTAATTATTGAAAGATATATGACAGCTCAGTATGGCATCATGGTTTGACATCGTGTAAGACAGCATGGTTTGGCATCAATTTGGTGACATCATTGTTAAATCCGATACAGGTGTTTTAAGAAGACGCTTGTATCGGATTTTTTTGTTGTTATTTTTTATATAGTATATAGTTCATTGCTTGACAAAGACTGATATCGTGTGATATAATTAATTGAACAAAAATCTCAAGGAGGGTGATTTATATGGTAAATGACTATACAGTTTTTGACATAGCACGATGGTTTCTATCCAAAGAACCCATGATTCACAAAAAAATACAGAAACTTTGTTATTATGCACAAGCATGGCATTATGCTTTATACGATAACGCACTGTTTGATGGTGATTTTGAAGCATGGGCACATGGTCCTGTCAATCGTCTGCTTTGGAATAAGTTGAAAAACTTTGCATACGATAATGTATCACCTGATGCTGTGAGTAATACAAAAGCTATAGATGAAGATACTCAAGATTTTTTAGAAATGGTTTGGAACACTTATGGATCTTTAGATGGTTGGCAACTCGAATGCCTGACACACACGGAAACACCGTGGATAAGAGCAAGAGGTGATTTGCCCGAACTGCAAAGATGTACTAATGTTATAGATCCAATTGATATGAAGAAATATTACGCAGATTTGTATACAGGTGATGGTGTCGGTGAGTAAAAAAGTATTAACAAAAGTGACCACGCACGACAGAAAATGCATAACTGTCAATCCCAAAGCAAATGCTCCCGTGATAAGCATAACATATTTAGAAAAAAATGATTATGGATTACAGTATTTGTATGAATGTACACGTGGTGATAAAAAATACGTAAAACAATTTGAAGATTTTCTTGAAAAAGCACGACAGTACAATTCTATTACGGATTTGTTGCGTAATCATAGTTCACATGTGAGTTCTAAAAACACAGACTCTAAAAGCTTACAAAAAGTCAATGAATTATGTAACAAATATAATTTAGAAGTACAAGAGTTCATTCATTTACATTGCTGTACAGGTGGCAAGGGTGAATTTGTGATGCATGGTTTTTTGATAACAAATCGTTTCGAAATAGTTTGGCTTGATCCAAAACATGAAATCCATAGATAATAAATTTATCATAAATAAAATGACATCTTGTTTGACAATAAAGTGTTGACATTAAAGCTATTATATTTTAG
>CAYOAV010000066.1:0-9536 GCA_964402055.1 uncultured Ruminococcus sp. | reverse complement strand
TCAACAGGGCAGCCTGTTCTTGTGAGAAGCTCGACTTCTCCGAAAACTTCTCTTGCCTTATCAGCGGAAACTCCCTTGGTACGAACATAGAATGGGAGAGTATCTTCCTTATAATCAGCGATAAAGGTATTATCTGCACTATCCTCCCAGACCTGTGAAATGGAAGTGCCCTGCATTTTTGCAGCGTCAATAAGGTCGGCAACGATTGCACTTGCAGTCGGGAATTTACCTGCACCTCTGCCGTAGAACATAACCTGATCAACAGCGTCACCGTATACCATAATTCCGTTGAAAACGTCATTTACGCTTGAAAGCTGATTTGCACCGCATACAAATGCAGGACGGACGATAGGAAGTATCTTTCCGTCAGCAAGCTTCTTTACAGAGCCGATAAGCTTTACAGAACCGCCCCAGCTTTCTGCATATTGTGCGTCCTCTGCTGTGATTTTTGTGATACCCTCGCAGTGAACCCAGTCGGGATAAACGTGCTTTCCGAAAACGAGTGAAGAAAGGATACATATTTTACGGCAAGCGTCATGACCCTCAATATCAGCGGTAGGGTCTTTTTCGGCATAGCCAAGCTTCTGTGCAGTTGAGAGAGCCTCGTCAAAGGGCATACCCTCGTTTATCATTTTAGTAAGGATAAAGTTTGTAGTTCCGTTAAGTATACCTGCAACGGCTGTAATATCATTAGCCGCAAGGCACTGGTGGAGAGGACGGATTATCGGAATAGCACCGCCTGTTGAAGCTTCAAAAAGGAAATTACAGTTATTTTCCTTAGCTGTTTTAAGCAGCTCCGCACCCTTTTTCGCAACAAGCTCCTTATTCGAGGAAACAACGCTCTTTCCTCTTTCAAGGCAACCCTTTACAAAGTCAAATGCAGGATTTACGCCGCCCATAGCCTCTGCAACAAGAGTAACCTCGTCATCATTGAAAATATCGTTGATATCTTTAGTGAATTTTCCCTCAAACGGACTTCCTGGGAAATCTCTTAAATCGAGAATATGCTTGATATCGAGATCTGTTCCTGCCTTTTCGACTATTTTATTTTTGTTTTTGTAGAAAAGCTCTACTGTTCCTGAGCCAACCACACCGAATCCGAGAACCGCTATCTTTGCCATAATCTTACTCCTTAATTCTTATATATAACATTTTATTTATTCACCTGAAAGAACCCTGACCTCAACAACACCGCCGAGAGTTTTTAGCTTGTCGGCAAGAGTGTAAGCCTCACTTCCACTTCCGTGCAGCTTCGCTGTTATAGTAACGGTTGCCGCACCGTCAATGGGTATATTCTGATTAAGCGTCAGAATATTTGCTCCGAAAATGTGTATTTCCGAAAGAAAAGCCGAAAGAACCCCAGGTTCATCACGCAGGACAGCGTAAAAGGTAACTATCTTTTGTGTAAGCTTTTCTTCATATGTGAAAACACATTCTCTGTATTTGTAATATGCACTTCTTGATATTCCGACCCTTTTGCAGGCAGAAGCAGAGCTTTTTTCCTCTCCGCAGGCGATAAGCCTTTTTACCTCAAGCACCTTAGGAAAAACCTCGGGCAGAACCTCCGTGCTGACTACAATAAACGAATTTTCATTCATTTACCTTTACGACCTTTCCTTTCCAAGTGTTGTTTTTGTATTTGCACAAAAAACAACTGTACTTGCAATAAATACAATTATAGCAACATATTTCGCTTTTGTCAAGTAAAATTTTCAGCTTACTATTATTTTAACCTTTTGTTCAAAATAACTTTAAATCCTTGAAAAATTTTGTGAAATACTTGATTTAATGGCAGAAATGTGTTAAACTATATTTATATAAGATTTTTTCCGAAGGGAGAGCTGTTTTTTTAACGGCGGTTTTTACTATGGATTTCAAAAATGAAACTATCGCTATCGGAAGCGATCATGCAGGCTTTGCCCTTAAAAAGGACGTTATGAAGCATCTTGATGACATTGGCGTTTCCTACATAGAGCTTGGCTGTATGGATGGTTCAAGCTGCGATTACCCTCTTGTTGCGAAAGAGGTATGCGCAAAGATAACCAACGGAACTGTAAAGCGTGCGATTCTTATCTGCGGAACAGGTATAGGCATATCTATTGCCGCAAACAAGGTCAAGGGCATCAGGGCTGCTCTTTGCACTGACGCTTATACCGCAAAATATACACGTCTGCATAATGATGCAAACGTGCTTTGTATGGGCGGCAGAGTAACAGGCTCGGGAGTTGCCGAGGAAATGGTAGATGTTTTCCTTGAAACGGATTTCGAGGGCGGCAGACATCAGCGGCGTGTAGATTTAATTGAAGATTAATTTTTGGAGGAATAAAAAATGCAGAATGTAAAGCTTATCAATCACCCCCTTGTTCAGCACAAAATTTCAATGATGAGAGATGTAAACACAGGTTCAAAGGAATTCAGAGAGCTTGCGGCTGAAACAGCAATGCTTATGTGCTACGAAGCTACCCGTGATCTTCCGCTTAAGACTGTTGAGATACAGACTCCTGTTGCGGTTGCAAAATCTCAGGTTATTTCAGGAAAAAAGGTTGCATTTGTTCCTGTTTTAAGAGCAGGTCTTGCAATGACTGACGGTATCATCAAGCTTCTTCCTGCCGCAAAGGTTGGTCATATCGGAATTTTCCGTGACCCTGAAACAAAGGACGCTGTTGAGTATTATTGCAAGCTTCCTGTTGACGTTGCGGAGAGAGATGTTATTATTACAGATATTATGCTTGCAACAGGCGTTACAGCTGTTAAAACTATTGATATCCTTAAGAGAAACGGCGTAAAGAATATCAAGCTTATGTGTATTCTTTCCAGCCCTGAGGGAATTGAGGTAGTCAACAAGGCTCACCCCGATGTTGAGATCTATTGCGGAAGCATTGACGAGGGTCTTAACGAGCATAAGTATATTATCCCTGGTCTTGGTGACGCAGGCGACAGAATTTTCGGAACAAAGTAAGTAGTATTTGTTGCCCTGAATGCTGTAAAAAAAGAAGGCTTTCGGATCTATTCCTGTACGGATATTTTTGTCTGTACAGGAATAATAATTAATATACATATGTAAACAGGAGGGTGCAGCTATGTGCGGAATTGTAGGATATGTCGGAAAGGAAGAATGTACTGATATTATTGTGAACGCTCTGCGAAGACTGGAGTACCGTGGCTATGACTCGGCAGGTATCGCTGTTTTTGAGGGAGAACGCATAAAAACCGTTAAAGCCAAGGGCAAAATATGCCCCGAAAAGGGCGATGATACCAATACAGGTCTTATGGCGAAGCTTTCCGCAGAGGGAAAGCCTGTCGGAATATGCGGGATCGGTCATACACGCTGGGCAACACACGGCGAACCGTCCGATATTAATTCCCACCCGATAGGTAACGGCAGAGTTTCCATTGTTCATAACGGTATTATTGAAAATTACCGTGAGCTTAAAAAGTTTCTTATCTCTAAGGGTTACGGCTTTGAAAGTGAAACAGATACTGAAACGGTTGTAAAGCTCCTTGATTATTATTATGAGGGAGATCCGCTCGAAGCTATCTCAAAGGCTCTTGCCGATATTGAGGGTGCGTATGCCCTCGGCATTATTTTCCGTGAACATAAAAATAAAATCTATGCAGTCAGAAAGGAAAGCCCTCTTATTGTCGGAAAGGGCGAAAATGAAAGCTTTATTGCCTCCGATGTTACGGCTATTCTTGAAAGAACAAGGAATTATTATCTGCTTGAGCATAATGAAATCGCAGAAATATCTCTTGACGGCATAAAATTCTATGATCTGCACAAAAATATAATTGAAAAAGAACTTAAAACAGCTACATGGGATATTGAAGCCGCAGAAAAGGGCGGTTATGAGCATTTTATGCTTAAAGAAATACATGAACAGCCATCAGCGGTTAAAAATACGATTTCTTCGAGGATTCATAACGGTCTGCCGTTTTTTGAGGACGAATGCGGACTTAGTTATGAAAAGCTAAGGAGCTACCGCAGTATATACATCGTAGGCTGTGGTTCGGCAATGCACGCAGGAATGGTAGGAAAGTACGTTATAGAGGAGCTTGCAAGGATCCCTGTTACTGTCGATATTGCATCGGAGTTCCGTTACCGTGACCCGCTTGTAGGGGAAAATGATCTTGTTATCATCATTTCGCAGTCGGGAGAAACAGCTGATACGCTTGCCGCACTTAAGCTTTCAAAGCAAAGAGGTGCTGATACGCTTGCAATAGTGAATGTTGTTGGTTCGACTATCGCAAGAGAGGCTAAAATGGTTATGTATACCAATGCAGGACCTGAAATATCCGTCTGCTCGACAAAGGCTTATACCGTTCAGATAGCTTTTATGTATCTGCTGGCGTTCGGTATCGCTTACGCTGTCGGAGGAATAAATGAAGAAAAATGCCGTGCATTGACAGCGGAGCTTGAAGGTATTCCCGATAAAATAGAGGAATGTATATCTGATAAAACAGCATATCAGTTTGTTGCTTCAAAAATTATGAACGCAGACAGCCTGCTTTATATCGGCAGGGGACTTGATTACGCATTGAGTATGGAGGGTTCTCTTAAGCTTAAGGAAATATCCTATATCCATAGTGAATCCTATGCCGCAGGCGAGCTTAAGCATGGCACTATATCCCTTATTGACGAGGGTACTCCCGTTATTGCTGTCGCAACTCAGCGTTCGCTTTTTGAAAAGACAGCGTCTAATGTCAAAGAAGTAAAGACAAGAGGAGCAAAGGTCGTTATGGTCTGCCGTGAGGATATGGATCCCGAAGCGGAGAGCGTTGATTATCTTGTAAAGCTTCCTGTTACTGAGAGTGATATACTTATGCCGATGATAACGGTTGCAGCACTTCAGCTTATCGCATATTATACAGCTGTCCAGAGAGGAAATAACGTTGATAAGCCGAAAAATCTTGCAAAATCAGTAACGGTCGAATAAAGGAATGTTCAGATGGAAAATAAATTGATTTCTGTAGTAGTCCCTTGCTATAATGAAGAAGAGGTATTGCCGCTGTTTTACGATGAAATTGTAAGAGTAAGCAGTGAAATGACGGCAAAGGAACAGGAGCTTGCTTTTGAATTTCTGTTTGTAAATGACGGTTCAAAGGATAAAACGCTCAAGGTTCTGCGTGAGCTTGCACAAAAGGATAAGCGTGTGAGATATATATCATTTTCAAGGAATTTCGGCAAGGAAGCGGCTCTTTATGCAGGACTGGAAAATGCTTTCGGCGATTATGTCGTCACTCTTGACGCTGATTTGCAGCATCCGCCGAAGCTTATCCCCGAAATGTACGGATATGTAAGCTCAGGTGAGTATGATTGTGCCGCAACAAGGAGAATATCCCGAAAGGGCGAGCCTAAGCTGCTTTCGTTCTTCTCACGGAGCTTCTATAAGGTCATAAACAGCATATCGCAAACGCAGATAATAGACGGTGCGCAGGATTTCCGATTTATGACAAGGCAGATGGTTGATGCTATACTTTCAATGGGTGAACGCTGTCGCTTCTCAAAGGGTATTTTTTCATGGGTCGGATTTGAAACAAAGTATATTCCTGTTGAAAATACAGAGCGTGCCGCAGGAAAGACAACATGGAACTTCTGGAAGCTGTTTAAGTATTCTCTTGAAGGGATAATGGCATTTTCAACCGCACCGCTGGCGATTTCCGTTATGTTGGGAATGCTTTCGCTTATAGCGGCTGTCGTTCTTGTTATAATTACGATAGTTAATGCTGTAAACGGCGGAAATTGGCAGTTAATGCTTATTATTTCAATAATCGTGCTTATGGGCGGCTTACAGCTTTTCTGCGGAGGAATAAATTCACTGTATAATCAGAAGCTTTATACGGAAATCAAAAAAAGACCTGTCTATATCGTAAAGGAAAAAGAGAAAAAATAATTGATATTTGATCCGCTGAAAATGTGAAATGTTTTCAGCGGATTTTTTGATGTTCATATTTTCGGATAAGCTTGAATATACATATAATAAAAAGCGAAAGGAAAGATGAATATGAACGAAGTAAATGAAAAAGTGCATAGCATAATCGCTGAAAACCGCAGTAAGCTGTCTGTTTCGGGAGTTACTGATGTTGATAGCTTTGATGAAAATACCGTGCTGCTATATACTACAATGGGAGAGCTTACCATAAAGGGGAGCAGCCTGCATGTCAGCGACCTTTCGGTTGAAAGCGGAGAAATGAACATTGAGGGGAATATTGACGCAATATTTTACGGCGACAAGGATCTGCGTTCGCCATTGTCATTTATTGGAAAGCTTTTCAGATAGAGGGTGACGTATTGAGCCTTGAAACGTTCTTTTCAATTTCAGAGGAATGTATACTTTTTTTGCTTTCAACGGTAATGGGAGCAGGACTTGGGATTTTATTTGATGTTTTTCGCATAATAAGGATAATTTTCCCATTTGCGTCAAAGAAATCAGCTGTTTTTGTTGAGGATATTCTTTTTATGCTGATATCGGGAATGACGGTTTTTCTTTATGCGGCTGTTATGTGCCGTGGACAGGTGAGATTTTTTTGCATTGTGGGTGCTTTTCTGGGCTTTTTGCTGTATATAACGGCTATCGGTAACGTAATAATAGGCATTTTACGTCGATTTAAGAAAAAGTTGCCAAAAATCCAATAATAGAATTTATCCAAAAAATTTTAACAAATTTGTGCATACCTATAAAAAATTGTAAAAGCTGCAAAAAAAGCTTGAAAACCAAGTGTATGTTGTTGTATAATAAGAATACTTGGAATTTGGTTTTGAAATGTGTTTCGCAGATGGGAGGTGCGGCAATGAGCAAATCGGGCGGTTCTGGCAAGGCATATAAATCATATGTTAAGCAGAAGGAAAAGGAACAGCGTATTGAAAACAGAAAAAAAAACGGCGGCCCTTTTATGCGTGGGCTTGTTTCCCTTGCAGGCGTGGCTATGCTTGTTTATTCGGTTTGTTCATTTGTGGCAACCGAAGCGGATATAGCCGAAAAAAAGAAAAAGCTTGCCCAGCTTGAAGAAAAAGCTGCAATGCTTGAAGCGGAAAATGATGAATATGCGTCAATTCTTGCAGAGGATGATGAGCGTGCCTATATGGAGAAAATCGCAATTGAGGTTCTCGGCTTCGCATATCCGAATGAACGCCGCTTCTATGATACAACAAGGAACTAATAAAGCGTTCAGGCTTTATTCAGGAATAAAAAATTTAATGACGAGAGGTTAAAAATCTTTTTATGCAGCTTGAAGTTGGAAATATTTATGAAGGCAAGGTTACAGGAATAACAAAGTTCGGAGCATTTGTCGAGCTTGAACCTGGTACAACCGGAATGGTACATATCAGTGAGGTGGCAAACAGCTTCGTGAACGAGATCAAGGATCATCTTACCGAGGGTCAGACCGTCAAGGTAAGAGTGCTTTCCGTTGGCGAAAACGGCAAGATTTCTCTTTCTATCAAAAAAGCAATCGATGATCCCCAGCCGCAAAAACGTGATAATAACGGTAAGCGTCCTTTTAATGGAAACAGAGGCGACAGAAGACCTGCCCAGCAGGATAAAGCTCCGCAGACTCCCGAAGCAGCTTTTGAAGATATGATGAACCGCTTTAAGCAAAGCTCAGAGGAGCGTATGAGCGACATTAAAAAGAATGTTGATAATAAACGCAGAAGCCAGTCAAGAAGAAAGTAATAAAAACCGACTTGGGAATTTTGAAATGTTCCCAAGTCGGTTTATTTTATCTCTTTTTGCCTTGTTTTTTCTGTGAGCCGTCAAATTTTCTTGCTCTGCCTGTATTCTTTCTGCGGAAATTACGATAATCCTTTTCATTATCCTTGTATCTGCGGTCGGATTTACCGTTAGATCTGCCTTCGGAGGATTTACCTTCATAAAGCTTTACCTTGATTTTCTGTCCGTTTATTTTAGTGCCTGTCATAGTATCAATGATAAAGTCGCAGTCAGCTTCGGGAACCTCAACAGTAGTGTATCTGTCATAAATATCTATCTTTCCAAAGCTTTTTCCGGGCATACCTGTTGCCTCGGTCAAAGCTCCAAGAATAAAATTCGGGGCAATGCGGTTTTCTCTGCCGAGTGATATTTCAATCTTGCGTGAACTGCCCCTTGATCTGCCCTTTTCGTCACGGGGGCGGAATACAGGCTTGATAAATTCGGGGACAGTCCGTGTTTCCTTTGAAATTCTCATTCCGAGAAGTGTTGCGGCGATTTGCTCCGCGGTAAAGCCTTTTTCTGTAAGACGTTCGAGAAGCTCTGTGCCATCGGGATATTTGTCGGTTTCAATATATCTGCCGACCTTTTCAAGAACGCGCTCAGTTTTCTTTTCTATAACATCATCTCTTGTAGGAAGCTCGCATCTTATAATGTCAGCCTTGGTAAAGCGTGCTATATCCTTAAGCTCATAAACCTGCTTTCTGCCGCTGACTATTGTGTAGGCAGTGCCTGAACGTCCTGCTCTGCCTGTTCTGCCGATACGGTGGATATAATATTCGTTATCCTGCGGAATGTCATAATTGAAAACAGCGTCAACATCGTCAACGTCAATTCCTCTTGCGGCAACGTCAGTCGCAATAAGGATATTTATTCTGCCGCTTTTGAATGCGTTAAGCACCTGAGTTCTGCTCTGCTGCTTCATATCGCCGTGAAGTCCTGCCGCTTTAAAGCCCTTTGCAACAAGATTTTCGGTAAGCTCATCGACCATTGCTTTTGTGTTGCAGAATATCATCGAAAGCTTCGGCTCATATGCGATGAGAAGCATCTGGAGTGCGTCAGTTTTTCTGCCCATAGGTACTTCATAGTAGAACTGCGTAATGCTTTCAACAGTGCGGCTCTTCTGTTCAACTCCGACAACGATAGGGTCACGCTGATATTCTCCAGTTATAGCCATAATCTGCGGAGGCATTGTTGCCGAGAAAAGTACGGTCTGACGTTCCTCTGGGATATATTGCAGAATTTCCTCGATATCCTCTCTGAAACCCATATTGAGCATTTCATCAGCTTCGTCGAGAATAACCGTGCGAAGCTCCTCAAGATGAAGTGTGTGACGGCGGATATGATCCATTACACGTCCAGGAGTTCCCACAACGATATTAACACCTTTTTTCAGCTGTACGATCTGACGTTCAATATCCGCACCGCCGTAAATTGCACAAGCCTTTACATAAGGGAGATATTTGGAAAATTTAGAAATTTCCTGCGATGCCTGCATTGCAAGCTCTCTTGTCGGGCAGAGTATAAGCACCTGTACACGTCTTGCACCGTCAGGGTCAATTTTGGCAACGGCAGGAAGTCCGAAAGCGGCAGTTTTTCCCGTACCTGTCTGTGAACGTCCGACAACGTCCTTTCCTTCGAGAAGAAGTGGAATCGCCTTAGCCTGAATTTCCGTAGCTTCCTCATATCCCATTTCTTCGACCGCATTGACTATTTCCTGCGGCAGTCCGAGTTCATTAAAAAGCATATTTTTTCCTTTCCATAATATGGCATTGGACAAAAACACGCTCTCTAAGGAAACGCTGATTAATACGTTTCAGCCGTTTTTCAAAA
>CAYOAV010000065.1:0-9632 GCA_964402055.1 uncultured Ruminococcus sp. | reverse complement strand
CGCCGCCTTGAATGGTGCAAAATTTCGTCTTGAGATCGGTAGATCCTTTTGCAGACAGCCAACAGTTATTATCCCGTCATTTGATATATTTGAAATATATCGCAGAGAAACTATCATGGATTTATGTATTTGAAAAAAATGCACATCACCTATCTGTTCATGCCAGAATTTCAACGACTTTCGTGTATCATATACATTTTTGTTTTTATCATAAATATATGTACCGTCGCCGTATGCCTCGATAAATACAATATCAATAAGCTTCATATAAACCGAGTTTCCGTTGCAGTTTATGATAATATGTTCGGTATTCATAATTTCCTTTTCTGCGGTGCAAAGTGCCTCATCTAATTTTTTATCGTCAATGGGCTTGCTCAAAAATCTAAACGCTTTGACCTTGAATGCGTCGGGCATAAATTCCGTATGACTGGTAAGGAAAATAATTATACCGTCAAATTTTAATTCACGAAGCCTTTCTGCGGTGGTCATTCCGTTCATATCAGGCATTTCAATATCCAGAAAAATTATATCGTAATCGAGATTGCTTTTAATAAGCTCCGTTCCCGAATTATAAACGTTGATTTTGTAATCTGAATTTCTTTTTTGTATGTTTTGAGAAATTTCTTCAAGATATATTTTTTCATCATCACATATCGCTATTCTGTATAACATTGATACACCCCTTTGATTAACATACCATTATTTTAGCATATATAAAAATGGTTTGCAATACCATTCACCGCTTTTAAACGACCATTCGCTTTGGAATTGTGATTCACAGCACAAAACAACGTAGGTGCGTGGGTGTTGATATGGAAATTTGCGCAACAATTTCGGTATCGTATCACAGGTGCGCAAATTGCGCAAATTCATAAAACAGTATGTTTTTCATGATTTTTATAACTGTTTTATCGTAGAATTTGATTCTTGTTTTCAGCAGATATTGATTCAGCTTGATAGTCTGTATATCAAGCTGTCGGGTTCTGCTTAATGGGAGAAATTTGGATTTTTATTTTTGCGAAGCTGCATTGCGACAGGGAGTTCTTTTGTAAAAAATATGCCCCGTGTGATACTGTCTGAATATTCAGATTTTATCGAGTATCACACGGAGCGAGGTTGATTTTATGGAAATATTAACATTGTAGTTGATATGATTATCCGAATTAAGTCGGTATGTTTATTTGCAGCAAAATTAACGCAATTTTGTTACAAAAATGCTTATATTAGAATATCGCCCCTCCGAGTAATATTTATTGCTACACTAGTGATGAAATATTGTGCGTATATTGTACAGAAAAAGAATATATTATATTTTACCAAAGCTGATTGAATTTTTATAGGATTTTTTCAGACAACATCTTCTATTTCATTTTCAACAATATTGAATCGCTTGAATTCAGGTATAGAATTATCAAAGCTATTATCAAGAATAGATTTATCCTTTGTGAGAAGATACAGCATATAAATGCCTGATGGATACAACGGTTCTCTCAGCTTATATGCCCGTAATGGAGCATAGCCATTATAAACAGGCACATCATTTTTTCGGCACAAATAGTCAATCATCGCAATAAGATACAGACACTCTGGAAACCATTCTTTTTCATATAATTTCCAAGGTATATCCGAGCAGAGTATTTCTTTGATAAAATCGAGTTCCCCAATGCCTTTCACAAGATGACAAATTGTGCTTTTAAAATAATCAAAAGAATTTCTTTTTTCATTAATGATGTTTGACAATATATTTATTTTGGACATATTCTCACTCCTTTCTTAACTGGAATATTTTGTGTTTTCAATAAGGGGCTTGCACCGTCATTTAACGAATCAAACGTTCAGTGGGAGTTTAATCTTCCACTGAATACCCACCGCCCCTAAGGCTGGGGACATCTTGCCTAAGTTATAATTGTTTATGACTATTTCTGATTATTTTTTCTGTAAGTTCATTTGCAATTTTGCGTTCTTTTTTGTTTTGTATCAATACCTGTTCTCTTTTTTCAGAAGAAAACGTAATAGCTCCTGTAAATTGTAAGCAATCATCAATTGCTTTTTGATTTATTATGCTTATCTGAATGCCTATTTTCATGGACGTAAAAGCTTTGATGGCTGTTTCTTGTGAAATAAATCCATTTTCGTACTGTTCTATTGTAGAGAACATCTTGTCATCAACTGTCGGACCTCGGAGAACATCATAATTCGTAAAATCATAGCTATCTGCTTTACCTTTTCTATTTGCCACTACAAAATCAAGCCATTCAGAGTTAAGGTCAAAATCATATATATTTAATCTCTCAATATTCAAGTCATATTCATTTATTATAGCTGGCTCTTTGTGACTTGCCCATTTTTCAGCCATTTCATAGTTTTCTGTAACATAGAAGCCTAATCCAAAATCGGTATTGGTACGACCTTGTTTAACTTCAGGTTTTTCTACGATAACACTTGAACCGTGATAAACTTTCATTATAAAACATCAACCTCCTTGATTTTATCAATAGCGTGTTTTACATCAAGAGTATGCAGTATTTCATAATTATCAAGAACATTGTTTATATCAATTTTATCAACAATTTCTTGTCCTGTTGTTCTGTCAAGGAAATACCAATATGCCATAGTATATCCGAACCAGTATAAATCATCTTCATAATAAGGGCTGTCCTCATCGATTGATGGCAGATTATCAGAGTATTCTTCTTCAAATATAGTCAAAATATAGCCTTTAGCCTGCGAACAAAGATGAACTGCAAAATCTATGGTATCTGCGTATGTTTTTGATAATAGCCATTTTTTGATAAGATCATACCTGTTGTATTTTCTTTCAGATACAGCCATGGCAAGAACTTTTCCTATTTTTTCAGCGAGCATAAGATTGAAAAAATCCATATAAATTACCTCGTATTAAGGTAGCACCCTACCAATTCTCTCTCAGCAGAAATCCGCTATATGCACGATTTCAATGCCGTTGTCATTGCCGATTGCAAGAGGGTCACGGCAGACAACGTATTTGTGATAATGGTCTTTGATTTCCATAAGATTATCTGTTTCACGGGTGAACTCTGTCGGAAGTTCAGCACAGACCTGCACATATATACGTTCTTCTCTGCGGACTCCCACGAAATCAATCTCATTTGTGCTGTTCTTTCCGATATAGACATCGTAACCTCTGCTATCTTACAGGGATAAATAATAAAAGTTTCCGTGAGCTACTTTGAAATGGCATTTTACTTTTTGAATTTTAACAAATCAGTTATTTTTAAAGAACTGAGATATACTTAACAGGTATGTAATCTGCAAGTATAACTTTATCATTTCCCTTATAAAAACTAATTCCGTCATTATGTGCTTTTATGGAATCAATCGTCAAGATAACAGGTTTATTATCACGACGTTTTCCAACTTGAAAAGCGGTATCTGTGTCAACAGAAAGATGAACATACTGTCTGCTCATAGGTTTCAAGCCATCATTCATAATTGTTTCAAGTGCTTTATGAGTTGTCCCATGAAAAAGTTGAGCTGGAGGGATAATTGCTTCTTTAGATATACGCATTGGTGTTGAATGCCCATATAAAGCCCTGATTTTATCGCCGTATATCTCATGCCTTTTTTTGTCAGAGCTTTCGATAATGTATTCCAGATCGCTTTTGGTGATTGGTCTGCCACACTTTTCTCCTTCATTTATTGCAGTGAGAAACTGATCAACAGGAACAAAGCCTTCGCTGTCAAGTTCAAGCTCATATTCCCATGGAGCATGACGGAGAGCATAAGATATTTCTTTGCTGAGTTTTGTGTAGTCCATTTAACTGTTCTCCTTTGTTCTGTAATACTCAACGACCTTGATAATTTCAGAATCCTTTTCAGGAGAGTAATACGGATTATTGCTTAAATCAACGTAATTGTAACCGGCGTTCTTTAATATTTCCGAAGCAAAACCATCAAAAAAGTATATCTCATCGTATCCATAAGGATCAAGGTCGATTTTGAAAAAGATATATCTCAGAAAATCGTAAGGCTTTTCAATAGGAAGTTTACAGCCATCGTAGTTGTAAAAGAGTTTTGTAAAATTAATGATTTTTTCTGCTGTATCACAATTTTTACGCATATATGTGTCCTAGCAAATAACGATTTCTTTAGCAGGAAAACACTTAAAAAGCTCATTTGCTTGGTCACAGCATCTATCATAAGCAGCTTCATCCATTGTTTCCAGATTTACTGAAAACAGCATTTCAGTTGTTTCGGATAATGATATATTGGGTGTCATCTCAGTTCCGCATTTTTCGCAAATACGCTTATAGTTCATTTTCTATTACCTCCTGGATAAAACGGTATAAGCTTGCCACGCTTGATCTTTCTAAGATTTGGAAGTGCTTATTTGAGATTTTTGGGAGCATTACTTTGCCTCGGTGCTGTTATGTGTGGTATATCCAAAGTCGCAATTATCGGCTGTTATTTCTTTACCCATTGAATATAATCGTTATGTGGTAATATATTAACCCCACATATTTTATAAGTTTAAGCTAACATCGTTCTGAACAGGGTACTTACCATTAAGTTTATTGACAAGCTCATTGACAGTATTCTCCCAATCAAAACAGAATATCTCGCGTTCCTCTGCACTTTTGAAACCAATAAATGAGAACTCATGGGCATTATCAATGAATAACGCATCATATCTTGCCTGAAGATCATCAAATTTAGCATCTAATTCAGCATCATCACGCAGCTCTTCTGGCAGCAATGTATCAATTACATCGCCATTCTCATCATAGAGCCAAACTGGATAGCAGCCGTAGTCAAGCAAAAGTCGAATTTTCTTTAACATAGTGTAACCTCCTGTTAAGATCGTGGGTTTGCTCCTACAATATAGCCATTACATCCAACAGTAACCGCCACTTTGTATTCTTTGATAGTTCAATAAGAGGCTTGCCTCATCATTTATCGAAGCAAATATTGAACTCCCACTAAACAGTAAATGTCCCCACCGCATTAGAGGCAGGAACATCTTGCCTAAATTATAGAGTATGCCCTCTTATCCATTTGACTGACTCTTCATGACTAAGCAATAGGGGACTCTCAATAGTACCGATATTCAATATAATTTTAGTCGCTTTTTCAAGATTTATAGGGTTGTTGAATTTGGAATTTACTAATACAGCATTTTCAATATATGCACTCTCAAAATCAACATTTGTTAACGTACATTCATCAAATGTAGTATTCCACATACCAACACTAATAAAAGTCGAATTATCAAAGGTGCATCCGGTAAAAATACAATCAAACATCTCAGCATTGCTGAAGCTGACGCTATCAAATCTTGTGTCTGTAAACTCGGTGTCATTCACTTCACTTTTAATGAGTTGTACATTATGGAATGAAGCTCTATCGAACTCACACGAATACATTTCCGTGCGGTAAAGGTCAATTCTGTTCAGCTCAGTATCAACAAACGCACATTCTGTGAGAACAGAGTCTGTCAAAAGCTGTAACTGTTCTCTTGTCAACTGTTTGGAACTGATATTTTCAAGAATTAGCTGTTCGCCGCTTTCACCCTCTGATTCAATCCATTCAGCGTGACTTTTAAAAAGCTTATGCAGATTAGTACTCATAAATCATTCCCCCTTTTTGTGATACCAAATTATTTTATCTGAATAGCCCATGTTATTTATAGCTTTTATAAGTGACTCTCTATCAGATTTAGTTAATCTTCGAGTGTCAATAATTACATTATGCCCGTTGGCAAATTCTTTTTCAATCTTTGCAACAGCTCGGGATAGGTTAAAAGCACCCTTCCGTGCAGATGTTGCACCTTTGGGATGAGAAACGAAGCTCTTAATATCCCATTTAATGCCTGTAACAGTATCAATAAATTCTGCACCTTTGTCTTTTTGAGGATCGCGAATGATTTTGTGCAACACCTTTTGATTCTCCAGATCCAATCCTATCATTCTTTCTTTACGTCCTTGTGGGAGAACATAATTATTATGAGATGGATCCTGAGCCAAACTAACATACTCTTTATATGTTCGACCGTCCGTATATGTTTTCTTAACATCGGTATTTTCTTTCGTAACAGTTGTATTATGTTGGGATCCGCTTGTTTCACTAAACAGACCGCTATAACCTTTACTCATCACTTCGCCCTCCCTGCAAACACATTACTTGTCCTGCCAGGATAGGCAATAATGGTCACGCCCTGTTTTTCAAGCTCTTTAAAGCACTTGTAATTCGCCGAGCCGTATACAATGATCGTATGTGGTGAAAGTATCTTCATCATTTCAGAAAGACCTTTTTCAAACCGTTCACGATCAGCAAGCCTTCTAGGACTTCCTCCAACCGTTCCGATAGAAACAATGCTATTTTTAGGAATACCATCAAAACAATAACTATACGTTTCAGATGTACCCCAACGCACATTGTTAATTACATTTCCGCTGCATATTTCGCCATACCAGTATCCAAAGGCACGCATACGGTATGTATTCCATAATTTCAAAGGATAAGGAAAATCCTGATATGTAGAAAAGTCGGGAGTGATTATTCCTGCAAAATGACTGAGTATATCATATGCCTTTTTACTGCGAAACCATATACCAAAAATCGAATCAAAATCGCAGTCATCTTCATAGAAACACACATAGGCAAGACTCATAAAGTCCTTATTATGTTTACGCATCTCCTTACGATACAGCTCTTTTGCTTCTTTGTAGGTGAGGATAAGTGTAGGCATTTCGGGTGCCGTTGTCGAACAGAACGGAATATCGTTAGCCGAGAACTTAGCACCTGATACCATGTACGGCCTCCACCATACATCTTTGATACCCTTACGGATAGTATTAAGTTTCATTTGAATTTAGTTCCTCCTTGAAACATCGTCATGGGATAATAATCCCGCAGTTAAGATGTTTCCGAAGTACCGCTCAAATGAATTGTCGAGGTTCAAGCAGCAATACTTGGAAACATCAGCGAATGGAACTATCCACATCGACTCCAATCAATGGGACAGCAAAAAGTCAATAGAATTAAGAATAAACTTTGACAGCAAATAAATCTGTGAAAAAGCTCACAAATAATTGTGCAAATCACTGAATATTATCCTAATCTATTGACAACCGTTCCAAATATGTGCTACAATGAACATGTCGAGGTTCGAGTAGCAATACTTGGATCGGGCTGCACTAATTGCACCAACAATTAGCGCAGCTTTTTTTATCAGCACTAATTCTATATAATCACCAGCTTTCTATATCACAATTTGTATTATAACACAATATATAGTATATGTCAAGTCAAATAGATACTATATATTGTGTTTTTTACTTTTCCCATTCGAATTTGGGAGTTTCGTGGGCGAGTTGATTCCAATCAAGCCACTCATCGCTATGAAGTCTGCCGATAACGATCCAGTGAGGGACTCCTGCAAATTCAGAAAATGTTTTGATTTCGGACAAATTGTGATATTTTCCCGATGCAACAAACCTCTTATAAAGAGTTGGATCAATCAATATATCACGAGCAAAGCCATCTGCCTTATTTTCCATTTCGGTTTTGACAGTATCAAAATCCACAAAACGTGTGTTGAGATCGCCATTGACAAGATGACCGACCTCGTGAAACAAACTGAACCAAAATTTATCAGCACCCTTACCTCTAATTGTTACACAGAGAATAACTTTTCCACTGTCGGTCTGTTTTATGAAGCCTTGTACGGGAGCACCTCGGAAATGGTGAACCACATCAAATGCAACTCCACATTCCGCAAAAATTGATTTAAGATTATTTATCATCTCATTCGGCTCAAGTCCGGACATCTGTTTTTTGATTTTAGGAATGCTGTCAATGAGCTTGTTACTATCAAATTCAGCATCTATGACCGTTTTTTCTGTCTGTATCTCGCACATTCTCTGCCACGCAAAGAGAATATAAGGATCAATGTTCGTACTTGTTTTGACCTGAGCACGGTAAGCGGCACTATAAGTAATCTGTGGAATAACAGTAAGGCTATTGACACATAATACTTTTCGGAGTTGTATTATCTTCTCTGTTTCACCGCAGTGATTGTGCATAATACCGACATTAATGAAATGATCAACAATGTCTTTCATTCCGTTGAAAATATTAGTTTCCTCAACTGTAATACCATTCTGCTCTTCCAGTTGAGCATTATAATCATCATAGGCAGCCTGTCGTTTTGCCCAAGTGCCGCTTTCATCGCCGAGAGCAATATCAAGTTTATGAGCGAATGAAGCTGAAATATTTTTTGTGCCATTGATGATCGTAGAAATATGCTTCTCCGATACACCCGTGCGAATTGCAAGTTCTTTCTGCTTCATATCACGTTTGTTTATTTCAGAAAGTAATAATGTGCCGGGATGACTTACAACAGATATCTTTTCCATACAACATCACTACCCTTCCGAAATTTTATACTTTTGTAAAAGTTACCTGACAGGTAATTTTTTTCTACATATATTATATCGTAATACGAAATGCAAAGTCAAATTTATCTTATGATTTTCTCTGCTTTTACCAATAAGCAATAGTAAAGAAATGCTTTTGTTGTGCAATATTAACACAAAAACAAACAAAACAATACACTTAAGAACCTTAAAGTCCATATTAGAAGCAATGTATTTATTTAAGGCGGAACCGCACAAAACCTTTGAAAACAAGTAAAAAAAGAATTTCTTGAAAAGATAGACCGTATAGTACCATTCAGCAAGTGAATAAAGATAATTAAACCGTGTTTTTATAGGGGAAGAAATCGTACATTTTTCAAAACGGCGAAACGAACGCTTTGCTTTATGAAGAAAACATTTCTTAGAGTTTGTGATATAATGCACACAGTACACTAAAACTTACTCTAGTTCATGAGGTAATTACATGAAAATCAGTTACAAGAAACTTTAAGTGATGCTTATTAATAAAAATCTTACCAAACTTAAGCTATACATAGATTTAAATCTTGCCACTGGTACAATGAACAAACTCAACAATATCTATTGCTCCCACAATTAACTCCTGAATTTTCTGCTTGCCCCGCACCCGAAATCCGTCGTCAGAAAACCTTGAAATATCCGCATATTTCTGCGGTTTTCTTCCTAGGCTTTCGGTTGCGGTTCTTCGCCCAAATCTTCACGATTTAATTGGTGGAGCAATACAGCTTACTCTATCAAGGCACTTCGGAGTAGACAGCCTTGCAATAATCCGGCAGAGAATCACTCCAGGGCAGCAACGAAATAAGCGATTCCTCGGAAGGAGCTTTTCCCAATGCAGGAAGAGCGGTCAGAAGATACAGCAGATAACCGTAAACATCAAGCCCATTTCTCTTAGCCGTTTCAATTATCGTCATAGCAGCGGCACTTGCTTCTGCCCCCTTTTCAGTATCGGAAAACAGAAAATTCTTACGGTCAATAACAAACGGTTTTACTGTTCTTTCAGCAAGATTATTGGTCATCTCGACCTCGGGATGTTCAAAAAACACCAGCAGCTCTTTTTTCTGATTCAGGGCATAGGTGATCGCCCCGTAAAGATGCGAGCCCTGTTTCGTCCATATGGATAACAGGCTCATTAAAAGAACATTTCCAAAGAAGATCGACCATGGGAGCAAGCCATTTACCTGCATCTATCACCCA
>CAYOAV010000064.1:4122-9747 GCA_964402055.1 uncultured Ruminococcus sp. | reverse complement strand
GAAAGAGCCTGACCAACATCTCTTGCTTCTGAATGATATTCAAAACGCACGGTATGACTTCCAGAGGGTACAGTTACTGCCATAAAACCGATGTTTGCGTTGATAATATCGGCTGGCTCGCCGTCAATATATGCTGTAAAGCTGTCGCTGTAGGCTGTGCTGAAAAAAACGATATCGTCCTTGTCAAGTGTTATTTCTGCGGTAAATCCGTTATTATCGGAATAAAACCTGTTTGCAAAATTCTGTCTGCGTTTTTCACATTCTGCTGATAGCTGTTCATCATTCATCAGGTATATTTCCTCTTCAGGGATTTCGGCAAGATATTCCGATACATCGTTTACATTTTCCACAACCATTGCTTTGAGCATAATCTGCTTTTTTATGTCTGTATCAAGAGCGTCAAAGCGTTCTCTTGAGATGCAATATTCATAGCAAAAGCCGATAGGGATAAAATCGGGATTTTCGTAGATATAGTATATATCCTGCTGTTCCTTGAAAATATGCTTATCGGAAAATTCCAATGACGTTTTACTTTCCAAAACAAGCTCTTTTACGGAGCATAGGCATTCTGTGGTATAATCACTGTAAATGTCATAATATTCGATGCCGATAGCATCGCAGTAGTCATTTATATACGGTGATACACTGCTGTTGAACAGATAAAGCGAGCCTTCGCCCCAGAGCAGGTTAAGATTATCAAATCGGCTTGCGGCGGTTATTCTTTTTCCGTAGTCTGTGCTTTCAAGCTCAGGATATGATGTTCGTGTTTTTACGGCAATATCAGGAGTTCTGTTTTCGCCCATACCGTAGAGCAATGTACTTTCCATAAGTACAAAGGACGATGCAATAACAAGCACTGCGGCTTTTTTTGAATATGAAGCATCTTTTTTTAATGCAAATACTGTAATACCTGTGAGGACAATTCCTGCGGCGGTAAGCAAAAGATTGGTATATTTTTGAGTATCGCTGTAATAAGCTCCTGTTTCCCACATTGAAAGCTTTTCCATTGGGAAAATCATTGTAAATACGGTCAATGCGATAACCACCGCTCCGTTTATGATAATTCCTTTTTTAAATGCCGAAGTATTCTTTTCAAGTGCGGCGGCTGTCATAACCGACATAATAAGTACAGGAGCGAACAGCCATCTTGCGTAATAGGTCGTTCTTCCGAGAGAAAAAACGCTGTTGAGTATGGGGATAAAAGCGATTATGCCGCATATTGTTATGAGCTTTGTTTGCCAGCTCTTTTTCTCTGTGCATATAAAGGCGATAACGCCTGACATTCCGAACATAGGAAGATATGCCGCCTGTGACGACCATCTTGAGCCTGCGGGATATTCTCCTCTGAAATCGGGGAATATGTTGGTATAGCCTTGTGTATCGGGAATGGTGAAAAATGATTGCAACAGCCTTGCATATCTCCATGGAGTTTCATAAAAAACAGCTCCAAGGATATTATCCGCAGAATAGCCTCCGCCGAAGCGTGGATTATTGAGAATACACACAACGGCAGGAATTAAAACTATACCTGCGGCAGCAGTTCCTGCAATTGCTTCAAAGCCAAGGCAGAAAAAATCCCTTACGTTTATTCTGAATGAGCTGTCTGTAAGCCGAACAAGGAAGTATATTATGATAAAAATTACTTCGATGACAAAAAGATAGTAATTCGTAAGTGCGGATAATGCGACAGCTATTCCGAAAAGACCCCTGCGTTTTTCCGTTACGGCTATTTCAAGAGCATAAAGCAGAAGCGGAAAGAATGCTATTCCGTCAAGATAATGGAAAACAAAATTTGTCATTTGATAGCCTGAAAAGGTATAAAGCATTGCCGCAATTAAAGCATAGGAGGGCTCTTTACAAAATCTTGAAGAATAAAGATAGCTATTAAGGCAGCATATGCCAAGCTTTATTGAAATAAGGAATGGCATTGCATAGGCTACGGCTTTTTGCGGAATAAGCAGGGTAATAAGTGTAAAAGGACTGAACAGATTATAGAAGCTGTATGCGTCCATAAAATCCATACCAAGACCTGCATTGAAATCGTATTGAGGTATAGTCATATCTCCGAGAATTTGCCGCAGATAAACAAGGAATGGAAATTGCTGTGCTTCAAAATCTCCGTAAAAGTACATTATAAAGCCGTTTTCTGCAATATAAGGAATAGAGCAGATAAGAAATACCAACGCTCCTGCAAAAAATGAGATTATACAGTATTTAAATGTCGTATTTTTATAAAACGCTTTCATAATATTCCTTCATAGTTCTTGCGTCCTCGGTTTGTGTGCCTGCACTTTCGCATACGAAAATCGGGGAGAGGTTCTTTTTGGCTATAAGCTCCATAAGCGGTTCAAACTGAGGGCCATAAATGGTGTCATCAAAGGTAAGATGCTTTTTTTCGCCGCCCTTTTCGGTATATTCAATCTTGGAAAAATGCGAATGGAAGCTTTTAAGACGTTCGCTTCCAAGCTCGTTTTCAATCGTATCAAGAATTTTTTCATAATCAGCTTTGGTTTTTATCGAGCCAAGGGTTCTTGCGTTAAGATGCCCGAAATCAATGCAGGGGATAAAGCTTTCGTCCACCTTGCAAAGCTCCATAACCTCGTAAAGATCGCCGAGCTGATTGATTTTTCCCATTGTTTCGGGACAGCAGCGTACATTTTCCAGTCCGAGTGATACAAGCTCCTCACGGGCAAGCTTCATTGTATTTTTAGCAAGCTCAAGAGCTTCTTCACGGGTCATTTTTGAGCATGAGCCGCTGTGTATAAC
Organism: uncultured Ruminococcus sp.; assembly: GCA_964402055.1. Taxonomy (GTDB): domain Bacteria; phylum Bacillota; class Clostridia; order Oscillospirales; family Ruminococcaceae; genus UMGS363. The sequence goes on along the minus strand of CAYOAV010000064.1, from coordinate 6,981 downwards.
AATTCTGTCGCCGCCCATTGCGTTTACGACCTTTGCCGAGGCTGTAATATAACCGAGTGAATTAAGTCGCTTTTCTTCCTCAACGCTTGAAAGCGATATAAAATACGGAGCGTGAACGGAAACGCTTATTCCTGCGTTATGCAAAGCGTTACCGATCTCCTTTGCGCTTTCCTCCGAAACTCTTACGCCCTGTCCGCATTGATATTCAAAATGGTCAAGTCCGAATTTTGTCAGATATTCTCCGAGCTGTGTTGATTTTTTATAACCCATCTGCTTGAAGCTTTCCGCTGTTCCTGCTGGGCCGAATTTGGCATTTAACATAAAAACTCCTTTGATTTTAAAATTGCCCGTACATTTCTGCACGGGCAAGGTTTTTTATCTGTGGGGGAAAAATCCGCCCTGATTACTGAACTGTTGTGATGTCAGAACCGAACCACTTTTCGGAAATTTCGCCGAGCTTACCGTCAGCCTTCATTTCGGAAAGGATCTCCTGAACCTTATCACGGAGAGCGTTATCGTTCTTTCTGAAGCCGATAGCGTATTCCTCTTCTTCAAGTCCGTCAGCAAGAAGAACATAATCCTTGCCGCTTTCCTTTATTTCATAGTTTGCCACAACGGAATCCATAAATACAGCGTCAACGAGATTAAGCTCGAGCTGCTGGAGGCATTCAACGTTGGTTGCAAGTGCATTTTCGGAAATGTTAAGTCCTGATTCACGGAGTATATCCTGTGCAGTTGAGCCGCTCTGAACTGCAACAGCCTTTCCGTCAAGGTCAGCCTGTGAAGTGATAGAGCTTCCTGCCGCAACAACGAATACCATTTCATTCTTCATATAAGCTTCGCTGAGGTTCATAACCTCCTGTCTAGAAGCGTTGATAGACATACCATTCCAGATGCAGTCGATTTTTCCTGCGTCGAGATCCTGTTCCTTTGTATCCCAGTCGATAGGCTGTTTTACAAGAGTAACTCCAAGACGGTTACAAACCTCTTCTGCACAATCGATATCAAATCCAACGATCTCATCGTTTTCATCGGTATAACCCATAGGCTTGAATGTAGCGTCAAGACCGAGGATAAACTCGCCTGAATCAAGAACCTTCTGTAAAGAATTATCCTCTGCTGAATCCTCAACTACTGCATTGTCAGCGTTTGCGGTTGTATCGTCAGCGTTTCCATCAGAGCCTGAACAGCCTGCGAGCATAGCCGGAACGATAGCCATAACGGCTAAAAGCTTTGCGATTTTCTTTTTCATAATTATTATCCTTACCTTTCAGATTTTGCGTTATGCAAATTTTTAACGTATAACCTATAATAGCACATTTATCTATTTATGTAAAGCATTAAAGCGAAGCTTTGGGAATTTTGCAAGAAAACTGCTTTTCTGAAAAGTGGTTTTTATCAGATTTAACAATAAAAAAGCAAGAATTTTCCGAATGTTGACACGCAACTATTATTATGTTATAATTGTCGGGTATTTGGAGGATTGTATACTATGAAAGAAAAAAACAGTATTTATCGAAGAGCATTGGCTCTTGCCGTGCCGATGATGATACAGAACGGCATTACAAATATGGTCGGTCTTATCGACAGCGTTATGGTAGGAAGTCTTGGTACAGAAGCAATGACAGCTGTATCTATAGTAGGTCAGCTTATTTTTGTGTTCAATCTTGGCATTTTCGGGGGAATTTCAGGTCCTGGAATATACGGAGCACAATTTTATGGACAGGGCAATATCGAGGGCTTTAGGTCGGCAGTGAGAATGAAGCGGTTTATCTGCATTGCGTTCCTTATTGTCGGAATATTAGCCTTTATTTTCGGCGATGAACTGCTTATCGGACTTTATCTCAAGGGCGAGAGCGGTTCAATTGATGCAGAGCTTACAATGAGCCTTGCAAAGGAGTATCTTCACGTTATGCTATGGGGATTCCCCGCCTTTGCGATAACGCAGATATACGCAAGCTCATTAAGAGAATCGGGCGACAGCATAAAGCCTATGGCGGCAGGCGTTGCATCGGTCGTTGTTGATATCGTGTTCAATTATTTCCTTATTTTCGGTAAATTCGGCTTCCCTGAGCTTGGAGTAAAGGGTGCGGCGATAGCTACCGTGCTTGCAAGAATAGTTGAAATGCTTGTGGTTGTTGTCTGGGCGAATTTGCGAAAAAAACGTCACGAATTTTTACAGGGACTTTACAGAACTTTTCTTGTTCCGAGGGATCTTTCGAGTAAAATGCTGAAAAAAGGCGTTCCTATCTTTTTGAACGAGTTTTTATGGGCAGGCGGAGTTGCTGTTCTTACGCAGACGTATTCTTCAAGAGGGCTTGAAATAGTGGCAGGATTGAACATATCCAACACTCTTTGCAATCTGCTCAATGTTGTATTTGTTGCACTTGGAAATGCGGTCGGTATTCTGATAGGACAAACCCTTGGAGCAGGTGAATATGACCGTGCGAAAAAGGATTCCTTCTCTCTTATGAAATTCACGGGAGGAATTTGTCTTATCCTTACAGCTGTGCTTGTGGCAATATCACATTTTTTCCCGATGGTTTACGATACAACGGACGAGGTTCGTTCTCTCGGTACAAGCTTTATCATAATCACGGCATTATTTTTCCCTGTTCAGGGTTATCTCAATGCGATGTATTTCACGCTCCGTTCGGGAGGAAAAACTCTTGTCACGTTCCTTTTTGACAGCGTATTTTCATGGGTATTTTCCGTTCCGCTGGCGTATATACTTTGTAATTTTACAGCAATGCCGATACTTGCGGTATATGCAGTAATTCAGGCGGCTGATATTATAAAGGTAATAATCGGATATATTATGATAAAAAAGGGAATATGGATAAGCAATATTGTAAGTGC
>CAYOAV010000064.1:0-4022 GCA_964402055.1 uncultured Ruminococcus sp. | reverse complement strand
AGAGAAATGGGGAAAACTTTTTGGTCGTTTAATATACACAAAACCTATTGACAAGATATGCAATAAGTGGTATAATCATAAAACAATAAAGCATAGCAAGTATATAGGTTTTGTGCTAGTCAAGGGGGTCGAAAAATGATAGAATTGAAAAATATATCAAAGGTCTATAAAAGCGGAAATAATACCGTGACTGCGATAAAGGATATAAATATCGCTATAAATGACGGCGAAATATTCGGAATAATCGGTCTTTCGGGAGCAGGAAAAAGCACCTTGGTGCGATGTATTAATTTACTTGAACGTCCGACAGAGGGAGAGGTAATAATTGACGGAAAAAGCCTCGGTCAGCTTAACAAAAAGGAGCTTCTTGAAGCAAGACGTGGAATTGGAATGATCTTTCAGGGCTTTAACCTGCTCGAACAGAGAACCGTGCTAAAAAATGTCTGCTTCCCGCTCGAAATCGCAGGAATGAAAAAGGCTGACGCAGTAAAAAGAGCAAGGGAGCTTTTACAGCTTGTTTCCCTCGGAGATAAGGAAAAAAGCTATCCGTCACAGCTTTCAGGCGGTCAGAAACAGCGTGTTGCTATCGCAAGAGCATTGGCGGCAGACCCTAAATATCTGCTCTGCGATGAAGCAACAAGTGCGTTAGACCCTGATACAACTCGTTCAATTCTCGATTTGATGAAAAAAATCAACCGTGAGCTTGGCATTACAATAATTGTAATAACTCATGAAATGGGTATAATAGACAGTATTTGCGACAGAGTTGCCGTGCTTGACAACAGCACTGTTGCGGAAATCGGCGAGGTAAAGGAGATATTCGCCAACCCGAAATCGGAAATCGCACGCAAGCTCATCCTGCCCAAGGTCAAGGTTAATGAAATCACCGAGGGAAAAAAGCTCCGTATCGTTTTCAACGGTGAAAGCTCGGGCAAGCCTGTCCTTGCAGGATTGATACTTGAATGCGGTGCGGCAGTCAATATCCTCCACGCAGAAACAACCGATATTGACGGAAAAGCATACGGTCAGCTGATTTTACAGATACCCGAAGCTTCATCGGAGCGTATTACAGAATATCTTAAAAATAATAATATCGAGTTTTCACAGCTCGTTGATTGATAGGGGGGAAAATAAATGTCAGATCTTTTTATACAGCTTACGGAAAAAGGAATTTTGCAAAAGGGCATATGGGAAACTGTCTATCTGACCTTCATTTCCGCATTTTTTTCATATATTATCGGACTTCCGCTCGGAGTTATTTTAAGTATTACCGATAAGGAGGGCATACACCCGATACCATGGCTCAACCGACTGCTTGGATTTATCGTCAATATTTTCCGAAGCATTCCGTTTGTGATACTTATGGTTGCAATGCTCCCTGCGGCGAAGCTTATAGTCGGCACAAGCCTTGGAAATAAAGCAATGATAGTTACGCTTGTTATTGCGGCTTCACCATATGTTGCAAGAATGGTCGAAAGCTCGGTCAAGGAAGTGAATAAAGGCGTTATCGAAGCGGCTCAGTCGATGGGTGCGTCCGATATGAGGATAATATGTCGGGTACTTATCCCCGAAGCTAAGCCCTCGCTTATTGTCGGCTCGGTAATATCGCTCGTGACTATCCTCGGCTATTCGGCTATGGCAGGAACTATCGGCGGAGGCGGTCTTGGAATGATCGCAATAAATTACGGTTATCAGCGTTTTAACGATGATATTATATGGGTATGCGTTTTGCTGACGGTTATTATAGTCCAGCTTATTCAGGAGCTTGGTATGATACTTGCACGCAGGACGGATAAACGCAGAAGGTAGGATTTTTATGGGAAAGCTTTTCTTTGATCTCCTGCGGCAGAATTTCAGGAACGGACGAATGTACTCTTTATCATTCACGAACTGTTAATTTTTGCATATGATAAAAGGAGAAAAGAATTATGAAAAATACATTTAAAAATATCAAAAGAACACTCGCCGCTTTTTCCGTTGCGGCAATCGCATTAACAGGCTGCTCGGCGGCTGAAAACACAACGGTTCAGGCCGATTCCACGGTTGATTCAGACGTTACTGTTATCAAGGTGGGTGCTACCTCAACTCCGCACGCTGAAATTCTGGATCATATAAAGGATACGCTTGCAGAACAGGGTTATGAGCTTCAGATAACCGTTTATGACGATTATGTTCTTCCTAACAGAGCTGTTTCAGACGGTGAGCTTGACGCAAATTATTTCCAGCATACGCCTTATCTCAACAGCTATAACGAAGCAAACGGCACTGATATTGTTTCAGCTGCTTCTATTCATTATGAGCCATTCGGACTTTATGCAAATGGCATCAATAATGTTGCTTCAATTCCTAATGGTGCAACGATAATCATACCTGCGGATGACAGCAACGAAACCCGTGCATTGCTTCTTCTTGAGCAGGAGGGACTTATAACGCTCCCTGACGGTGCAAATGCCGCAGACGGCGTGAAAACTCTTGATATTGTTGATGACCACGGCTTTAATATCACGACCGTTCAGGCTGATACGGTTGCGGCGCAGTTCAACAACGGCGGTGACGGCACTCTTGCGGTAATAAACGGAAATTACGCTCTTGCGGCTGGACTTAAAATATCTGACGCACTTGCCGCAGAGGACGCTTCGGGCGATGCGGCAAAAACATATGCAAATATTATTGCTGTAAACAGAGGAAATGAAAACAGCGATAAAACAAAGGCTCTTATTTCCGCACTTGAAACAGATGACGTGAGAGCATTTATTGACGAAACCTATGGCGGAGCGGTATCGGCTATTTTCTGATGATTTTTTGGGGAGGGCGGTATGGATACAGCGTTTATTTTAAAGCATTATCCGCTTTATATCAGGGCGGCGGTGCTTACGGTCACGGCAGGCAGTATCGGAATATTGCTTTCTGCGGCTGTCGGAATGCTTTGTGCGGCGGCGAGATATTATAAAATTCCTGTTTTAAGGATAATAGCCGCTGTTTATACAGAGCTTTCGAGGAATACTCCGCTTATTGTACAGCTTTTCTTTTTGTATTTCGGGCTTCCTAAGGTCGGGATAGTTCTTTCATCGGAAGCCTGCGGAATAATCGGTCTTGCCTTTCTTGGCGGCGGTTATATGTCAGAGGCTTTTTTAAGCGGATTGAACAGCATTAAAAGGGAACAGCTACAATCGGCTCAGAGCCTTGGATTTTCGGGATTTCAGGTGTTCCGTTATGTTGTATTTCCAACTGCCGCCGCCGCTTCAATGCCTGCTCTGAGTGCAAATATAATTTTTCTTTTAAAGGAAACGAGCGTGTTCAGTGCGGTTGCCCTTGCTGATTTGATGTATGTTGCAAAGGATCTTATAGGAATGTATTCAAATACGGTTGAAGCGTTGCTTATGCTTGTGATTTCCTATCTTGTGATAATTCTGCCGATTTCGGTTATCTGCTCATTTGCGGAAAGGAGGCTTCGCCGTGGAGGGTATTAAGCTTCTGCTTGATGGGAATAATTTTCTTCGGCTTATGGGCGGCTTATGGCTGACAGTACGCATATCACTTGTTTCCGCAGGTGCTTCATTACTGCTTGGTATTGCGGTAGGTGCGGCAATGCGTTCAAAAAACAGCTTTATCCGTGGGATTTTCAGGGTATATCTTGAAATTATCAGAATAATGCCGCAGTTGGTATGGCTTTTTATAGTCTTTTTCGGCATAGGCAGAGCTTCGGGGATAAATATTTCGGGTGAAGCATCAGCGGTCATAGTTTTTACGCTCTGGGGAGCGGCAGAAATGGGTGATCTTGTCAGAGGTTCGCTTGACAGCGTTCCTAAGCATCATTATGAATCCGCTCTTTCACTCGGTATGACAAAAATACAGACCTATATTTATGTGATATTTCCGCAGGCGGTTCGGCTTCTTATCCCGAATGTCATAAATCTTCTGACAAGAATGATAAAAACCACCGCTCTTGTTTCCCTGATAGGTGCGGCAGATGTCTTAAAGGTCGGCAAGCAGATAATTGACGCAAACAGATTTACTTCCCC
>CAYOAV010000063.1:7661-9853 GCA_964402055.1 uncultured Ruminococcus sp. | reverse complement strand
TTTTATTTGAAAAATATTAAATCAGAATTTTCAAGCGACTGAAAAAATGCCGCAAGACGTTCATAGGTCGGTTTTACCTTTTCGCCGAAATGCTCCTCCTCAAGTCTGCCGATTTCAATTAAATCACGCTCACCGTCAATTTTCTGCCACACAAAGCTGCCTGTTTCATCGAGGTGTATCTGCGATACCTTTGGCTTTTTGGCGATTTTTTGGAGTATTCTGTTGAAAATGCCCTTGTTTTCGATGAAAAGCGTAACGATACCGTTTTCGTCAGCCTCCCATTTTGTATTTTTCTTTGGCACTCTTTCAAGGTAATTTTCAGCTTTTTTCTTCATTTATTCAGCCTTCTTTTTATCCTTTTTCCAAATGGAGAATTTCAGCAATGAAATAACGATAAGTGCAAATACTACAAGACTGCCGATGCTTGAAACAGCCTCGGGAAGTCCGAGAACACCTGAAATATCGACGTATTTATCAACGCCGAATACTGCAAGCAATGCAAGTAAAATTCCGACAAGTCCCTCGCCAGCGATCATTCCAGAGCAGAAAAGTATACCGTCATTGATAACGTTCTTTTTCTTGTTTTCATCGCCGCCGAACTTCATCCTATCGAATATTCCTCTTACGATACCGCCTATCATAATGCAGGCATTGAGCTGAACAGGAAGATAGATACCGATTGCGAACGGAAGCACAGGGATTCCGATTATTTCAACAACAATTGCGATAAATGCACCGATAAGGACGAGGTTCCACGGAAGCTCTGCACTCATAACGCCCTCGACTATCATTTTCATAAGAGTTGCCTGAGGTGCGGCAAGCTCCTCCGAGCCAAATCCCCAAGCTGTATCAAGGAGATAAAGAGTTCCGCCGATTGCGAGAGCTGACGCACATACGCCGATTATTTCGCCTATCTGCTGTTTTTTAGGAGTTGAACCGAGGATATAGCCTGTTTTAAGATCCTGCGATGTATCGCCCGAAATTGCGGCAACTATACAGATGATAGAGCCAATAGCGATTGCGGCACTCATTCCTGCCGCACCCTCCGAGCCTGTAAATTTGAGGATAAGCGTTGAGATAAGGAGCGTTGCGATAGCCATACCCGAAACAGGGTTATTACTGCTTCCTACAAGTCCTACCATTCTTGAAGAAACCGTTGCGAAGAAGAAGCCGAAAACAACAATTATTATAGCTCCCAAAAGTGAAACAGGGATAGCAGGAACGAGCCATACGAGAAGTGTAAGGACAGCTATTGCACCGAGAACTACCTTTATGCTAAGGTCACGTCCTGTTCTTGAATTATCGGCGGAAGCGTTGCCCTTCATACTTTTTAATGCACCCTTAAAGGTTGAGAAAATAAGCGGAAGTGATTTTATAAGGCTGATGATACCGCCTGCCGCCAAAGCGCCTGCACCGATATAGCGTATATATGAGCTCCAGATGCCGCTTGCGCCGCTTTCTGCGAAAATCTGACCGATAGTTTGGTCAACGCTTGGGTAAAGAATTATCTCCGAGCCGAAAAGAACGATAAGCGGAATAAGTACCATCCAGCTCAACACGCCGCCTGCAAACATATATGATGAAATTCTAGGACCGCAGATATAACCAACGCTCATTACGGCAGGGTAAATCTGCGTACCAATTTCGCCGTTATAGCCCTTGATACGGAGTGAAACCTCACCAGGAACGGCTTTAAGTCCGTCGATGATGAATTTGAATATTGCCGCAAAGCCCATACCGGCGAAAACTGTTGAAGCGTTAGAGCCGCCCTCCTCACCAGCAAGAAGAACCTCCGCACAGGCAGTACCCTCGGGGTAGGGGAGAGTATTATGCTCCTTGACGATAAGGGCATTACGCAACGGCACCATAAAGAACACGCCGAGAAGTCCGCCGATAACAGCGATAAGTGTTATCTCAACAATGCTTGGCTTTTCCATAACTCCGTCCTTTGCCCAAAGGAAAAGGGCAGGGATAGTGAATATCGCACCTGCGGCGAGGGATTCACCTGCAGAGCCGATAGTCTGGACGATATTGCTTTCGAGGATAGAGTTTTTCTTCATAATAACTCTGATAACGCCCATTGCGATAACCGCCGCAGGAATGGACGCTGAAACAGTCATACCTACTCTCAATCCGAGGTAAGCGTTCGCCGCACCGAAAACTACCGCAAGGATAACGCCCATTATTACAGA
>CAYOAV010000063.1:5830-7561 GCA_964402055.1 uncultured Ruminococcus sp. | reverse complement strand
TTTATCCGTAAATATTTTATCCGATATTGATAAATATGACTTTTGCACAAATTATAGCGATAAATGTCAAAATAATTCTACTTGTGTTTTCCTGAAAATGAGAGTAAAATTAAATGTGCGTCATTTATAATTGAGAATTGGGGGTTTTTACTTGAATATTTTTAAAAATTATGGTTCAAGGCTCAAATCAGAGTTCAAGGGCTATAACGCAGGAGCTTTGGCTAAGGACGCTCTTGCAGGCGTTACTGTTGCGGCGGTCGCACTTCCGCTTGCGCTGGCTTTCGGTGTTTCTTCGGGAGCAACGGCGGCGGCAGGACTTGTTACGGCTATCATTGCAGGCATTATCATCGGCTTCTTGTCGGGCGGTTCATATCAGATAAGCGGTCCTACGGGAGCAATGACTGCGATACTGCTCTCACTCGTTGCAAAATACGGCTTGCAGGGTGTTTTTGTAGCAAGCCTTATGTCGGGTATAATACTGCTCATATGCGGACTTTTAAAGCTCGGCAAGATCGTTTCCTACATACCGCTTCCTGTTATCACAGGCTTTACATCGGGTATTGCAATAATCATTGCATTCGGTCAGATAAACAATTTCACAGGTCTTACCTGTTCAGGCGATTCAACTATCTCGAAAACTATCAGCTATTTCACGACTGAACAGCATTTCAGCCTTACGACCTTCCTTATCGGCGTTGCGGTAGTTGTTTTTATGGCAGTTTATCCCAAGAAGATAAACCAGTATTTCCCAGGCTCGCTTGCGGCAATTATTCTTGCAACTATTGCTGAATTTATCTTTGATTTTGATGTTACACAGGTCGGCGAGATACCGAAAAGCATTTTCCTCCCCGACAGACTTGACATCACTGCGGTAACTCTTCGTCAGGCTGAATCGCTCATCGTTCCTGCGATATCAATTGCGGCACTCGGACTTATCGAGAGCCTTCTCTGCGGAGCTTCGGCAGGAAGAATGAAGAATGAAAAGCTTGACGCAAATCAGGAGCTTATCGCACAGGGTATAGGCAATATGATAATCCCGTTCTTCGGCGGTGTTCCTGCAACTGCGGCTATCGCAAGAACTGCCGTTGCGATAAAATCGGGCGGAAGGACACGTCTTACAAGCGTTTTCCATTCAATCGTACTTCTTGCGGCTATGTTTTTCCTTGCACCTGTTATTTCAAGGATACCTCTTGCGGCTCTTGCAGGAGTGCTTATGGTGACAGCATGGAGAATGAACGACTGGAAGGTCATCAAGGGCATTTTCAACCGCAGGATAAAAACACAGATTGCACAGTTCCTGCTCACAATGGCGGCTACGGTTATTTTCGACCTTACGATTGCAATTCTTATCGGAATACTTTTTTCTGTTGTAATGTTCGTGCTTAAGGTATCGGATATGCAGATAAGCGTTTCCGATGTCGATCCTGACAGACTTCCGAATCACCCTGAGCATTTAAAGGATAGGAAAACAGCCGTTGTTTATATGACAGGCCCACTCTATTTCGGAACGGCGAATATCCTCGAAGAAAAGCTTTCCGATATTTCCGACAGAGAGATAATAATACTTTCGATGAGAGGTGTTCCTTTTGCGGACGCAAGCGGTGTTCAGGCATTGCAGGAGCTTGTTTCGGAGCTTTCACACAAGGACGTTATGGTGTTTTTCACGGCAATTCAGCCGCCTGTTATGGAAATGATCGACAGATGCGGTCTTACAGCTGATGTCGGCAGTGA
>CAYOAV010000063.1:0-5730 GCA_964402055.1 uncultured Ruminococcus sp. | reverse complement strand
TGCAAAGGTGATATACTTTATTATAGTAAAAAATATTTTGGAGGCAGATATTATGTCACAGGAATTTATTGTTGAAACATCGGCACGTCACGTTCACGTTACCGAGGAAACTCTTGAGGTTCTTTTCGGCAAGGGTCATACTCTTACCAAAAAAAAGGATCTTTCACAGCCTGGTCAGTACGCTTGCGAGGAGCGTGTTGAGGTCGTAGGTCCTAAGAAATCACTTGCAGGCGTTTCCATTCTCGGACCTTGCAGAAAATCCGATCAGGTTGAGCTTTCCGCAACAGACGCTCGTTCTATCGGCATTGCCGCACCTATCAGAGAGAGCGGTGATACAGCTGGTTCGGGTGCTTGCAAGCTTGTAGGCCCTTGCGGCGAGGTTGAGCTTAGCGAGGGTGTTATCGTTGCTAAAAGACATATCCATCTCACAGCTGCTGATGCAGAGGAGCTTGGTGTCAAGGACAAGGACGTAGTATGGGTAAAGCTTGAAACTCCCGAGAGAAAGGCTGTTCTCGGCGATGTAGTATGCCGTGTTTCCGATACATACGCAAGAGCTATGCACATCGACACAGACGAGGCTAACGCTATCGGTTCTGTTCCAGGACAGATGGGTGTTATTGTTAATTTGTAATTAGCAATGTGTAATTAGCAATTGTTTTGAATAATTCAACCGATAACATTAAGGTTTGTAATTCCGATGTTATCGGTTTTTTTATGCTAAAGTTTTGAAAAAAACGTCCGATATATGTTATATATTGCTATGGTGAAAATACTTTACGAAATTCGGGATGGAAAACCCATTCCTACATAAATACATTTGGAGGAAATTATGACTATTCGTGATATTTCAGGTGCGGATTATCTTAAAAACAGCAGAAAAAAGACTACTGGCAAGCTCGGAAAGGCTCTGGAAAAGCTTTCAAGCGGCTTTGAGATAAACCGTGCGGCTGATGATGCGGCAAGGCTTGCAATTTCAGAAAAAACACGCTCTATCCTCGCAGGACTTGAACAGGGTACGAAAAATATCAACGATGGCATAAGCTATCTCCATACGCAGGACGGTGCGGCTCAGCAGATCCACGATATGCTCACTCGTCTTGAGGAGCTTGCTGTTCAGGCGGCTAACGACACATATTCCGATGTGGATCGTTTGGCGATAGACAGCGAATATCAGCAGCTGCTTGACGAAATTGGTCAGATAACCGATACTGCACACTTCAACGGTGTTCCGCTTTTTGAAAAGCACCTTGAACAGTATGAATTATGTGAGGGCGTTGTTATCCACGAGGATAAAATCGAGATCGATTCTTCAAATATGCCGATAAAAATAGGCTATACGCTTGACGGAAAACAGCATGAATATCAAATAAGCGTGCCAGGCGGCTCTTATTATGCGGACGAGCTTGCGGATATTATTGATACACAGCTTTATGACGAAGCTCCCGAGCTTATTATCGGCGTTAATTCGGACGGTCAGTTCACTATGCAGGTCGAATCGGGCAGGCTTGATTATATCGGAGGTCCCGGGGCAACGCTTTTCTATGAGGGTTCGATAGGCTCATCAGATGGTTATCTTCTCGGCGTTACCGTTTTCCAGTCCGAGAGGGCAAGGCTTACGATATATAACGGCGAAAATGATGTTATGTCCTTCCGTCTTGGCAGTGATGATACGCTTTATTCGGTTACTCTTGACGCTGGGCAGTATACACGTTCGGAGCTTATCGACCATATGAATCAGAAGTTTTCACAGGCAGGTCTGCCCTCGGATGTTCGTGCGGTTGCGGAAACCAACAAGGACGGCGGACTTATTATTGGTCTTACCAGTGAAAAAACGCTGACAGGCCTTTCGGGCAACTTTATCAAGATGGATAACAAATCCTCGCCGATTTATGATATTGCAAATTATGGCTACACCGACAACAAGGCTTCCGAGCTTACAGGCAAGCGTGTTATCGGCTCGAACCTTGAAATATTAAGAGGAAGAAACGATTATTTCACGCTTGACCTTAAATGGTACGGCGATGACGCTTCACAGCAGAGCAAAAAAATCACGGTAAAGCTCCTTGATGACAGCGAAAATGAGAAAATTTATGCCAGCCCTGCTGAGCTTATCGCAAGAATTAACGAGCAGATAGGCGACTTGCCGTTCACTGCTTCTATCAATAACAGCGGAGCTATCGTTATAAAGTCGGAGCAGTTCGGCGATAAGTGCAATGTTGACCTTGTTGAAAGCGAAGCTCCGAGCGGATATATGGTTTACGACCTTTTTGACGCTGGTACGCTTAATAAGCTTAATCCCTCGCTGACAACCTCAAGGTTTGTGCCTGCTTCACTTACGGCGAAAAAATATCTCGACAGCTCAATTGAAATTCCTGCTGATGAAAATAAGCTTTCCTTTACGATAGTTACCGACAGCGGCTCGCAAAAGCTTGACATAACCATTGCGGCTGGAGCTTACACACGTTCACAGCTTACGGACGCATTAAATAACGCAATTAAGAATAATTATCCTGCACTTGACGGCAAGCTTATTTTCAATGTCGGCTCAAATTTATCCCTTTCTGCGGTTAAATTCGAGGGTGCGGATATAAAATCAATTTCGGCTTCGTCCTCGGCCTCGGCTTATGGCAGGCTTATCGCCGGCGTTAAGTATGAGGACAGCTATTATATTGAAAGAGGAAAGGAAACTCCTTATCTTTCTGAATCGACAACAATGCCATCGGGCAGTCCTGCTGTCAGCACGGTAGCAGGAGCATCAAAAAATGTCGTCAATTATGTTGACCAGACGACAAAAACCTCCCAGCGGCAGGAAAGCTATATCATTTATAACAGCGTTACTCCGACAATAAAAAACGGCTATGAAGAAGCGATAGATAACGGTGAATCCTTTGTCGGCGATGAGCAGGTAACAAAATATCCTGCAACAATGGCTCTTGGCAGTGTTATGACACAGTTCACGGCTGATGGCACTTCTTTGAGGGATATCAGCCTTAACCTCTCAATCGAGGACGAAAATGGCACGAAAAGCTTTAATATAGTCATTCCCAAGGGTTCGACCTCGGCAGAGGCTCTTAAAAAGATAAATGAGGGTCTTGGCTCGTCTGCGACTGCAGCTGTTAACGGAAGTGACCTTTTGATTACTACTGCTTCAAAGGGCAAGGACGTTAAAATTTCCTGCGGCAACTGTACTATGACCTCCAAAGCATATAAAAACGGACTTGCAGAAAGTACGGACGCTGTTATCGATAAGGAGCATAACAGGGTTTATATCCCGTCCTCGATGACTATCCCGAATGTTGCTTCGCAGCTGCCCTTTACCGTTGACGGCACAAACGATAAATTCAATTTCAAGGCTGGCTCTACAAATTATAACCTTACTCTTGAGCATAAGACCTATAATTCAGCCGCAGAGCTTGCAGAGGAGCTTAATAAAAAAATAGCCCTCTCGGACGGCGGCACTCCGAAAACAACGGTTACAGTCGGAAGTAACGGAAAATCGCTCGTTTTCAAGGGTCCTGCGGCGGAAACAGGCTCTTTTACAATTGATCCGTCAAGCACCTGCGAAATATACAAGACAAAGAATGTCGAGTCAACAAACGGCAACCCGAACTATAATCCGACAACAGGCAAAATTGAAACTCCTGCAACACTCACTGCGGCAGGCTTCGACAGCCATTTCCCAATGACGGTCAATTCAAGCAATAACACTATAACTCTTAGCTATAAATCCCCAAGTGGAACGGAAAATCTTACAATTACTATCCCTGACGGCACATATAATTCCGCTTCTGCGGCGGCAAATGCGATAAAGCAGCAGGTCGAAAATGACCCTGATTTAAGCAGTAAAATAAAGGTCAGCTATTCAAGCAGCGGACTTGCCTTTGAAACTGTCGGAAAGGGCAGTGGATATACGCTCTCCAACCTCGGCGGCTCGGCTGGAATTGATAAATATATCAAAAAGGCTTCTGCCACAGGCGGCGGTCAGATCGATACAAATACAAATAAGGTGCTTTATCCTGCTTCAATCAACAATTCAAATTTTTCTTCGCTTTTCACATCTCCATTGGAGATAAATTCATCAAACAGGCATTTCGCAATTACAATCAACGGCACAACGGTTGAGGGCGATTTCGACATAGACGATTATTCGGGTGACGCTGGTATGAACAGAATTGTTAATCAGCTTAATGCAAAGCTTGCGGGAATTGCAACTGCGACCGTTTCAGGCTCGAAGCTCAGCATTGTTACCCTTGACAAGGGAAGCTCACAGACTATCTCAATTTCCGATAAAAACACTTCGCCCATATTCAAGAAAGCAACCAGCGTCAGCAAGGAAAGTACCGTCAGCCGCACCGACAGAAGATGCTCAATTACAGGAAGTAACAAAATTACAAGCATTGATATACACGATTATGACAATAAAATGTCCTTTGAATATTCCGTTGAGGTGAATGGAAGTCAGGTCAGCGGCACGGCTGATATCGAGCTTGATGCGAAAACATACACTGCTCAGGAGCTTGCCGAGGCTATTCAGGCTAAAATTGACGAAAAGCTGGGTTCTGACCAGCTTAAGGTAACAAATTCAAACGGATATATCACAATTTCAGGTGCAGCTCCCTCCGATACAAGGACGATAAAGAATTTCAGCGGCAGATTATTTGACAAGGTTTTCCAGAGTGCTTCATATAAAAATACTTCCGTTCATACAGAGGTCAAGGGTCAGTCGCTCGGCAGCAAGCTTTCCTATATTGTCGGCAGAAATGAGCTTTTTCCCGAAAATGAGGACGAAATTGAATCGGGCAAGAATGTTACCATCTATACAGGGCTTAATGATTCCGTTATTTTTGACCTTAATTATGCAGGAAACGTTTATAAGGTAGAATTTGAAATTCCTGCCGGAAATTACACCCGTGAGGAGCTTGCCGAGGCTATTCAGACAGAGGGAAGAAAAGTCTTTTCGGGTATGACCGACCATTCGGGAAAGAATTTTCCTGCGGATTTCTTCAATGCTTCAATCGGTTTAAGTCCGCTCGGCGTTCCCGAAAATAATACAGGTATTTCAAGCTCGGACAAGCTTGTTTTCTGGTGCAAGCTCCCCGATGACGGCAGAAATGGCGAGGTAACAACGATTATTGACGGTATCAGAGGAAATTCCGCTTACCGTATCTTCTATGACGCTACAAAATCTCCCCAGCCGACTACCTTTATCGGCAAGCCTGACCTTTCGGACGGTGTTCTTATCACGGATGAGAATGACACAATAGGCTTCGCTCTTGACGGCACTCCTACCTCGCTGAAAATTCCGCACGGAAGCCACAGCCTTAAGGAGCTGACGGAAATACTTAACCGTGATTTAAAGGATATGAACAGCTTAGTCAGAGTTGGCGAGCGTGAAGGACATCTGATGTTCTATACGACTGATAACGGCGATTTTGTCTTTGACAGGTTCACAGGAAATGCCGCAGATTATCTTGTTTACGGCGGCGTTGGACGTGATGAGGACACGGAAATCGGAATACATACAGGCAGACGCACCGACAGCTACATAATGTACGATAAAGCCCGCATTGACGAGCATCTTATGCGTATAAACACAACAGGTATAACCTCAATCGAAAGAGCTTTAAAGGCGATAAACAGGCTTGAGGGTGCGAATAACTCGCTTTCGCTTGTAAGGGCAAAGGCAGGAGCATATGAAAACCGCTCACAGCATTCCCTTATGAACAACGA
>CAYOAV010000062.1:8195-10036 GCA_964402055.1 uncultured Ruminococcus sp. | reverse complement strand
TTTCCGCTTTCCGCAAGCTCGTGATGATAATTGCAAAGGCATATAAGATTATCTTCATCAAGCCGCAGGCTGAAATCAACAGCAAGCGGAACAATGTGATGCACGCTTACATCACTGACGTACTCAACAGGCTTGTTTCCGTAGCCAATCGCACACAATCGGCACATATTTCGGTCACGCAACCGCACAAGCTCACGTTTGTTCTGCCACTGCCTTGAATTTCTGAATTTGACAGCCGCTGAATCGGAATTTTTCTGAAAACGGCTCGGACGTTTCGGACATATGTAGCTTATATCGTGAATATTATTGCAATACGGACAGGCTTTTTTCATTTTTTCACCCTCTTTTTCGGACTTCCTAAACCGTAAGCCTTGTAAAGCCTTGATAACGTCCTTTCCGAAACATAAAACATCATTGCGACCTTTGCCCGCTTTGCTCCCTTTCTTTCAAGCCTCCAAGCTTTTATGACATCTTCCCTCGTAAGACAGTATTTCATCAAATAATCCTCCTCATAGCATATTTCAGATAAGCACCGCCAGTCAGCGCGTCCGTGCCACTGCGTATGCTGTCCTGCATAAGCTCGAAGCCTTTCAAGGCTTTCGGCTTGCCCCAGCGTTTAGCGTCTATGCGTTCGGTCGTGATTTTCGGCTTCTTCAAGCCTTTGCTCGGAATATACCGCCGTTCTCCCGGAATATGCGTGTCAGGAAGCTTGCCGCCCTTTGTCCTGTCAACAAGATATTCCGCAAGACCGTACCAGTCGAAATTATCCCAAAGAAGCCAATTTCCCTTGCATTGAACCTTGCCGCCTGATACATTCTCCCACATCTCCATTATCTCCTCGATGTCCTTATGCGAATGCAGGATAATGTGGTGATGTATCGCTCCCTTGCCGCCGATTTCCGTGTTATAAATATAATCGGGCTTGTAGCCGTTCTTCTTGCAATATTTCCGATAGCATTTCAGAAATTCGGCTATTGTCCCTTTAGCCTGCGTGACCGTCATTCGATCATTCGCAGGATATGTAAGAACGATATTGTAATCCTTGGGCAGGAAATTGCATAGCAGAGTATGATATAATTTTTCAATCGCCTTGCGGATATTATACAGCTTCTTTTTCAGAGATGTTTCCTCCGACTTTGCCGCTCGCTTTTTCCCTGTCTGCTCCTTGCCCGTGTACTTGGTAATGAATGTCATTCCGTTTGAACATTCCACAGTCTTTTTAAAATACATATCGAAAAGATAACCCCTTTATGAACAAGCCTGAAAAGGGTTGAAATCCGTGATTTTTTCCCTTGCTTTTTATATATTATAATAGTATACCTATTTGTATATGGCAACAAGGCAAGCCCTGACCAGCTCGCCTTGTTTTTATGCCTGTTTATTTGCGGTTCAGCTTATCAGCAAAAGCCTCCGCTTCTTCACGATTAAGGAATACAGAAGCTCCAATATCGGAAGTACTGATATAGCAGTCATAATTTTCAAACCATATCTTTTTCTCCGAAACATCTGTAACAGCAAACTCGCAAACCTCGAATCTTGCTTCATCGTCATTATAGAATACATCGTAAAGCATATCACCGCTTTTTATATCCTGAACAGTAACGCCTTTCTCAACAAGATAATCTGCAAGCTCTTCATTGCTCCACTGTTCGTCTACATTGCTAAGAATTTCAAATAATTTTTCACGGTTAGTCATTTTCTTCGCTCCTTTTCATTCTCATTTGTTCAACCTTTACCGCAGGAAGCTCTAACACAGCATTATATATCGTATCAACAGCAGTGTCCCAGCCGTCCTCCCATGTTCCTTCTTCGGGCTTTGCTCCGCCCATTTCATCAAGAAG
>CAYOAV010000062.1:0-8095 GCA_964402055.1 uncultured Ruminococcus sp. | reverse complement strand
AGCCGTCCTCCCATGTTCCTTCTTCGGGCTTTGCTCCGCCCATTTCATCAAGAAGCTTAAGAACAGCTCTGCGGCTTATGTATCCGTTTTTCATATAGTCACCCCCAAGCTCTCCAGTATTGCCGAAAGGAATTTAGCAATTGCTCCTTTGTATTTAGCTTTTTTCTCCTCGTCCTCGAATTTATCTATTTCGGAACAAAGCTGCTGTATATCCGTTTGTGCCGTCTTAAGATAATGTTCAATAATTGCCTTTTGTGCGTCAGAATTGTCTTTGTTTTCTTCAAGCTTTTCCTTGAGGGATTTTATCGTGCTTTCAGAAGCATTTTTTGCACTGTCAGCCTCTGCTTGTAAAGCTGTTATCTCACGTTCCGACTGGTCAAGCTTGGCTTTAAGCTCGTCAAGCTCCTTTTCGTGCTTCCTTTTATCCTCTTCAAGCTCTCTCTTGCTTTCTTCAAGCTTTTCATTAACAAGCTTTTCAATTTCCGCAGGGTCAGGCTCACGGACAACAACCTCCGCAGGCTTGTCCGTAAGCTCCTTTTCAAGGTCTGATACCTTGTTTTCAAGGTCAGAGTTCTGCTTCTCGAACATAGAGAGCTGTTCGCCCTTTTCGCAGTTTTCGGTTTTAAGACGTTCAATTTCAGCCTTAAGCTCATTGACGGTGATTTCGTTAAGGTTCGTGTTCTGGACAAATTCATCACGGTCGAGCGGATTAACGTGCGTAAGAAGTTCAAGCTTTGTTACACCGAGGTTTGCATTTGACTGCAAAAACGACTGCGGCAAGTCCTCATAAATTTTTATGTAGCTGTAGCCCTGCCTTGCCTTGATTTTCAGCATATCCTCGCAGTAATTGCCGAAATCCTCATAGCCTAGCGAAATATACAGCTTTTCATCTCTCATCTGCTTTATACAGCGGCACATCTCAACGAGATGCTCCGCCGCAACCCTGCCGTTAATGATTATCTGCTGATGAAGTGATATTGCCGCCGAATATTCGGGAGTTCCCGTGTTCTGCGTTATGATGTTATTTTCCATTGTTTACGCTCCTTTCAAATTGCTTTCAGTATTTTCGGGAAGCCTGACCCATTTGAGCCATTTATCAATAAATTTTTTTGCTTCCTGCGTCGGATCGCAATTATTTTTACCTCTTATCTGAACAAGACTGTTACCGTTCATCTCAATCGTGTATAAAGCAGTTTCTATATTTGCCGAATCACGCATAAAAAGAATAGCAAGCTTGCCTTCCATATGCCTGTTCGCATAGCCTGCAACGCAATGATGTTGATTTTTTCCCTCCTCGATAATTTCAAAAGCGGATTTCGGAACGATTATGCTGTATTCCTCACCATAATATTCGTATTTATCAACATCTTCCTTGTATATGCCGTTAAGATAAACCGTTGTGCGTTCCCGGTCTTCCTTTTCCGCACGTTCCTTTTCAATAACCGCTACAGCGGCACTTGTACGCTCGTGTGCGGCATACATATCCTTAGGCTTGCATATCTGCTCATCCGTGACATCATATCCAAGCTCCTGACATTCTTCGATATAGTCCCTGTAATCTCTTAAAGTATTTTTCCTGCTATACCAGTCATATCTTTTTCTTTTCCGCAGCTGCTTATCAATATAGTTTACAAGCTTCTGCGGTGTAAGATACGTTTTCTTTATGAGCCTACACGCTAAATCAGCAGCGTTGAACTCTTGGCCGAGTATAACAGCGTCCTCAAGCTTGTATTTTCTGCCCTGCTTTCTTGCAATGCTCCTAAGCTTACGATAGCATTGAAGAACATCTATATTTATACGTTCGCCTTTCTGGATAGCCTGACGTATCAAAGCCGCATCGTTGCTGTCGGTTCGGAAAACCTCTGCACAGCTTTTCCCCGAAAGGTCAAGCACGCTTTTATGCTCTCGGTTATGTATAATAATATCATCAATGATATATTTAGCACCGAGCCTGATAAGCATTTCAAAAGCGGGATATTTTGCGGCAAAGGAAAGATAATACAAAGGCTTTACACTATAATCCTTTGATATTATCTCATTGTTGATTTTATCGGGCAGAAAATATTTCAGGAAGCTTTCCTGAAGGACTTCGGCATTATGAAATATATCATAGTGCTTGTATTGATACAAGCCGATTCTATAATACGGTTCATTACTAAACTCTGTTTCATCCCATACACCATACACTTTATTAAACAGCCGTGCCGATTGCGGAGCATATTCAATAGCATAATCCTCGATCCATTGAGGAATACACATTTTTTCAAAATCTTTTATACTAACTATCAAGGGAATATGATTTGACAGCCGTCCGCAGAAAACGTAAACCTTATCATCCTTTTTCACAAAGCAGGAAATCATTTTAACTTCATTCAGCTTATCCCTTGACATACCCTCGGACTTGCAGGTAACATCTGCTCCGCATTTGATACATTTTGTCGGGGAATTATGCGAGATATTTTTTGATAAATAAACCATTTTTTCATCATAAGGCAAAAAATCATCATAATTTCTTTCCAAACGATAGCGTTCACAACAGCTTGTACAGAAGCAGCCGATATATGTTTTATGCTTGCTGTAAAAAAGATAATGCGAAAGATATTTGCGGCTCATATCGGATATTGTTTCTTTCGATATATGCGGAGCGTCGGGCAGAAATTCCTGTATATCCATAAAAACCGCCCCCTTATAACAAATCGTCAAGCGACAGCTCAAATACAGTTTTCTTCGGCTCTGCTGTTGGCTCTGATGAGCTTGACAGCTCTATCGGCGGAGTATCAGAAGCCGCCGAACCGATGAGATTTATCCTCATTGTGCATTCTATATCCGCTCCCTCGAAATAAAAGCGTACAGCCCTTTTATATGCGTCAAGGTCGGATATAGCATTGCCGGTGATTCCTCTTGAAACAGCATTAAGGCAGTCGGTAAGCGTTTTTTCGCTCTGGACTATCGCCTGTGCGAACTCTTCCTCCTGCTCGCAGAAGCTTACAAGTGCCTTATGCACATCGTCAAGCATTACCTTTCCGTATCTGTCACCCTTAAAGGCTTCTTTCTCCGCATTAAGCTTTTCAATTGCCATATTTATCATAAATTTTTCCTCCTGCTTGACATTTACAGAGGTTTATAGTATACTGTAAATGTAACATTTTTCGTATTAACACGTATTATTAATTGTTTTCTTTATTTTTCTGACCGTTCCTTGTGAGCGGTCTTTTTTTCGTGCAGTTTTCCGCCGAACAGCCACGAGGCTCTCCTGTATCAAGGATATAGTGGCATACCCATTTTGAATATCTTGCATCGCTTGATATCGGACGGAAATATCTGCAGCCCTTACAGCTCTTTGCCATAGTCTTCTCCCAACGCCATTATCATTTCCTCGACCTCACGCTCAACCCAGTCCATAACAGGCTCACGGAGCTGACGCTTATAGAACCTCCTGTATTCCTTTCGGATAAAATCCTTGATAGCCTGCTCCCATTGAAGCCTGACCCAAGGCTCTGTACCGTCAACATTCCCGATTTTCTTAATGTAACGCTTATACCAGGCATTAAGCACGGGATTGCATACGTTTATCTCATAGCCGTAAGGATTTTTCGGAGCATAGACACGACGAGCTTCACGCTTGCGTTCGGCTTCCATTTCAGCTATTGTTTTTACGGTTTTTGCCATTTTTGCACCTCTTTCCTGAAAATTTGCTTGTGATATATTGCTTCATTTCGTCAAGCTCATCATCTGTGAAGCCGCATTCGCCCAGTAACTGAACCGACTGTAAAATCAGCAAGCCGATAAGCGAACCGATTACCATACAAGCCGCAAATCCATACATTTTTATCATTCCTTTCAATTCAATTTCGGCAGATTATTTTTTGAATACTCAAGTATTTTTTCAACATCATATGAATGCTTGTCCGCTTCTTCAATCTGACCGTTATTCCTGCGGATAAAATTCCGTATCGTTAGGTTATAGTCGCTGTAACTTTTGCCATACTGCTGGCAATACTCGTCAACCTCTTTTATGTATTGATCAACAGTTTTTGCACCGAAATCCTGAACAAGCCTTGAATACTGTTCGCCCGTCAGCAGAACGTGCTTGTATTCGCCATATTTGTGCCTTTGAGGCTTTTCAGCCACATCCGATTTTTTCTTTTTCGGAGAGGGCTTGTCTATCTTTTCAAGACGTTCGGCAGAGCTTTCAAGCCTTTCAATAAGACTGTCAAGCCGCCCGAAATTTTCAAGCTCATTTTCAAGATAAGCGACCTGCTCCTTGTAGCTGTTTATGATGTCATTCTGCCTGCGGTATTCCGTTACGCAGTTTTTGATGATAGAAACAGCTTCACCGAGAAGCTCCGCCGCACGGTGTTCATCTGTACAGCGGTTCACTTCCTCGAAAAATTCACGAACCGTCATTTTCTGTAAGACCGTTGAAAAGCTTTGTAGGGATCGCTGTTACCGTGCAATTGCTTCCAAGAGTATCGGCTATTTTTTTGGCAAGCATTTTATCCTCAATCGGGCAGATGTTGCGATACATATTCTCTGCTACGATGAAAGAAGCAAGAACGCACGGTATTTCAGCAAGGTTTGTCGGCTTCATCAGCTCTTCAACGAGCGTCTTGGTTCTTTCACATAAAAGGCGGCTTATTTCCTCTTTATTGTCGGAAGAAATAGCTTTATTCATAGCCGAATGGAATTCATTTGAGTTCATTGGTTTACTTCCTTTCTTTTTTGCAGTTGAATGCAAAAACGGTCAATCCTGCAACTGCTTCTGTTTCTCTTCAAGAATAGCCTTTTTTGCCATTCTTTCGCAGTAGTCATTAACTATCCTGTTTGCAACCTCATAGAAGCGTTCAACATTACGGCGCTTAGCTTCTGCGTCAAGAGTGCGGAGAACGGTGTCGTGTGCATAAACAACACCGCCTCTTTTGCCGTGGAAAACATATATAATGCTGTCATCGGCTTCAATACGTCTTTTATCCTCTTCGGTAAGCTCGGTATTACATCTGACTTCTCTCATAAATATCACCTCTTTAAAGTTTATTCGGTTGGTGGGATGTCCTATTATTCTTCCCAACGGAAGTATCTCTGCTCAAAGCTATTAATCTTTTTCGGGCGGTCGGTTGCTACTGACCGCTATTTTTTTATCAACCCTTTCATCTATATATCTTGGTAGCAAACGGCAAAGCTGACCTAAATCCACCACGCCAAATTCAAATGTAGCTACCCTTGAAATAGCTTCAAGATGTTCCACCCTCTTTTCAAGAGCTTTAAATTTCTTTCGGCTTATTAGCACTTTAACACCTCCAGTCGTTACTGCTGACCGAAAAATAATTCCTGTTTTTTATTGATTCTGATGCTCATAGGTTCAGCTTCTTGCCGTAGCAAATATTACGTTGTCTTCTTCCAGATCATCAAACGAAACTCCACAGACTTCGGCGATTTTCTTCAATTTTCGTGGGTGTACATTTGCCCTGCCTGTTTCATAGTTGTACACCATTACATCAGATACGCAAAGCTCCTTTGCAAGCTCCGCACGGGTCAATCCTGCAAGCTGACGTGCAAGCTTAATGCGTTCGCCTGTTGTCATACCATCTAATGAAATAATCATATTACTCACCTTATTCACCACGCTTTCTTAGTAAAATTACAATGACTGCGGCATTCAGCATTATTTGAATAATATCTAAAATAATCATAGCACTTTCTCCTCTTGACAATGGGCAAGCCGATATGTTATAATGTTCCTGCGGGGGATTTCTCCCCCGTGGAACTTCAACTTTAGTCAATCAGCTTTTGTATTAATGCAAATACTGCATTGATTAAGTTGACTACGGCAGTTATTAAGATGATAACGTCTTTGGTTGAGGGTATCTCTTTTTTGCCGTTTTCTTTTTTGCCCCGAGGCTTAGTGCCTTGGGGCTTTTTGCGTTTCGGCTTGCCCACTTGACTTTTACTCCTTTCAGTGTTATAATTTGATTAAGATTTCTTAATCTGTTTATATTATATCACTGTATAGCGTGATTGTCAATATACAAAATCAACAAAGATAGGATTGTTGTGTTATGCAAAACTCACAATTTATAGCCGAACGAATTAAAGAAGAAATAAAAGAACAAAGCAAATCAATTAAAGATACTTTATCAGACCTGCATATGGGAATTAACACAATATCAGCTTTATCTAAAGGAAAAGAAATATCCTATGTAAAAATGGCTGAATTTGCAGAATATCTCAACTGCTCCGTGGACTACTTGCTCGGTCGCACCGACAATCCACGTTCACACACTATTACAGGGTCAGACCTTGAAGATATAAAAAAAACTCTAAATCCAGATTTATCAGATTCAGAGCTTGAATGCCTTAAAAAATTTAATAAACTTGAAGATATTGACAAAGGAAGAATACTTGATAGAATGGATACTATTTTTGATAGCTATTCTCCCGAGCAAAAAGAAAGTGTATCATAAAAATTATATAAGATTTATGTATATACCACGCCAAAGGAACGTGAAGTTTATAAGCAGTTTGAGAATTTTATTAAAAGTAATCATTTTTAAGGAGTTGTGAAAATGATAAGTATAGGATTTGGATATTGTTCTGATGAAAAGATTACTCGTCAAAAAGGCAAACGACTTCGCAAATTTATTGATAATTATACCTTGATAGATATAGAAACAACTGGTGGTAGCTTATATTATACCGAAATAATAGAATTAGCGGCTATAAAAGTTCGTAATAATAACATAATTGATTCTTTTGATTCATTGGTTAAACCTATGGAGAAAATACCACCGGATATTGTTGCATTGACAGGAATAACAGATGAAATGGTTGCTGATGCCCCCGTATTAAAGGATATACTACAATCATTTCTTGATTTTATAGGTGATGATATTGTTATCGGACATAATATTAACAGCTATGATTTAAATATTATATACGATAACGCAGAAAAACTGCTTGACATAGTTTTTTCTAACGATTTTATAGATACTCTTGATTTGGCTCGTTGCTTATGTGACTTTGAACCACACAATTATAAGTTACAGACAATATGTAATATGCTTGGTGTTGTCAACAGCAATGCACATAGAGCTCTTTCCGATGTAACTGCCAATCACGAATGCTATCAGCTGATGAAAAATTACGAAATTGGTTGTTACAAATCAAGCATCTGTAATAATCAAAAATCAATATGCTCTAATTTCTCTTGTGTTTTCGATATTGTCGGTAAACGAATATGTTTAACAGGAGAATTTGAAGCCGCTCCTCGTGATATAATTAAAAATCGACTTGTGGAACTGGGTGCAAAAGTCACAGGAAGTATTAGTTCAAAAACAAATTATCTCCTTGTTGGCGATAATGGAACAACAACTACTCATAAAATAACAGACGCTCAAAATTTTGGCGTTTCAATTGTATATGAAAAAGATTTTTTGAAGAAAACGGAGGTGGACTTAAATGAATGATGAACAGCTTACATTTTTTAATGATACTATTGCTCCTGAATGCTTAAAAGAAGCACTAAACAGCATAATATTAAGTGTCTGCACGTCATATGAGGTTGATACAAAGTATGTTGCCTGCCGAAAGATAAAAAACGGTTATTCTGTATGGATTCGTGACCCTATTAATTTAAAAGATAACTATAGAGCTTTCAGCATAACAGTGAAAAATAAAAATACACCTGTATATTCAGTTGAAATCATACATAAAAGGGTTCACTCCGTACCTGTTCCAGAAGGTGTTGATTTTGATAAAGTTCAGAAATCGACTATATTTATTCCATTCGACCATGCTCAACTTCGCCAATATCTTACAGATGTATTGACATACAGTATCGAACATTTTGAGCCTTCCGAAAAATTCGGCTGTTGTGGAAAGTATATGGAATGTTCAAACGCTAAGAAATGCCTACATTGTAATACATTTTATGCAAGAGCTTGTTATTATCGCAAAAATCTTGACGCAGGACGTATTTTTTATGGCAAAAATTCTGTTATAGCTTTTGATGAATCAAATTCAGACGAGCTTTCAGAAACAGTTTAATTTTTGCAGTTGACTGCAAAAAGAAAGAGGGAGATTGAATGCCAACAATATC
>CAYOAV010000061.1:0-10432 GCA_964402055.1 uncultured Ruminococcus sp. | reverse complement strand
ACTTCTTTTATTATAACTCTATTTTTGTTCAAAGTCAACAGTTTTTTTCATAAACCTCCACGGAATTTCAACGAGTAAACAAATAATTAAATATCTATGAAAATGTGGATGTAACTGATGTGTTTTTTGTAGGGGACGGGGCTTTGTGCGGTGTTGCCCTTGTATTCTAATAAAAAATGATGTATAATAAGTGTAAGTAAAGATTTTTTATCAATAAGGAGCAGATCATGACAGCTGAAAAAGAAATAACCGAGTTTATGAGCAAACAACCCTGCAAATTGCCAAGGTGGAATGAGCTTCCCGAAATCGGACTATATATGGATCAGGTTATAAGCCTTATGGAAAAATAT
The DNA here is from genome assembly GCA_964402055.1 of uncultured Ruminococcus sp. Taxonomy (GTDB): domain Bacteria; phylum Bacillota; class Clostridia; order Oscillospirales; family Ruminococcaceae; genus UMGS363. The sequence continues at coordinate 10,082 of CAYOAV010000061.1, read as the reverse complement.
ACCAAGGTATTTTCCCGAGGCGGCGAAACGGCATTAACTCCCTCAATGATAAATAATTATGTCAAGCTTGAAATTCTGCCGCCGCCTGTAAAAAAGAAGTATTCAAGGGTACATATTTCTCACCTGCTTATAATCTGTGCGATGAAAAGTGTCCTGCCGATAAGAGTTATCGCCGCAATAATCGAGCATCTGCTGAAAACACGCACCGAGGAGGAGCTTTTCAATTTTTTCTGCGAGCAATATGAACAAACCCTGTCAGAGCTTGCGGAAATGCTTGCAGGCTCATTGGATAATGATGAGAACCTTGGAACAGCTCTTACAATGACAGCGATAAAAGCGGCGGCTGTTTCGAGCGGAAGCAAGCTTATCTCCGAAAATGCCCTTACAGAAATGCAAAGGCTCAATATTTTAAAATTGCAGATGAATGATTAAAATTCGGAAATAAAGGAACAGACAGAGGGAATGTGTTGCATTATCCCGATGAAAAAAATTTTTCTAAACAGTTGACATATGCGTATAAAAGGCGTATAATAATATTAAGGGAGGGAAGAAGTTGAAACGTCGGGATTTAATAAAGTTGCTTGAGAAAAAAGGTTGGAAATTTGACAGAAACGGTGGAAATCACGACGTTTATGTGAAAGATAATGAAACCGAAATGATACCACGTCATTCGGAAATAAACGAAAATCTTGCCAGGGCTATTATTAAGCGTAGAAACCTGAAATAAGAAATCAAAGCTATTAGTTGAAGAAAGGAGTGTTTATTATGAAAATTTGTTACCCTGTAATACTCAACAAATGCGAGGACGGAAGTGGATATCTTGTAACTATCCCTGATTTTAATAATAACACTTTCGGGGAAACCATTCCAGAGGCTATTGAAATGGCACGAGATGCGCTTAATCTTTTGGGAGTAACCTACGAGGATAAAAAATGGTCACTGCCCGAACCGTCAGACCTTACTTCATTACCTTGTGAAGAAAATGAAATAAAAACCCTTGTTGACGCCGATCCTGAGGCTTATCGGAGAATGCTTGATAACAGATCCGTCAAGAAAAACTGCACCATTCCATCCTGGCTTAATGAAAAAGCAGTTCAGGCAAATATTAACTTCTCGTCCGTGCTCCAATCCGCACTTAAGGAGCAGCTTCATATTAACTAAAACAACCGCCGCTTGATATATCAAACGGCGGTTTTGGTGCATCTGACGGGATTCGAACCCACGGCCTTCAGAGTCGGAGTCTGACGCTCTATCCAGCTGAGCTACAGATGCATAATATTGCTCCCCCAATTACGAGGGAGCATTTTTTAATTTGAGATATTAAGCCTTCTTCCCTTGCTCACACCTGCGGCATTCGAGGACGAACAATAATCTGCAACCTGCTTGCTTTTCATTGCTTCATCAAGCTTGGTTTTGACCTCATTACGCTGCTTGGCAAGACGGTCATACGCTTTTTTATCGTTACGTTTTATCTCCGCACGAAGCTCCTGAACACGTCTTATCTTCTCTTGAAGCTCCAGCATTTCACCGTTCAGATCTTCAAGCTCCTCAAAACGAAGAAGTGCGTTTATCTTATCCATTCGCTCAATGGTCTGTTCGCTGACATACTGCTTTACAGCAACGGAAATTCCGTCCATATTTGTGAGTATCTGCTGACGCTCGGCAATAAGCTCGCCAACGCCGTCAATGGATTCCTCGGTTATTATCTGGGAAGTGATTTCGTTATAATGTTCAAGCTGATGAATTTTATCGTCCATCAAGTCAATAATGGTTCTGTTCAAACGAAAACCCCCTTAGTTATCAGATTTTTCTGCTTGCTTCATCGAAAGCATCTCTAAGCTCCTGGAAAAAAGGGAGCAGCCCTTCAAGAATTTCCTTATCCTTTTTCATATTAGCCTGAATTATCTGCTCACGAAAATATTGATATAAGGACGCTAAATTATCGGTTATTTCGTAATTTTCCTTAAGGCTTGAATCAAGTGCATCAACGATATCGCCAACTCTTGTTATGGAATTATGTGCCTTGGGGATATCCTTATCCTCAATATATACGATAGCCTTTTTCAGCTCGGTTATAGCCTTGTCATAGAGAGCAATAAGAAGTTGAGCAGGGGTCATTGTCGTAACGACATTGTTCATATATTTCTGATACGGATTAGGTATCATATCAAACACCACCCATTAATTATTTATCATTCCGTACCGAAAATTGATGACTGAGCCGACATATTGCTCATGTATGTTTCAAGTGCTGTGAACTGGCTCCAGTAACGCTCCATTTCATTTTCATACTTCTCCTGAAGGCTTGTGATAAGCTTCTGGAGGCTGTTTATCTGATTGTAAAGAGCGTTGTCCTTATCTGTAAGAGTATCCTCAATACCAGCGGTAGCTGTAAGATAGCCTGTACCCTTTGTCGAGGAGGTCGAAATAGCCTTGTCTATCTGTGTATTAAGCTGTGCGGCAAGACCCTTTTCCGTATCTGTGAAGAAGTCAGTGATCTTATCGCCATAGTTTTCGATAGCGGCTTCAAGCTGTTCCTCATTAACAACGAGCTTACCGTTGCTCTCCCAGTCAGTAGCAAGGCTTATGCCCATATCGTAAAGAGTAAATCCATCAACCTTAGCCGAACCCATAACACCTCTTATGCTTGAAACAAATGAGGTAAGGTAATTATCCTGATAAAGCAGACCCTTTTTAGCTTCGTTGTTCCACTTGTCGATTTCCTCGGAGGACATTTCTTCCTCCTGCTCTTCTGTAAGTGGGTCATAATACGAGCCGTTCTTCTTAGGACGTGAGGTCTGGATCTCACCGTAAATATCATCAAGAAGCTGATTATAAGCGTCAATGAACTTGATAACCGTATCCTTGATAGAGGAAACGTCCTTTTCGGTTGTAATGGTGATTTCGTCAACGCCCTCAACAGAGGAATCGAAGTCACCGAGCTTTCCGATATTGATAGTAGTGCCATCGAATGTGTAGTCATTGCTTGCACTTGTATAAGTCGTGTAATTAACGCCGTCAGCACTTACAGTAATAGTGCCGTTTGTGCCGCTTAAGCTCTTTTTGGAGAAATCATCGGAGGTATTGAAGAGCGAGTTAAGAAGATTACCCTTTGTCTGCTCAATTTCAATTTTACCTGCTGTACCTGTTGTGTTTGATTCAAGCGTAATTGTCTGCGACATTGAGCTGAATTTTGCTGTAACACCGATATCAGCCGAATTTATTGCACTTAAAACATCACCGATAGTGCTTATTTCCTTGTCAAAGTAAAATGTTTTACCGTTAATGCTGAACTCATAAATGATGTCATCACTCAAAGCTGTGTTGAAATTAGCATCGCAAAGCTTAGTCGAGCTTGAAACAGAGCTGTAAGCTGTGTTGGAAATACCAACAGCATCGGTATTATATTTAATGCTGTAGGTATGCTTGATACCATCGTTAGCGTTATTGAAAACGAGGTTGGTTGTGCCGTCCTTGAATTCAAAGCCCTGGTCATCGCTCTTGATATCCTTGAATGTTTCATTTGCGGCAGCTGCGAAATTAGCCTTAGCAGTGTCAGCGTCCGTGCTTCCTGTGAAGGTAACCTCTCTTGTAGTGCCATTAAGGGTCATTTCAACGGTATATTCCTGACCCTCTTCATTGTAGCTGAAATCGAGAGCGATCTGGTCAACGGCAATAGAACCGCCCGATGTTATCTTTGCGGCAGAAGCAGAGGTTGCCTTGCTGATATAATAGGTAGCAGGCGTAGCAGTTGAAACAGCGGAGGATGTAACCTTGGAATTTGAACTTTCCGTTTTGAATTTGCTCATTACACCGTTCGATTTAATCGAAGTATCACCGCTCCAGCTAAGGAAGCTATCCTGGAATTTGGAAATCTTGCTGATATTTGAGCGGTAAGCTTCCTGCTTCCACTGGAGAGTCTGGAGCTTCTGCTGTTTTGAATTAAGTCTGTTCTTTGTATTAGCCGCCATTGATTTTACAAGGCTTTCGGTGTCAAGTCCCGAAATAAGACCTGACATTCTGTTATTGCTCCAAAGGCTTGAAGACGAGGAGGTTGAAGATGTGCTTGCCATAATTCGTCATCCTTTCATTTATTGAAAATTCCTGCCATATTCGGGCAGTATCACTTATTCTTATCCAAAAATGCGGCAATAATATCCGCAGAGGGTTTGTTTACAGCCGCCTGCATATTGAAACGCTCGGTATCATAAAGCTCACTTCGGACGATTTTAACGCTTTCGGGAGCGTCAACGCCTATTCTTATGCGGTCCTTTGCGATTTCAACGACAGTTACCTTGATATTGTCACCGATTATGATACTTTCGTCCTTTTTTCTTGAAACTACCAGCATTTTAAGCTTCCTCCTTTTTAAAAGCGGGGAACCTTATCGGGTAGTTTTCCGCAGCAATGACCTGTATTCCCTTTTTAGCGGCGGAATTTATCACGATAGGGCTTTTAAGGTTGACAGTTGTGTTGATATATTCATCGGGAACGACTGCCATACAAAGATAATCAAGCTCCGCACCGTCAGCCTCGACAATGCTTGCATTTTCGCTGTCCAAAGCAACGGAATAATCCGAAACAAACTCCCTCGGATCGAAAACGATAAAGCAAAGATTCTGATTATCAACGCTCTGAAGCCACATCGGGTATTTATCCTCGCCGCATGGTGAAAGCAGTACAAATCGGTGATGATCCTCGAAAGCATAAACTCCGTTCGGGAAATCTATTATAACTTCCTCGGAAATTTCTTCCTCACCGAAATCTCTTGTTTTTAAAATCATAATTTTATCCTCATTCAGACGATAAGGTCTACTTCGCCCTTATAATTCGGGTCTGCACTTCTTGGGAAATAGATCGGGTCGCCGAGATATTCAATTTCAAGCTCTGGCATCTGGCTTACGATAAACTCGATATTTCCGGGAATGAACTCAAAGCCGTTTTTAAGATCCTCAAGCGAACCAATATCATCGCCTCCGCCTGAATTTGCCATACTATAATTAATGCTCAATGTACCATCGTGGTAATTGAAATTATTTCCGCCCGACTGCGATATTCTGTTGAGAATGGTATCAATGCTCTGCGAGCCTGCCGAACCAACGGAGCGTGCAGCTGCCGCAGCTGAACCATCCTCTGAATTGCCAAGTCTTGCCATACCCTCATATGTAAGGGTAAGCGAGCTTGACTGGTTAGGAACAGGAACATAGCTGTCCGTCCTCGGAGATGACATATCCACCTTGCACGGCTGAGCGGCAACCTTAACTCCCGCTGAGCTTCTGGATATTTTTACCGAAGGTGAAAGGGGATCCTCCTCCCTCGGCTTTAACTGTGCGTTTGTAACCTTTACTTCAATTTTTATCGGAATATGCTTGATGCTGAGAAGCTGATCCATATTTATCCCTTCCTTCCGTTATCAGATAAAGTCAAAAATACTCTTTGGAAGAATACTTCCGCTAAGCTGGAGCATCGCATTATATGCAGCCTCTGTAGCATTCATATTAGTGATCTCCTCGTTCATATCGCAGCCCTCAACATCGTTCTGACGTTCCTGAAGGCTGATGATATAATCCTCTGTCTTTTCAAGATAGAACTCTGCACTCTTCTGATTTGCGCCAAGAGCGGTAATTTCGTTAAGGATACCGCTGTTTGCATTGTCAAGCAGGTCGATAGTAGCATTTGCACGGGAAATATCTCCTGCTCTGAGAGCGTCCGCAGCGTCATAAATGAGCTGAACGAAATTGTTGCTGAACTGCATATCAAAGCCAGTCTTGGAGAAAGGATCATCCTCATTGTAGAGCTTATTTTTCACCGACTGGATAGTCTGCGTGCCTGTGCCTGTGATTTCCGCACCGTTCATATTAACATCAAGAGCAGTTCCGACCTTGACCTTGCCCTCGGAATCATACTTTATTCCAAGTCCGACATCGACATAAATCGGCTTGCAGCCCGGAACCTCATTCGCCTGAATGTTATAATATTCATAAACAGGCTTATAATATTCCGTAGTGCCGTTATTATCAACCTTTTTATAATCTGCGAAATTGGGATCATTAGCAGCTGCGTTGTATTCATCTTCGGTTATAGTATCATAGCTGCCGATTTCTCTTACAATAGAGCCATCGCCCTTTGAGTTGATATAATCATCCTCTGTTGCGGCTTCTCTTGTATAGTAACGGTAACCTGTTTCATAATACTTGGTAACGTCCTCGGTCTTGTAATATTTACCGTTTTCAACGCTGTATTTAGCGTCATTCGGGTCATATTCAGCGGCAGTTACCTGTGTTTTAACGCTCTTTGTAACGGATTTAACGCAATCAGGGTCGGCAGGTCTTGCAGCTGTGCCGTTTATGATATCGTTATATTCAGCCTCGGTGATTTCCTTGTCATAGCCCTCATCATAGGCTATACGCATAACAAGCTTAGAATCACCGTTTTTAATTGAAGCATAGTAATCATCTTTGGAAATTCTATCCATATAATGTGTTCCATCCGAAGTGATATCCTCAACAGGAATGCCATTATATGTAACTATTTTATGTCCTGTAACAGGGTCTAATGAATCGGTTATACCGTCAGCCTCCTTAAGAGTGCCGAACGGCGAGGTTGAGTTATTCGTTCCGCCGAAAAGTGTACGCTCGGCATAATCGCCGTTAAGTGTTCTCAAAGCACTGTCGGCATACTGGTCAAGCTCATGAGCGATAATATCGAGCTGATCCTGACTGTATGTGCCGTTACAAGCCTGATTAAGCTTAGTCGAAACCTCGATATAAACCTTGTTAGCGACTGTATAAAGGCTCTGCTCGGCAGATTCATAAAGTCCCTGAACGCTTTTCAGATTTGACTTATACATATCAAGATCCTGTAAATTCTTGCGGACGGTCATAGCCTTGCTTGCGTTGATAGCGTCATCTGAAGCTCTGAAATAATCCATCTGCGAATAGATCTTCTGCATACTTTTATTATAGTTGCTCAAAAGCTTGTTATTATTTTTAAGATATTTTCTATCTGTAAAATTCTGAGTAATCCTCATTTTGCATCACCTCAACATTTGATTAGGAATTACAATCCTACAACGCCCATACCGTTGATGATCTTATCAAGAGCCTCATCAAGAGTAGTAACCATTCTTGCAATAGCGTTATACCATTTCTGATAATTGAGCATATTAACGCCCTCTTCATTGATGGAAACACCCATTATCTCATCACGAGCGTCCTGCACGGATTCAAGCATAATATCTGTTGTTTCAAGAATCTTGCCGTTTGCTTCTATCTGTGTTCCGAGAGTATCGGAGATATGAGCAACGAACTTTTCAAGATTCATCTTAAGCGGATCTACCTTGCCTGTTTCTTCGTTGCCATACTGGAGCGAGGAATTTTCAAATATTGCAAGGCACTTATGGATAAAGTCGTTATTCAGCTCGTCCATTTCGTCCTCACTGCCGTTTACAAACTGTTCAGGCTGTGCAAGAAGGCTTGGCAAAGCTCTCCATGCTTCTGTAACATCAAGATTAGCGGCAGCTGTACGGAAGGTTCTTCCGCCGTTCTCGTTATCGTATGTGAAAAGCTTAAGAGTATCGCCGTTTGCGTCAACATAATCCTTATAAATATCGTTAAAGGACTTTACAAGAGTTGTCGAGAAAGCGTTAAGCATATCACGGTAATATTCAATTCCCTGGAAATCATTCGCATATTTTTCCTGGAGAGGAACCTCCTCATTTATAAGCTTAAGAGCGTCGCCGAGCTTACTTCCATCGGGGTAATCGGCAGGATCTGTTGAAAGCTCGTTTCCGTTCATAACGAACGCAAGCTCACCAGGCTTCGGGTCAGCATTTTTGAGTGAAATTTCGTTATAACCGTTTGCGTCAACAGCTGTTTCACCGCAAAAAGTAACTGTATTTGCTGCATCATCATAAACAGCCTCACCGTAGGAATTAAGCTTCTCAACAGCTTCTGTAAGCTTTGCGGCATTTGTGTTGTCACCGCCGATAATTTCGTTATTATACTCGCTTATTTCCTTAAGGAGAGCGTTTATTTCATCGGGATAATATTTTATAGTACCGTTAAATTCGCTCATATCTGCACCAGCATAAACGCCCTCGCCGTTGAATACATCAAGGTAGCCTCTGAGCGTGCCGCCTGTGAGCTTTGCCTTTGATGTGATATCAACGACCTCATTTGTTTTCTGGACATATTCTCTGTTGGTAATGCCCTTATCCGTTGCAAGCTTTTTCCAGAGGTCAGCGTCCATAAGACCCTCATAGCAATCGTCCTTAGCGTTATATTTTCCAGCACTTGTCATCTTGAAGCCCATATAAAGCGGATCTGGGTCTTCAATAGTCATAGTCATCTGAGCGTAGGTATCGTTATGAACGGCTATCTGACCAGCAAAGGAAATTGTGAACGAGCCGTTAGCCTGCTCTGTGACCTCGATATTTCCGAATGAAGAAAGCTCATCTATAAGGGAATTCATCTGATCCTTCAATTCAAGCGGACCGTAATCATTATCGACCTGATAGCTGTTTGCAGTCATACCGATATAGTTCATCTGAACGTAGCTGTCGGTGATCTGCTTATTAAGGTTCGCCATACTCTCGAAGATGGAGTTGATTCTGTCTATTGAGATATTAGCGTCATTCTTGGTCTGATCGGAAATATCGTCAAGACGTGAATTCATATAGCGTATCTGCTGTGTAACAGATTCAGCCTCACGGAAAACAACGTTTGCAAGCTCCTTACGGTTAGCTTCATCTGTAGCGAAGCTCTGCAAAGCCTCCTTGAATTTAGAGAGGTTAGCCGCAAAGCCGTAGTCCTTTGATTCGATATTATCAAGGGCGGTTTCAACATCGCTCATAACAACATCTTTAATATTATAATCATTTTCAAGCGTAGAATAATTTCTTACCTTTTCATCAATAAGAGCATCTCTGTACTGACCAACGCCGACAGTATCAACGCCCTGTCCAGCGAGGCTTACGCTTGTGTTGTAAAAAAGGTTATAGCCTGTATTTGCAACGGAGCAAACGTCAACTCTTTGACGGGAATATCCCGAGGTTTTAACGTTGCTGATATTATTTCCTGTTATATCGAGGGCTTTCTGTGCGGCATTGAGAGCCTCTCTCTGCACATAAAGTCCCATAAAGCTTGATGCCATTGTTTATTCCTCCTCAGACCTTGTTCATTATCGCCGCTCTTGTGGCGTGTTCTGTTTTCACTCCGCCCCTGCCGTCATAGGTGTCCAGCTCGGCGGTTCTTCTTTCTACTCGTTTGAGCCTTCCCGATATAATGACATTTGCCAGATCGTTAAGCTCTTTTATTTTCAGCACACAGGCGGAAAGCTCTTCATACTGACCCTCCAGCCTTTTTTTGCATGATATAGGTGCTTTTGCGATTATTTCCTTAAAGGTAAGCTCCTTATCCTCGCCGAGAATTTCGATTCTCTTACGCTCCATTGAATTGGATTTCATAATAAGAGCCTGCTCTTTGGAAAGGCTTCGGCTAAGCTCTTCAATTTTATCATTATTTATCATATCGAGCTTACTATATTCAAAATCGAGCAATTCCTTATAATGAGCATTATATTCATTGAAAAAACGCACAAGCTTAAAATAATCTACAGCCAAAGCATTCACCCTTTCCGTTACACAGTCTTAGCTTAAAAATCAACCCTCAAAAATTGAAGCGGCTACGCTCTCGGGGGAAACATCATAGCTTCCGTCAGCAATTCTGCTTCTTAATGAAGCTATCCTTTCGGCTGATGCGTCACTTTCCGTGACACCCTTAGCCGCATTTCTCACAGGCTCAAAGCCTGCTCTTGCGTTCGCTGACATCTCAAAGGTATCGACCCTTCTTGAAGAAACAGCGCCCGACTTTTTTTCGCCCTTAATTCCCGATTTGTAGCTGTTTTCGATTTTTCTGTATACGCCCATTGCCGAGCCTAACTTATTTATTCCCATAAAACAGCCTCCTTGTCGAAGAAACGTACCGATTTTCACGGTATATTTCTCAATTTTTTATTGCACCATCAACACGGCACATTTATCCTCTACAATTTTTATCGGCACAAACTTTAAAAACTTTAGC
>CAYOAV010000060.1:0-10702 GCA_964402055.1 uncultured Ruminococcus sp. | reverse complement strand
ATTTTCAGACTGTGCTTTTTAAAATCATCACGCTTTTCGTCTAAGAGTTTTCGCTTTAAGGTCAAGAAGAACAGCAAGTGCAGTCGCCCCGACAACGGTTATAATACATTCCGCAAGCATATATGAGCCGTTATAGGTAAGGGAATATATCCAAACATTTTTCCACCCGCCTGCATAATCTCCCCAAATGGTAACACCCGATACAAAATGACATATAAATCTGAGTGCCGAGCCGACAGCTGCCGCCGCCCCGACCGATATTGCGGATTTATGCCGTGAAAACAACGCTCCACCAAGTCCGAGCGAGATAAAAGCAAGCAGATAGTCCATAAGTATAAGAATCAGATAAGCCGTGATTCCGCTTACATAGGCAAAATTCCCCAATCCCTGCAAAAGCATTTGCAGAATACCGTAAACCAAGCCTGTTCCAAGCCCCCATTTGTAGCCGTGACGGTAGCCTATAACAACTATCGGCACCTGACTGAATGCCGTTATCGAGCCGCCCATCGGCAGGGTATAGACCGTCACATACGATAATGCTGTCGCAAGTGCAAGCATTATCGCACATTCCGTCATTTTTTGTGTTTTTGAGATTTCCATATTAAAAATATCCTTTCCGGTCAAGGTTTACGGAGAAAAAATGCGTCCGTAATATCCCGAATAACAGAAAAATCACGAACGCATAATTATCCTGATAAAAATAAAAGGCTCTCCATAAAAAATGAAGAACCTAAAAATCGCATAATCGCAAATTAATATCAGCATAACTGAAAAAATTCCTACGTCGGCATTACCCGAATCAGGTTCATGGGTCGAGGTCGAACCTCCTCTCAGCAAAAAGCTCCCCGTTTATTCAATTGACCGAATTTATTTTAGCATAAATATATCTCGTTGTCAAGTACATTTTTTCAAAATAAACAGCTCATCAACCATTACAGTCGATGAGCTGTGTTGTTTTTTAGCCGATAGTAACGATAACCTCGTTTACATCATTGAGCTTTGCAGCAGGAATAAGGTTGCCTTCAAGCTTTTCGCCGTTGAGAACAACGCTTGTTACGCCGCTTTCTGCACCGTTAGGATTGTTGAAGGTCATATTGAGCTTCTTTCCTCTGAATGTCTTTTCAACAGTGTAGGATTTCCACTCGGACGGAATTGAAGGATTAACAACAAGTCCCTCTGCGTTAGGACGCATACCGAGAATACCCTCGACTGTACCAACCATTACAGTTGAAGCTGTACCTGTGAGCCAATGAACGTGAGCACGTCCTGCAAAAGGACTGTCCTTGCCCTCTACGAACTGACCGTAAACGTATGGCTCAAGGCATCTGTGGTCTGCATTATCGTTGTAGGTAGCAGGAGCTGCTTCCTTCCAGTACTTGTATGCACGGTTACCGTGACCAAGGAGAGATTCAGCAAGAATCAACCAACCCTGAGGCTGTGAGAAGATACCTGCATTTTCCTTTGTGCATTTGTTGAAGCACTGCATAAGAGCGCCGTCAAAGCCGTGTTCAACGTAAGGAGGATACATAACCATTGCACCATAAGGTGTGTTAAGCTCTCTTTCAACGCTATCCATTGCCTTTTCAGCCTGTTCCTTGCTTGCGAAGCCGGAAATAACAGACCATGACTGAGGATTGAGCCACATATTTGCTTCGGGATCGGTTCTCTGTCCGATAACAGTTCCGTCCTCCTTGTAGCCTCTGATCCATCTGTCCTCATTCCAGCAAGCGGAAAGAATTTCGTCAAGCTTAGCCTTCACTTCATCAAGATACTTGATGTATTCAGCGTCATTCTTAAGAACAGCATATTCACGGAGGATCTTAACAGCATAAACAAGCTGGAATGCAACGAAGGTAGATTCACCCTTCTTACCAAGACGCAGACAGTCGTTCCAGTCAGCGTGAAGTCCTGCAGGCATACCATGGTTGCCGAGGTGATTCATCGAGAACATGATAGCTCTCTTAAGGTGGTCGTAAACTGTACCCTTTTCGCCATCGTTAGCATAGAATATTTCTTCATCAAGGAAGCTTATATCGCCGCTTTCGGAAATATACTTGTAAATAGTCGGGAATAGCCAGAGTGCGTCATCTGCACGGTAGGATGGATGTCCCGTTTCCTTAGCGTAAGCTGTATTTTCATCATTTTCATCAGGGTGATTTTCCTGACCTGCGTTATGTGTATACTTAACGAGCGGCAAACCTGCACCGTTTGTAACCTGAGCGGAAAGCATAAATTCGATCTGCTTCTTTGCCATTTCAGGAGCAAGGTGGATAATACCCTGAATATCCTGAACGGTATCACGGTAACCGAATCCGTTTCTGAGTCCGCAATACTGGAATGAAGCTGCTCTTGACCAGATAAAGGTAATGAAGCAGTTGTAAGCATTCCATACGTTTACCATATTGTTGAAATCAGCGTCAGGAGTATTTACCTGGAGATTGCCAAGCTTTTCATGCCAGTAATTCTTAAGCTCCTCAACCTCTGCCTCAACAACGCCGGGCTTTTCATACTTAGCAATAATTTCCTTTGCAACAGCCTCAGGCTTCTGACCGAGAATGTATGTAAGCTCCTTAGTTTCGCCTGGCTGAAGAACGATATCACTCTGAAGAGCACCGCAGGAGTTTGTGTTATAGTTGAGCTGGCCCTTAAGACCGTCCTCAATGCCCTTAGGATTAGCATAGCTTCTGTAAGAACCAACGAAGGAATCTCTGTCGCCACAGTAAGCGTCAACCTTTGCCTTAGCAACGCCGAGGAAACGCTCGTTATTAGGGTTCTTGAAAATCTCATTCTGCTTCTGAAGAATGAAGTTATCCTTGAAATAGGTGCGTGTGATGAACAGTGTGTACTGGAGGTTTACCTGATCCTGCTCATAGTTATTATCATTTACAAATTCACAATAGCCTGTAACGGAAAGCTTTCTTGGCTTGCTGTCAGTATTTGTAACCTTAGCAGCCCAAACCTCATAGGTAGCATCCTTAGGAACATAGTATGTAACCTCGGACTTGATGCCCTTGTATTCAGAGGTGATAACAGTGTAAGCAGTACCGTGACGGCATTCGCTCTTGTATTCTGCAAGATCCTTGCATACAGGTGCCCAGGAAGCAGACCAGTATTCGCCTGTTTCGCCGTCCTTGATATAAACATAACGGCCTGGCTGGTCAGCTGCAACGGAATTGAAACGATAACGGATAACACGTCCGTTAGCTCCGCTCTTTACAAAGCTGTAACCGCCTGCATTGTTGGAAATGATAGCACCGTATTCAGGAGAACCGAGGTAGTTCGCCCAAGGGGACGGTGTTTCAGGGTTTGTGATGACATATTCCTTATTTTCAAGGTCAAAATGTCCGTAGTTCATGGGAACACGCTCCTTTGAAATAATATTTTCAATAATTATAGGAAAAACCGCACAAAATATTACATTTTGTAAACAATTTTCCATTGTTACACTTATTTTAACATTTCCGCACACACTTTTCAAGGGGGTATAAAAAAAATTCACAATTTTAAACGATTAAGCTGACAAAAAACTTTGCAAAATGACATAAATCGACAAAAATCATATTTGACAGCCTTTATAAAAAATGGTAAAATATATATATCATGGAGGTGTAACGATATGGAATATTCTCTTGAAAAAAGAGTGGAGGAGGATATAGTAAAGCTTGCTAAGAAAAATAAAATAAAAAAAGTTATTCTTTTCGGTTCAAGGGCAAGATGTGATAACTCTGAAAGAAGCGATATAGACCTTGCTGTAAGCGGCGGAAGCTCTCTTGATTTTTATTATGATCTTGAAGAAGAGGCTTGGACGCTTCTTATGTTTGACGTTGTTGACCTTGATAAGGGAATATCCGATGAATTGAAAGCCGAAATCGATAGGGACGGTGTTTTGCTGTATGAGGAAATATGATAATTTCAATCGTGCATTGGCAAATCTGATTGAGGGAGCAAAAGTACAAGAACCGTATACAATTCTTGAACAAACAGGTCTTGCATCTCTTTTTACGATATGCTTTGAACAGGCATGGAAATTAATGAAAGAAATACTTGAATATCACGGACGTCCTGACGAGAGGATCGGCTCTCCAAGAGCAATAATAAAATTATCTTATCAATGCGGTTTAATAGAAAGCTGCGAGGGTTGACTTGAACTTCTTGAAGCAAGAAATATCCTTGCCCATACCTACAGTGAAGAACAAGCACTTGCCGTTATCCGCAGGATAAAAGCTGAATTTATCCCATTATTTGAAAACCTAAAAACTGAAATTGATACAAAGGATTGGATATTTTCCGATTGATCAACAATTTCTTTAAATAAAAGGAGAACTAATATGTTAACTTACATTGATTCACACGCACATTATGACGATGAGCAATTTAACGACGATCGTCACGAGCTTCTTCCGTTGTTACATGATAACGGAGTGGAAAAAATAATAAATGTCGGCTGTTCATTGGAACATTCGCATTTTTCCATTAAGCTTGCGGAAAAATATCCGTTTATTTATGCCGCAGTCGGAATACACCCCGAGCAAGTCTCAAACTCACACGAATATTTTCTTGAAACTATCAAGAATATGTCACGTTATGAAAAAACCGTCGCAATAGGCGAAATAGGTCTTGATTATCATTATGAAGACTATGACAAGGATCTGCAAATTCGTTATTTTGAAGAGCAGCTTGACATTGCAAAGGAAGTAAATCTGCCTGTTATCATTCATTCCCGTGACGCAACCGAGGATACAATGAATATCCTTAAAAAGAGAGGAGCTGTCAGCGGAGTTATGCATTGCTTCTCTGGCTCTGCAGAAACAGCAAAACAGGTTCTTGAGCTTGGTCTGAATATAAGCTTTACAGGCGTACTGACCTTCAAAAACGCAAACAAAACTATTGAAGCGTTAAAGGTCGTTCCGCTTGACAGACTTTTACTTGAAACGGACTGCCCCTATATGGCTCCAGAACCGCACAGAGGAAAACGTTGTGACAGCAGTATGATAGTGGATATCATAGAAAAAATTGCCGAAATAAAAAAAGTCTCCCCCGAAGAGGTCGCTGAAAGGACTATGGAAAATACCTTGAAGCTTTTCTCAAAAATAAAACAGGAATCCGCTGATTAAAGCAAAACGTATTAATCAGCGATCCCTTAGGTGCAATACGCCCTGAATGACACAGAGCATATTGCACCAAAAAATCAAACCGCACGAACAGCTTTTTTCTTCTGAACACGAAAGCTCAAACGCAGATTATCTGTTATAAGAGCAATAAATTCCGAATTTGTTGGCTTGCCCTTTCCGCAGCTTACAGTGTATCCGAACATTTTTGTAAGAACCTCAACATCGCCCCTATCCCAGGCTGTTTCAATCGCATGGCGTATCGCCCTTTCAACCCTTGACGGCGAGGTTTCATATTTTTTTGCAATTGTCGGATATAAGAGCTTTGTAACACTTTCAAGCATTTCCGAATCATTCAGCGAGAGCATTATTGCTTCTCTTAGATAATGATACCCCTTGATATGTGCAGGAATTCCGATAGTATGGATAATATCTGTAACGACCATTTCAATATGTGCAGGATCGGATTCATCCTCTTCAAAATCGACCGCATTCGGGGTTATATGCTCCGCAAAGCTTACAAGATTATCAATTTCAAACGGCTTGATAAAAACATAAGCATTGCGGCAGCTCATTATTTTGCTTTCGGCATAAGCATTGCGATAAGGGAGAGTAACAACAAAAAACGGCTTTTTCCCTGTGCTGCCGTCAACTCTGCGGATGACCTCCTGTGCATCTGCCGAGGGCATAATAGCTTCGCATATAACAATATCAGGCTGACTGAGCCGAATTGCTTCAAGAATTGCACTTCCATCACTTTCACATTCATTTACAAGGAATCCCTTTGAAGTGAAAGCCGAAGCAACACGCTTGCTGAAATCAGTTGAATTGTCTGCGATAAGAATTTTAACATTTGCTGACATAAACATACCTCCAAATATTTCTTTTACCATATTTTACCATATAAGTACAGAAAATTATGTAAATATGTAAGCATTGAAATACGCTTTATTTTTCTGTGAATTGACATAAAATGGAAATAGGCGACCAATTTGGATATGTATATGCAAAAATTAAGACGAGAACAGTCACTTTAGCTGTTCTCGCCTGTTTTTTTTACGATTTTTTCTTAAAAAATTCCTTTATAACTCTGAAAAGCTGTGTTAAAACAAACGGAACTGCCGCAAGTGCGGTAATTTCGATTATATTTTCAGCCGACAGCATCGGGTCAATATCCATAAAGCTGTGCAAGGGAGTTATAAACAATGCGGCAGAAAGGAATAACGCTCCTGCAACAAACGCTCCGACGGAATATATATTTGTAACAATGCCAAGTCTGAAAAGCGATTGATTTCCTCTGCTGTCAAAGCCTTCAAAAAGCCTTGCAAGGCAGAGCGTCGCAAATGCCATCGTGCTTGCAAGCGTTCCCGAAGCCTGATTTCCTATCAGAAAAGCCGTCATAACACAAGCGGCGATAATAATACTGTGCAGAAGAATATAAATGCCTGTTTCCTTATTAAGAATAGGTTCATCTGACGGACGTGGTTTTTCTTTCATTATATTATCCTGCAAAGGCTCCATGCAAAGTGCAAGTGCTGGAAGTGAATCGGTCAGCAGGTTTATAAAAAGCAGATGAACAGGAGTAAAGGGGAGCGGCAAATCAAGTATCGAGGTTATAAGTACGACAATTATAGCCGCCGTATTTCCTGCAAGGAGGAATTTTATCGCATTTTTTATATTGCTGTAAATACCTCTGCCGTTAGCAACAGCCTTGATTATTGTCGCAAAATTATCATCTGCAAGTATCATCGAAGCGGCATCCTTTGAAACCTCCGTTCCCGTGATTCCCATTGCAACGCCGATATCAGCCTTTTTCAACGCAGGAGCGTCATTTACACCATCACCTGTCATTGAAACGACCTTGCCCTTTTTCTGCCAAAGATCAACTATTCTTATTTTATGCGATGGCGAAACTCTTGCGTAAACGGATATATTTTCAAGCTGTTCGGAAAGCTCATCATCTGAAAGGCTGTCAAGCTCTGTTCCGTCAAGGCACTTGTCGCCGTCCTTGAAAATGCCTATTTCCTTTGCGATTGCCGCAGCGGTAAGCTTATGATCTCCCGTTATCATAACAGGCTTGATTCCTGCCGTTATACATTCCGCAACAGCCGCCTTGCTTTCCTCTCTCGGAGGGTCAGTCATTGCCGAAAGACCAATAAAGGTATAATCAGCTTCATCATCAATTGTCAAGGGAGAATCGGAATCAAGTATCTTTTCTGCAAAAGCAAGCACTCTCATACCATTTTGGGAGTAACCAAGGTTTGCATTTTTTATATTTTCAATATCATTTTCCGTAATTTCACGAACAACGTCCTCGGCAAGAATATATTTAAGCCTTGGCATAAGTACATCAACTGCACCCTTTGTAAAGGCTGTACGCTTGTCAGCAACATTATGAACAGTCGTCATAAGCTTGCGGTCGCTGTCAAAGGGAATTTCATCAAGTCGTGGATATTCCTTTCTTATTCTGTTATATTCGCTTTCGGTGATATATTCGGCAAGTGCCGTTTCAGTCGGATCTCCGAGCCAGCCGCTTTCGGAATAAGCGGAATCATTGCAGAGAGCCATAGCAAGCCTCTGTTTTTCAGCAGCTTCAGAGCAGAAAACAGTAACATCACGAACCGTCATTTTATTCTGCGTAAGAGTACCCGTCTTATCGGAGCAAATGACGGAAACACAGCCAAGTCCCTCAACCGCCTTAAGATCCTTGATTATCGCCTTCTGCTTAGACATTTTCTGCGTTCCGATAGCGAGCGAAATTGTTATAATTGAGCTTAAAGCTTCAGGAATAGCCGCAACAGCAAGTGCTATTGCAAACATAAGTGAATCCTCAAGCGTCTGATGATTAAGCAAAAATGTAAGCAAGAAAACAACAACGCAGATCGCCATTATAACAAAGGAAAGAACCTTGCTGAAATTATCAAGGCTTTCCTGCAACGGAGTTTTTTTCTTCTTTGCATTCTGCATAAGCGAAGCTATCTTTCCCATTTCGGTGTCTTTGCCAACGGCAGTAACAACAGCTGTACCTCTGCCGTTTGAAACGGACGAACCTGAATAAACCATATTAAGCCTGTCACCGAGAGGAATATTTTCATCTGTAATAACGTCAGTATTTTTCACCGCATTGAGCGATTCGCCTGTAAGCGTGCTTTCGTTTATCTGAAGTGAAGCCGCTTCAATTATTCTTCCGTCAGCGGCGGCAACATTTCCTGCTTCAATAAGCATAATATCACCGACAACAACATCAGCCGCAGGAATAACAGCCTGCTTTCCGTTTCTTATGACCTTTGCGTCGGGAGCGGATAAAGCTTTAAGGCTGTCAAGGGATTTTTCAGCCTTTATATGCTGAGCAGTTCCAAGTATAGCGTTCATCGTAATAACAGCAATAATAACAATCGTGCTTTCACCATTTCCTGTAAAAGCGGAAATAATCGAAGCTATGATAAGAATAATAACAAGAAGATCCTTAAACTGACTTAAAAATACAGAAATCACGCTCTCCTTTTTTTCGTCGCCAAGAGTATTTGTGCCGAATTTTGTTCGGTTTTCCACCGCCTGACTGTCAGATAGACCGTTTTCCGCATTAACATTAAGCTTTTTTAAAGCTTCCGAGCTGTCCATATTAAAATAATTCATTTTTTAACATCCTTTTTAAAAAACAGTACAATTCAAAAAATTATGAATTGTACTGTGTAATTTATTTGCTTGAATCAATGTATTTCCAATAACCCTTAAGGTAAATTCCGCCCGAAATGACAGTAAGAGCCGTGGATATCCATATAAGCGTCTGATTTATTATGTTAATAACAGCCTCTGCGTTTGAACCGCTTTCCACCGTAAGACAAAGCGTGAAAAGGATAACTACCTCCGCAACGAGCGTGAAAGCAGTTTTCAGCTTGCCCCATATTCCTGCCGCAACGACTACTCCCTCATTCGCTGTTACAAGGCGAAGTCCCGAAACCATAAATTCTCTTGTCATAATGATTATGACAGGAACAGCTCCTACCTCACCGAGCTTACAGAAGCATATCAATGCTGAAAGCACAAGAACCTTATCTGCAAGCGGATCAAGGAATTTTCCGAATGTTGTTACAAGATTTCTGCTTCTTGCAATATGTCCGTCAAGAGCGTCAGTAACAGATGCGGCAATGAATATCAACAAAGCCGCAGGCTTAGAAAACGGCATAAAATCCGTCAGCAGAAAAAATACAAAAAAAGGTACAAGAATAACTCTTAAAAGTGTCAGCTTATTCGGCAGATTCATTTTCATACTCTCCAATCAGGTCATAATCAAGTGTTTCCGTTATTTTAACCTTTACAAAGCTGCCCATTGCAAGCTTTTTTTCAGGCGATGTAAAGAACAGCTTTCCGTCAATATCGGGAGCATCAGCGGCAGTCCTTCCGAAATAGCATTCGCCATATCGGTCAAATCCCTCGACGACCGCTTCAACGGTTTTACCGATCATTTTTTCATTATTCTGCTCCATAATTATCTGCTGTTGCTCCATAATTATGTCAGCACGTCTTGTTTTTGTTTCCTCATCAAGCTGTTCGGGCATTTCCGCCGCACGGGTGCCTTCCTCCTGCGAATATGCAAAGCATCCAAGCCTGTCAAACCTCATATCCTTGACAAATTCAGCAAGACTGCCGAACTGTTCCTCTGTTTCGGAGGGGAATCCTGTGATAAGAGTTGTACGGATAGTCACATCAGGCACTTTTTCACGGATTTTTTTCATCAATGAGCGGAGCATTTCCTCATCGCCCTGACGGTTCATCCTTTTAAGTATATCTCCGCAGCAATGCTGAATAGGAACATCTATGTACTTGACAATTTTTTCTTCATTCGCCATAACGTCAAGAAGCTTGTCTGTTATTCTTTCGGGATAGCAATAGAGAACTCTTATCCATTTAAGCTTTTCAATTTTACAAAGTGCTGAAAGTAATTCGGGAAGTCTGCCCTCGCCATAAATATCCTCACCATAGCGTGTGGAATCCTGTGCAATGACGTTAAGCTCCTTTACTCCTCTTTCAGCGAGCATTTCAGCTTCCTTTATAAGCTCCTCCATAGGAACACTGCGGAATTTTCCTCTTATTGCAGGGATTGCACAATATGTACAGCAGTTTGAACAGCCCTCCGCAATTTTCAGATATGAATAAAAGGGGAGCGTTGTCTGAATACGTCCTCCCGTCATAGGCAGATCAAGCTTATTGCCAAACGCCATAGGACGTTCATTTGCAAGAACGTGGTCAATAATATCAATAATATCATTATTACATCCAATTCCCACAACAGCGTCAGCTTCGGGAAGGAGTTCCCCGACCTCTTCCTTATAACGCTCCGCAAGGCAACCTGTAATAATAATTTTTTTAATTCTACCCTCCTCCTTGAGCTTGCCGAACTCAAGGATAGTTTCGATTGCTTCCTGCTTTGCACTTTCGATAAATCCACAGGTATTAACTATAACTATATCGGAAAGGGCGGCATCAGCAACAAGCTGATACCCTGCCTCTCTTATTTTATACAACATTCTTTCTGCATCGACCTGATTTTTATTACAGCCGAGAGAAACCATACCAACTTTTACAGGCATTTT
>CAYOAV010000059.1:0-10906 GCA_964402055.1 uncultured Ruminococcus sp. | reverse complement strand
GTTTGTCAAGTACTTTTTGAAAATATTTTTTATTTTCTTTTCCTTGGCTTTCTCTCATCGAAGTGACTTGATTATTTTACCATACTCACAAGATTTTGTCAATGAAATCGTTTTAAACTCTTTATTAACATCTTATGAACACCGGTAAGTCTTTTCAAGCTTTTCTTCAAACATTTTACTGTCTGAATGAGGTTATCAACGCCCTTGCCTGATGACTTATATATCATACCACATCCAAATCTATTTGTCAACACTTTTTTTCAACTTTGACATTTTGACAACAAAATCCGACATTTTTCAACTCTTCAATATAAAATATGCACAAAAAATCCCCCAATATCAAATTGGGGGACATATTTCCAAAGATATTATGTACCATATCCGTATATTTCAGCTTCTGTTATAACGTTTCTCGCCAACGCATCTTCCTTTATTTCCTCATAAGCAAATGCCTTCGCAGCAAGATAATACGGCTGAACATAAATAACTCCAAGAATATCGAGCGTCAAGGCTGACAGAATAAACCAACCAAAGAAGCTAAGATCCAGCACAAACAGATCCATCTTATGTCCCTCGGTTATCTTCTTGCTCATATCAATAGCATTTGAAGCCGACATTCCCATATTCTCCGACTTTATGTACATTGCAAGTGAGTACGAATATGCCTTAACAATTCCAGGAATTACAAAAAGCAGCGACCAAAGGCAGCTATATAAAGTAATAAGGAACATCATCAATAAATTTCCAGTATAGTCCTCTTTGAAGGTGTAGAACATCTCATCCCACTTCATACCGTCCGTCTTTATCGCTCTGTGATACCATGTGTTAGCACCCATTGAAACTATATTTACCACGCAAATAGTCAACGCAAGGCTTATCAGCGATGCAAACAGCACCAAAAATGCAGATGCCTCCGTTATTCTTAATACTATCTGCACTCCACCTGATATCAGCGTAACAACAAGTGCTACAAGAACATTCTGCCATTTGTTGATTTCATAATGCCTTTTTGCATTCTCCTTGATTCTTATCCTATCAAATCCCATAATATAATCCTCCTCTTATTTTCAGCCCATCAGCTTGACCATTACAGCCTTCTGAGCGTGAAGTCTGTTTTCTGCTTCTTCGAATATTTCCTTTGCATGAGCTTCAAAAACCTTCTCGGTTATCTCCTCCTCACGGTGAGCAGGCAGGCAATGCTGTACCATAGCGTCAGGGTTAGCCGCCGCCATTATCTCATCGTTGACCTGATAGCCCTTGAATGCTATCTTGCGCTTTTCAGCTTCGCCCTCCTGACCCATGGAAGCCCATACGTCAGTAATAACTACATCAGCACCTGCGGCAGCCTTAACAGGCGAATCCGTAAGCTCAAAGCCTTCATATTCATTAGCAAAATCCATTACCTGCTTGTCAGGGTGATATCCCTCAGGGCAAGCAACAGAAACCTTCATTCCAACCTTAAGACCGCCCACAATAAGCGAATTTGCCATATTATTTCCATCGCCAATAAAGCACATTTTAAGCCCGTCAAACTGACCCTTGAATTCACGGATAGTCATAAGATCCGCAAGTATCTGACAAGGGTGACAGAAATCTGTCAGTCCATTTATAACAGGTATAGAACCATATTCAGCAAGATCCTCAACCTCTTTCTGCTCAAATGTACGGATCATAATTCCGTCAAGATATCTTGAAAGAACTCTTGCCGTGTCCTGAACAGGCTCACCTCTACCTATCTGTAAATCATGCGAGGAAAGGAACAACGCATTTCCTCCAAGCTGATACATACCCGTTTCAAAAGATACACGGGTTCTTGTTGAAGCCTTTTGGAATATCATACCGAGAGATTTTCCCTTGAGATGATGATGCTCAATGTTATGCTTGCGTTCATATTTGAGCTGATCCGCAAGATTGAGTATTTCCATGATTTCCTCCGTGGAAAGGTCAAGCATTTTAAGTAAGTGTTTCATTTTTAATTCTCCTCCTCATTATTTCTTGGCATATGCCTTATCTGTAAATTCTTCGATAACTGCCGAAAGACGAGCCGCCGCCTTTATCGGCAATTGCTTCGAAACTCCGTCCCACATATCATAGCTGCAATTAGGATTTTCCTTTGTAAGCCTTCTGACAGAATTTCTTATCTCCATCGGCTCATTAAGACCGCATAAAGCCATAAGTGGTATATCAAGCTCCTTGTATTCGGGATAATCCTCATATGTAATGCCATTGTCAATCGCCGCAACAAGCGAATTCATACTTACATTTTTGCGAAATTCATTATAATCACGCATTTCGTCCTTGTTAAGACCCATAGTAAGACCGCTCAGACCCGACATAAGCTTGTTTTTAATAAATTTTTCCTTGTCATTAAGCTGTGTTAGAGCCTTTTCTATTCCTGCAATATCCTTTTCAAGCCATGGGCTTATCATAATACAGCCGTTAAAAAGCTCCGTGTTTCTGCATATAAGATGAAAAGCCAGCTCCGCACCGAGTGAAGCTCCCACAAGTGTAACAGGCTTCTTAAATGAAGACGCAAGCTCTGTCAGCTGTCCAATCGCCGTTTCAGTGGAAAAAAATTTCTCCGTGCTTCTTCCGAATCCCGGCAAATGCGGTACATATGCACAGTAATTCTTCCCCAGCTGATCGCATTCCTTGGAAAAGCAGTAAACAGATTCACTGTCATGAAGCAGTATTATCGCAGGATTAAGCTCATTTCCGTATTTTTCATAGTAGATCATGCAAGCACTCTCCCAAGTATTTCAAGACCTTTATCTATTTCATCATATGTAATGTTAAGCGGCGGCAGAAGTCTTACCTTGTCCTTTGCCGTAAGAACGAGCAAGCCGTTGTCAAGACATTCCTTTGCAGCCTCTGCGGCAGTTTTTCCTTTTATCGAAATGCCTATCATCAATCCAAGTCCGCTTACGCCTTCAACAAGCGGCATAGCAGATATCTTTTCACGCATATATTCGCTCTTTTTGCATACCTCTGCAAGAAAATCCTTACTTCCGACCTTATTCGCAACAGCAAGACCGCCTGCACAAGCAAGAGGATTTCCGCCGAATGTTGAACCATGTGTGCTTTTTGTAAGCACTCCCGAGCATTTTTCATTTGCAAGGCATATTCCGATAGGTACTCCTCCCGCAACACCCTTTGCCATCGTTGTAATGTCAGGCTTGACCCCGAACTGCTCCGAAGCAAGGAAAGTTCCAGTTCTTCCTGCACCAGTCTGAACCTCGTCACATATCGTCAATACATCCTTTTCACCGCAAAGCTTGAATATCTCGTCAACAAAAGCCTTGTCAAGAGCATTCACACCGCCCTCGCCCTGAATAAGCTCAAACATGACCGCACAAACGCTTCCGTCAAGCTTTTCACGAAGCTGTTCAATGTTATTCGCTTCAACGTTTATAAAACCCTCCGTGAATGGGAAGAAATAGTTGTGAAAAACCTCCTGACCCGTTGCGGAAAGAGTTGTAAGAGTTCTTCCGTGGAAGCTGTTTACAAGCGTGATGATGTTGTAACGCTTTGCGTCCTTGCCGTATTTGTCAAAGGAGTATTTTCTTGCAAGCTTTATTGCACATTCATTTGCCTCTGCCCCCGAATTTCCGAAGAACATCTTGTCGTAGCCTGTAATTTCGGAAAGCTTTGCCGCAAAATCAGCCTGAACCCTTGTGTAATAGTAATTTGAGGTATGCTGAATAGAACGTGCCTGCTCGCAAACAGCGTCTGCCCAGTCCTTGTCGCAGTAACCGAGAGAATTTGTTCCTATACCGCTTCCGAAATCTATGTATTCCTTTCCGTTTTCATCAACAGCAACCCTGCCGTTGCCCCTTTCCATAACAACATCATAGCGTCCGTAAGTACCCATAACGTGTTCATTGAATTTTTCTATCGTATTCATTTAATATCAGCTCCTTAATCATATAAACTGCGTGCCAATACCCTGACTTGAAAGCAGCTCAACAAGAATAGAGTGCGGAACACGTCCGTCAATAATACAGGTCTTTGAAACACCTCTGCGGACAGCCTCAACACAGCAGTCTATCTTAGGTATCATACCACCCGAAATAATGCCCTGACGCTTCATAAACGGAACATCACTGACATGAACAGTAGGAATAAGCGTAGAAACATCATCCTTGTCCTTAAGAAGTCCGACAATATCCGTCATAAGTATAAGATTTTCCGCACCAAGCTCCGCCGCAATCTCTGCCGCCGCCGTATCAGCGTTTATATTGTAGGTCTGACCCTTTTCATCGCAGGCAACAGTGGAAATAACAGGTATGTATCCCATAGAAATAGCGTCAAGTATAGGCTGGGCATTGACTTTTACTATTTCTCCGACAAATCCGAGATCGTCCTCACCCTCAAGCTTGTGAGCCGTAAGCATATTTCCGTCAATTCCGCACATTCCGAGAGCCTTGCCCTTGTGAAGCGTGAGATGTGAAACAAGCTCCTTGTTTACCTTTCCTGCAAGAACCATTTTTACAATATCAACAGTAGCCGCATCAGTGTATCTCAATCCGTTTACAAATCTGCTCTCAATGCCAACTCTTTTAAGCATATCATTTATTTCGGGGCCGCCGCCGTGAACAAGAACCACCTTTACACCGATAAGCGATAAAAGTACAATATCGCTCATAACAGCGTCTTTAAGCTCCTCATTGGTCATTGCGTTTCCACCATATTTAACAACAACTATCTTGTTATTGTACTTCTGTATATGCGGAAGTGCGTCAATAAGAACCTGAGAACGCACCTCGCTTGACATTTCAATATTCATAATCTTCCTCCATAATTCCCTTTAAGAGCGGTAATCTCCGTTTATCTTTACATAATCATATGTAAGATCACAGCCCCACGCAGTAGCATCAGCATCGCCCTGATTAAGGCTTACATAAATATCTATCTCGTCCTCGGTAAGTATCCTCTTAGCCTCTTCCTCGGAGAATTCAACTCCTGCACCATTTCTGCAAACAGCAATTTTTCCTGCCCTTGAACCGAGATCAACATCAACCCTGTCAATGTCAAATTCAGCCTCTGCATAGCCGATAGCACAAAGTACACGTCCCCAGTTAGCGTCCGCACCGAACATCGCACATTTAAAAAGCGGTGAACGTATAACGCTCTTTGCCACGATTATAGCCGTGTCCTTGTCAGGAGCAGATGAGCATATACAGGTAAGAAGCTTAGTCGCACCCTCTCCGTCCTTAGCAAGCATTCTCGTCAGATTAGCCATTACCTCGTAAAGAGCCGCCTTGAATGTATCAAAAGCCTCCCCCTCCGAGCCTATCTCATCATTTCCTGCAAGTCCGTTTGCCATAAGAACGCAAGTGTCATTTGTAGACTGATCTCCGTCAACCGATAAGCAGTTGTATGTAACCTTTACTATCTCCGAAAGTGCCGCCTGAACCATTTCAGCCGAAATTGCACAGTCTGTAGTAATAAAGTTAAGCGTTGTCGCCATATTCGGGTGAATCATACCACTTCCCTTAGCCATACCACCGATGTGAACAGTCTTTCCACCTATTTCAAGCTCAACAGCATATTCCTTTTTAACCGTGTCAGTCGTCATAATAGCAGTTGCCGCTTCCATATTTCCATTATAAGAAAGCTTCTCCACAAGCCTTGGCACAGCCGCACGGATAGGCTCAATAGGAAGTATCTGACCAATAACTCCCGTAGAAGCAACAATGACCTCTTCCTGCTTTATTCCCAATGCCTCAGCAGTAAGGCGGCACATTTCGTTCGCCTTTTCCTCGCCGTCAGCATTACAGGTGTTCGCATTCTTTGAATTTACAATAACAGCCTTAGCCTTGCCGCCTGAAAGTGCAAGATTTTTCTTTGTAACAATAACAGGCGCACCCTTTACCTTGTTGGAGGTGTAAACACCAGCCGCATTGCACATTACATCTGAAACGACCATTGCAATATCGTTTTTAATATTGCTTACAGGCGATTCATTTCCGTCAGGAACAGCAGATTTCTTTATTCCGCAGTAAACACCGCTTGCCTTGAATCCCTTTGCGGCACAAACACCGCCGTCAATAACCTTAAATTCTTTCATATCTATATATCTCCTCTTAATAATCAGCCTTTTAAACCGATTATTTCAAACTTCCTTATTTTTCAGGCGAATGCAAGCTTTCCCTTAGGTTTAGGGATTTCTCTACCAGTCAATTCAGCCGTTTCAAGCCATTCGTCCATTACGGTATGAACATTTTCAAGTGCCGTAAGCATTGATTCACCGTCCGCCATACAGCCTGCAAGCTCGGGAACTTCAGCAATATAGCTGCCGTCCTCTTCGCTCCAATATAAGATAACTTCATACTTATGCATTAAAATGACCTCCCAACCTATACTTAAGTATTATATTTCTGACCTGCTTGACCTGATAAGGCTTTGCTTTATTTCCTTTGGGCTGAATGTTGATAATCTCATCTACACCATCTCTGAAATAAATAAAATGATCGCCCTTGATTCTGACAACAAAACCCAATATTGTAAGTATCTTCTGCAAATCAGAAAATTCTACATTATTGTCCGAATTGCCACTCATTATCTGAATAAAAAGCTTATTATATTTACTCATAACTATATTTCCATGAAATCAGTACTAAATTAAACCAATCCCGTAGTTTCATCAATTCCCATCATAATATTCATACACTGAACAGCCGCACCCGACGCACCCTTTCCGAGATTATCGAAGCGTGAGCAAAGCATAATATGATCATCGTTTCCGAAAACGAATATCTGCATAACATTAGTGTCCTTCATAGTGTTAGCCGCAAGGAAGCCGTTCTCCAGAACGCCCTCGCCCATAAGCGGCATAACCTTTACAAAATTCTGTCCCTCATAATGCTCCGCAAGCATTTCATGAACAGCCGCCGCACTTGTCTTTTTCTGCATCGCACGGAGGAAAAACGGCAATGCAACAACCATTCCGTTGTAGTAATCATCAACAATAGGGCTGAATATCGGAGGATATGAAAGTCCCGATACCGCCATCATTTCCTTTATGTGCTTGTGCTGCTTGCCAAGAGAGTAGAACCTTGGTGAATTGAATTCATCAGGCTTGTTCTCGCCCTCATAAACAGCAATAGCCTTCTTTCCTGCACCGCTGTAACCCGATATAGCGTGGCAGGAAACAGTGTGGTACGGTGCGATCAATCCCGACTTGACCATAGGATAGCAAAGTGCATTAAATCCGCTTGCATAACAGCCGGGAACAGCTACCCTCTTTGAATTTTCAATAGCCGCACGATGCTCCGCCGAAAGCTCCGGCAAACCATATGTCCAACCTGCCGCAGTCCTGTGTGCAGTCGAAGCGTCCAGTATTTTCGTATGTGGATTATCGCAAAGCTCCGCCGATTCGATTGCCGCCGCATCAGGCAGACAAAGGAATGTATAATCCGATTCATTTATAAGACGTTTTCTCTCCGCAGTGTCCTTGCGAAGCTCCTCATCTATCGTAATAAGCTCTATGTCGGCTCTGTCTTTCAATCTCTCAACGATACGAAGCCCAGTCGTACCCTCCTGACCATCTATAAAAACCCTGTATTTATTCATTTTATATCCCTTTCCGTAAAATCACAAAATTATACCGTGTATTTCCTTGCGTCCTCTATCTGCTTCATAACAGTCTCGGGAGCAGGTCCACCGTCAGCCTTTCTCATATTAACGCAGTTTTCAAGCCTTATAGCCTCATAAACGCCCTCATCAAACGCAGGCGAAAGCTCCTTGAATTCATCCATAGAAAGCTTTTCAAGAACCGTGTTGTTTTTGATGCAATAAGCAACAAGCGTACCTGTTATCTTGTAAGCATCACGGAACGGAAGTCCCTTTTTAACAAGATAATCCGCACAGTCAGTCGCATTTATAAAGCCTCTTGCCGCAGCATTACGCATATTTTCCTTGTAAAGCTCCATTGTCGAAAGCATCGGAATAAATGTCGTAAGGCAAAGCTTGACAGTATCTATTGCGTCAAAAATAGCCTCCTTATCCTCCTGCATATCCTTGTTATACGCAAGCGGAGTTCCCTTAAGCATAACAAGAAGCGTGTTCAGATCGCCGTAAACACGGCCTGTCTTACCTCTTATAAGCTCCGTAACATCAGGATTTTTCTTCTGCGGCATAATTGACGAGCCTGTCGCATATGCGTCATCAAGCTCAATAAACTTAAACTCCCATGAGCTCCAAAGAATTATCTCCTCGGAGAAGCGTGAAAGGTGCATCATAAGAATTGAAATTGCCGAACAAAGCTCAACGCAGAAATCTCTGTCCGAAACACCGTCAAGCGAATTCATAGTTATATCCTCAAATCCGAGAAGCTCACAAACCTGACGCCTGTTTATCGGATAAGTAGTAGTTGCCAAAGCACCACTTCCGAGCGGCATTCTGTCCATACGCTTGTATGTATCCTCAAATCTTCCGATGTCACGAATAAGCATCTGTGCATAAGCCATCATATGATGTGCAAATGTAACAGGCTGCGCCCTCTGTAAATGCGTATACCCAGGCATAATAGTATCGGTATTTTTCTCCGCAATACCGCAAAGCACACCGATAAGCTCCCTTATCATCGGGATAATTTCCTTTACCTCATCTTTAAGGTACATTCTTATGTCAAGTGCGACCTGATCGTTCCTGCTCCTTGCAGTGTGAAGCCTTTTTCCAGTATCTCCGAGCCTTTTTGTAAGCTCCGATTCAACAAACATATGAATATCTTCAGCATTTGGATCAAAAAGAAGCCTTCCATTGTCAATATCATCAAGAATACCCTTTAAACCCTCTATTATTTTAAGGCTTTCGGCCTTGTCAATGATACCGCAGTCGCCAAGCATCTCTGCGTGTGCCATAGAACCCTTTATGTCCTGTCTGTACATTCTTGAATCGAATGCAATAGACGAATTGAAATCATTAACACGGGAATCAACTTCCTTTGAAGAACGTCCCGCCCACATTTTATTATTCATAAACCGTAACTCCTTATTCATCTCCGAGAAGCTTATCAGTCAATTGCCCCTCGGGAATGCCGTATTCCTCTATTTCATTATCAGTCATACGCACAAAATCCTGCGTCACACTGTCATTGCTCCAATAAAGATGGTCCTTTCCGTCATATTCTCTTATGTCAATTATCGCATATTGCTCCGATGAACCATTTTTGGCGGCATATTCACCGTTTTTTATTTCATATTCACCAAGCAACGCAGAAACTATCCTGTCACCATTCACTTCATGACGATAAGCCGAATTTCCGTCAAATTCCAATGCCGCAAATGAGCTTATATCTCCGTCATCATCATATACAACAGAACCAACACTGCACCATACCCCGATAAGCTCTCCTGCAAGCTCCATATCGTCAGCCGATGTCTCATCGCCCTGCCCCGAACAAGCAGAAAGCATTATCACCGCAGAAATGACCGCAAGAATTTTCTTTTTCATTGTAAAAAACCTCCCTGCAAGCGGAGCAATACCTCGCAGTACCCGTGACCTGCGGATCTTCCGAGGTGTTGTCCCTGTCTGCGTACTCCATGCCGACTGCTATCGTGAATATTTTCTCATTTTTTCAACAAAATATGCTTATTTCTATAAACAACACAAGGGCGGATTGGATTTTTCCGCCCTTATATCGTGTTAACAATTACTTGTTATCTCTTTTTGCGTCAAGCATTGCCTTAACCTTGATCGGAAGTCCGAAAAGATTGATAAAGCCTGCGGAATCAGCCTGATTGTAAACGTGATCCTCATCAAATGTAGCAACCTCTTCATCGTAAAGAGTGTAAGGAGAAGTAACACCTGCGTTAATGATGTTGCCCTTGTAAAGCTTGAGCTTAACATCACCTGTAACAGTTTCCTGCGTCTTTGTAACAAATGCGGAAAGAGCTTCACGAACAGGTGTGAACCACTGACCATTGTAAACGAGATCAGCGAAATCAATAGCCAGCTTCTGCTTCATACGCTGTGTAGCCTTATCAAGAGTAATAGTTTCAAGAACCTCGTGAGCGTGATAAAGAATAGCTCCACCGGGAGTTTCATAAACGCCTCTCGACTTCATACCAACAAGACGGTTTTCAACAAGATCAACAAGACCGATACCGTTATCTCCGCCAAGCTTGTTAAGTGCTGTAACAAGCTCTGTGCCATTCATTTCCTTGCCGTCAACAGCGGTAGGAACACCCTTTTCAAAGTGAATTGTAACATATGTAGGCTTGTCAGGAGCCTGAATAGGAGAAACACCCATTTCAAGAAAACCAGGCTTTTCATACTGCGGCTCATTTGCAGGATCTTCAAGATCAAGGCCTTCATGTGAAAGATGCCAAATGTTCTTATCCTTTGAGTAGTTGGTTTCTCTGTTTATCTTAAGCGGAATGTTGTGAGCCTCTGCATAATCGATTTCCTCATCACGGCTCTTGATATCCCAGATTCTCCAAGGAGCGATTATCTCCATTTCAGGAGCGAATGCCTTGATAGCAAGCTCGAAACGAACCTGATCGTTGCCCTTACCTGTGCAGCCGTGGCAGATAGCATCTGCACCCTCTTTTATAGCGATCTCTGCGATTCTCTTTGCGATGATAGGACGTGCAAAGGAAGTACCGAGCATATACTTGTTCTCATAGATAGCACCTGCCTGAACGGTAGGATAAACATAATCAGTGATAAATTCTTCGGTAAGATCCTCAATGTAAAGCTTGGAAGCACCTGTCTTGATAGCCTTTTCTTCAAGACCGTCAAGTTCAGTACCCTGACCAACATTACCCGAAACAGCAATAACCTCGCAGTTATTGTAGTTTTCCTTAAGCCACGGAATGATAATAGAAGTATCAAGACCGCCCGAATAAGCTAAAACAACCTTTTTAATTTCCTTAGCCATTTTATTTTCCTCCATAAATAT
>CAYOAV010000058.1:0-11196 GCA_964402055.1 uncultured Ruminococcus sp. | reverse complement strand
TATTGAAAAAAATAACAGGGAAAGAGGATTGAGCTGAGATTTTTCTTGGCTCTTTTTTTATACAAAAATTTATGGTGAGCTTCGGTTAGAAATAATCGAGGCTCTTTTCTTTCATATTTAAGGAGATGATAAAAATGTCCAGAATAGGTAAAGAAATGCCGAGCGAATATTCCGATAGATTTGACGAGCTTCGGCAGAACAGGGTCGAAACCTCATTTTATAAATACGGCACAGCTAAGGATAATTTTGGTATGAAGCTTACCGATGCAATTAAAAATCACGACCTTTGTATCGAAAAATACAAAGAAACAGGCAATACCGAGTATTTATGTGATGCGGCGAACTATCTTATGTTCGAGTATATGTATCCACAACACCCGAATGCTCATTTTCGTGCCACGGGTTCGTCAGAATCAGCAGGAATTGTCGGCAGTTGTGTGAATGACTTGAAATGGGGCGATAGCTATCATATCCGATGAAAAAATTGCCGAGCTTATCAATCGCAGACGCAGACAGATACTTGTACACTCTGTTTTATATTATCGTATGAATGAAAATATTATTGACGATGCAACATGGAGCAGGTGGGCAGTCGAGCTTGAAGAATTACAGAAGCAATATCCCGAGATAGCGGAGCGAGTTCCTTTGTATAAGGAGTTTGTGGATTTCGAGCATTCTACAGGTGCAGATTTGCCGCTGGATAACACTTGGGCAATAAATAAGGCTAATTATCTTTTATATTTAAGGAGTAAGACAAATGGGACAGTATAATAAAAATCACGAGGGATATTCAGACCCTACCGCAGGCGAGGCTTTGCAGAATATTGACAGCGAGATCCGTATGAAAAGGCTGATAAAAATTATATTTGAATTATGCGATATATTTGGATTTCGTGTTAATAACAGGATAACCCTTGAAGATAAAAGGACTCATAAGATATGGAAATAAGTCTACGCTTATAAAACACACATTTTTATGAAAGGAGATGTTAATGTTGGAAAAATTCAAAAGATACATAAAGAGAACTTGGAAAAATAAAGCAGTTGCATTGTTGTTGATTATTTTGGGAATAGTAGCCACTGTAATTGATAATGATTGCACAGTTTTAGTATTTATATCCATAGTTTTTGTTATACCTTTATGGTTTGAAAAACATAACAGAATCGAGTAATATTACGGGCGTTTGAAACATAACGCCTTTGATTTTTGACCACTTTTGTGATGGTCGCCCATTTTGTATTTTAGAAATGAAGGCTAAAGTCATTTATATTCTGACGGAAAAGGGCTTTTCTGCCCACTTTTTCTGGGTTTTAGCCCACTTTTTAAATCAAAAGTGGTCACGCTCAAATGACGTATCTACGTTGTTTGCGGCTTTTCTGCCCACTTTCCCACTTTTTTATTTTATTAATCACGAGAAAAGTTTATATAATTATATAAATATGGGCAATAAAAGTGGGTTTCTGGGCAAATGATATTTTACAAGGAGATGATTACCAATGATTATATTTATAACATAGCAAAAGAGGATTGCGTTCAGAACCTCTTTTGTTTTTCTTGCAATTAAGAAAATGACATGATATAATATAGAAAAAACACATGGAGGTGTCGCTATGAGTAAACATTATGAGGAAGAGGGTTTACAGTATGACGGTGTGGGTAACGAGATTCATATTTTCAACGGACCACTCGGCAAAATGTTTATCAAGAAGTTATCATCGATTGACTGGTTGCCAACTGGAGAGCAGTATTGCCCCGATTGCCATATTCAATTAATTCATCGTGATAGCTATTGGGAATGCGAAGAATGTAAATATTCCATAACTGATGATGAAGCAGATAACGGTGAGGGTTATCCAACTTTGGATTCAACCTATGAAGATGACTATGGAACATACTACGGCGATGACTTGTGTATCGATGATGACGATGACGAACTGGAATGCGACAGCGGTTACGAGAATTATGACTATCACGATGAATACGATTGATATTTAAAACAGCTTCGCTAAAAAAACATACCCTTTTATGGAGAGAATGAGGAAACTTGTTCTCTCTTTTATTTTTTTTAGAAGGGTTGGTGAAATATTTGAAACTGGAAAAGGACTTCCAATCGAATCTTATAAAAGAATTGAAAAATAGGTTTAAAGGCTGTCTTGTTATGAAGCTTGATTCGAGTTATATTCAAGGAATACCTGACCTTTTGATTTTGTATAAGGACAAATGGGCAACTCTTGAATGCAAGCAGTTTGCAAAATCCAAGCATCAGCCGAATCAAGATTATTACGTTGATATTCTCAACCAAATGTCTTTTTCAAGATTCGTAAGTCCTGAAAACAAGGAGGAGATATTAAATGAACTTCAACAAGCATTCAAACCTTGAGGGTCAGCACGCATTTCTTGGTGCGTCCAAATATCACTGGCTGAATTACAGTAATGATAAAATTGCTGACGCATATAACAGCTTTATTGCCGCCCAAAAGGGAACCGAAATACACGAGCTTGCCGCTCGATTGATAAAACTCGGTCAGCGTTTGCCAAAATCTACAAAGACGCTCAATCAATATGTTAATGATGCAATAGGTTTTAAAATGATCCCCGAGCAGGTTTTATATTATTCTGATAATTGTTTTGGTACTGCCGATGCGATTTCATTCAGAGATAAGCTCTTGCGAATACACGATTTAAAAACAGGTGTTACACCTGCACATATTGAACAGTTAAGAATTTATGCGGCGTTGTTTTGTTTGGAATATCATATTAAGCCGTCAACTATAGATTTTGAATTAAGGCTGTATCAGTCAGATTCATATACAGTTGACAATCCTGATGCAGAAGTGATTCTACCCATTATGGATAAAATTGTAACTTTCGATAAGATTATCTCAAAAATCAAATCAGAACAGGAGTAATGTCTTATGAATTCAACAGCAGAAGATATTTTAATGCATTATGGTGTAAAAAGAAGATCTGGAAGATACCCTTGGGGCAGTGGAAAAGAACCGTATCAGCATTCAGGTGATTTTCTTGCCCGTGTGGAAGAACTGAAAAAGACTTATCCAAAGGAAACCGATCTGGCAAAGGCTCTCGGTATGACTACCACAGACCTCCGTATGCAGTTGAAAGTAGCAAAGCACGAACGCCGTGAGCTTTTAGTAGCAAGAGCCAAATCTCTTCGTGAAGACGGAAAATCTCTCAATGAGATAGCGGCAATAATGGGGTACGATAATGATTCCTCGGTGCGTTCACTTCTTAATGAGAATACCGCCGCCAGAAAATCAATGGCACAACGCACGGCCGACGTTCTCAGACAGGAAATCAAAGAAAAGGGAATGATTGATGTCGGAGCAGGTGTTGAGCGAGAGCTTGGAGTGTCTGACGGTGTCCTTAAAGAAGCTATTTTTATACTTGAAACAGAGGGATATAACAAGTACGGTGTTGGAATACCGCAGGTTACAAATCCTGGAAAGCAAACCATTTCAACGGCTTTATGTGATAAGGATATTGAATATGCTTATGCTATAAATAACGTTGGTGATATTAAATCTGTCATAAATTACACGTCTGAGGACGGTGGACTTACTTATCGACAGCTGCAATACCCAGTGAGCATTGATTCAAACCGTGTGAAAATTCGTTACGGCGATGAGGGCGGTCTTGAAAAGGACGGAGTTATTGAGCTTCGCCGAGGTGTTGACGATCTTAGCCTTGGTAACAGTCATTATGCACAGGTAAGAATACTTGTTGATGATACTCACTATCTTAAAGGTATGGCTATCTATTCCGACGATATGCCCGATGGGTGTGATATTGTGTTCAATACAAATAAAAATAGCGGTATTGATAAGATGAAAGTACTTAAAGAGATAAAACACGATGACCCTGATAACCCGTTCGGTGCGGCGATAAAAGCAAACGGTCAGAGTACATATTTCGATAAAGACGGCAACGAAAAGCTTTCGGCTATCAATAAAATCAAGGAAGAGGGCGACTGGGATAAGATGTCCAAGAACCTTTCGTCACAGTTTTTATCAAAACAGCCTATACAGCTTATCAAAAGTCAGTTAAAGCTTACATATGAGGACGCTGAAGCGGAATTTAACGAGATAATGTCGTTGACAAATCCGACGGTTAAGCGAAAAATGCTTGCTGATTTCGCTGATGAATGTGACGGAGCGGTCGTGCATCTCAAAGCGGCGGCACTTCCAAGACAGCTTACACAGGTAATTCTTCCTTTATCAGATATTTCTGAAAACGAGGTGTATGCCCCCAATTATCAGAACGGCGAAAGGATAGCTTTGGTAAGATACCCCCACGGCGGAACGTTTGAAATACCTGTTCTTACGGTAAATAACAAAAATGTCTCGGGTAAGAGCATACTCGGTAATGTAACTGATGCAATAGGCATCAATGCAAAGGTCGCAGAGCGACTTTCAGGTGCTGATTTTGACGGAGATCAGGTTATTTGTATTCCGACAAATGATAAAGTGAAAATTAAATCTACACCCGCACTTAAAGGTCTTGAAAATTTCAATCCAAAGGAGCAATATGCTTACTATGATGGTATGAAAGTAATGACCAAGGCTAATACTCAGAAACAAATGGGTGTTGTTTCAAACCTTATTACCGATATGACCTTGCAGGGAGCTTCTGAAGCCGAAATTACTCGTGCTGTAAAGCATAGTATGGTGGTTATCGATGCTGACAAGCATAAACTGGATTATAAACAGTCTGAAAAGGATAACGGAATTGCGGAGCTAAGACAAAAATATCAGGGGCGTACCACCCCTGAAGGAAAATATGTAGGTGGGGCGTCCACCCTCCTATCCCGTAGAAAGCAGGACATACAGGTACCCGAACGAAGGGGTAGTGGTATTATAGACCCCGAAACTGGTAAGGTGTCATATAAGGAATCAGGTAGGACATACATTGATAAAAAGACGGGTAAAGAAACAAATGCAACAAATAAATCCAAGCTTCTTAACGAGGTTGACGACCTGTTTACGTTATCATCGGGGACTCCGCAGGAAAACGCTTACGCTGATTACGGCAACAAAATGAAATCACTTGGTAACAGGGCAAGAAAAGAGCTTGCAAAGCGTGAAAAAATAGAATACTCGGCAAGTGCCAAAAAGGCATATGAACCAGAAGTCAAGTCACTTGACAGTAAATTGGCTATTGCTCAAATGAACGCACCAAAGGAAAGACGTGCCCAAGCGTCAGCAAATTCAAAGATTAAAGCGATGATTCAGGACAATCCGTCACTTTCTAAGGATAAGAAAACCCTTAGAAAGATTGCTAATACGACACTTCAGAACGAACGTGATCACGTTGGTGCAAGTGGAAAGAACAGCAAGATTGAAATAACTGATAAAGAATGGGACGCGATTCAGGCAGGGGCAATAAGTGATTCAAAGCTTACTTCTATTCTTCGTTATACTGACGCTGATAAGATAAAACAAAGAGCTTTGCCTAAAACTACGACAACTCTTACCTCGGCTAAGCAGAATAAAATAAAATCTATGTCGAATATGGGTTACACTTATGCCGAAATTGCCAAATCTCTTGGTATATCAACATCAACTGTTTCTAAATACTTAAATGAATGAAAGGAGGAAAACAATTATGAACATATACGCCCTTACTACAAAAGACAATCCGTTTGATCCGTTCACACATTTCAATGAATGGTATAACTTTGACATCGACAAGGGCTATAATTCCTGTGTCTACTTAGATAGAATTGCTCATACATCAGATCAATTATCCGAAAAAGAAAACGCTGAAATAATCGAGCAGGCAATTGATGAAATAATAAAGTATGACTTTCGTAACATCTACAAAAAGGTTAAAGCAACCGCCTGACCCCACGGGAGGGGATAAAAAAATACACCCCCTCTCATATCGCCTCGGTCCTGAAAAATTCTCCAGAGGGATTTTTGCGAAACGGGTTTTATAGCAATAAAGGAGTGTTATATTTGAGCAATGTAAAGAAATCGGAAGATGTAAAGCGTGTACGACCTGCACTTACGCCCGAAACAAGAGAAAATCAGCTTATAGCGGCGGCTGTTAATCTTGCTGAAAAACAGCTTTTGGAGGGAACTGCTTCATCACAGGTCATAACTCACTATCTTAAGCTCGGTTCGTCTAAGGAAAAGCTTGAAAAAGAGAAGCTTGAACGTGAAAATGAGCTGCTTCGAGCAAAGACGGAAGCTTTACAGGCAGCTCCAAGACTGGAAGAATTGTGTACTAACGCAATTGAAGCTATGAAGAGATATAATGGCAGTGATGATTAGGCAATATTCAGAATTATGTGAGCTTGTGACCTTTGAGGAAAGATTTGAATACTTGAAGCTTTCAGGAACGGTCGGAGCTGAAACTTTTGGTTATGACAGGGTATTTAATCAGAAGTTTTACAATTCGGCTGAATGGAAAAGAATAAGAAATTTTGTGATCAGCAGAGATCTCGGCTGTGATCTTGGTGTGGAAGGGTATGATATTAAAAGTGGCATTATTATTCATCATATGAACCCGATAGCACTTGCTGATATAATCAATTGCACGGATATTTTGCTGAATACAGATTTTCTTATCACTACATCATTGACTACGCACAATGCGATTCACTATGGTGATGCTGGTTTGGTTACACGAAAGCTTACAGAACGCTCTCCGAATGATACCTGTCCGTGGAAAAAATAATGCTTCGCTAAAAAAACATGGTCTTTTATGGAGAGAATAGAATTTTTGGAGAACTGCCAGAAATGGCAGTTTCTCTTTCTTTTATTTTTGAAGAGGAGGGTTTATGGATAGTATTCTTTTATCAATAAAAAAAGCTCTGGGTATTGACAGCGATTGTACTGACTTTGACCCTGAGCTTATAATGCACACTAATTCTGTATTGTCCACGCTGACACAGATTGGTGTAGGTGACATTAATGGGTTTGCTATTTCGGGGGTAGAGGAGAAATGGTCTGATTTTGTTGCTGATGAGCCGAAGTGGTCACAGATAAGGACTTACGTTTATACAAAGGTTCGTCTTATCTTTGACCCTCCGCAAAACTCGGCGGCAATAGAGGCGATGAATAAGGTCGCTAATGAACTTGAATGGCGGCTGTACGTTATTGCTGACAATATGAGAAAAGAGATGGAGGAAAATCAAAATGGCTGAAACCAATCAACTTTATCATCATGGTATACTTGGTATGAAATGGGGTGTTCGTCGTTATCAGAACAAGGACGGAACATTAACGAGTGCTGGTAGAAAGAGATATGATCGAGACGTTCGTGAAAATTTAGCAAAAAAGAAAGACAATCGTATCGATACGAGTAATCCTGATCCACAACGCTGGGTCAAGGAAGACTTGGAACGCAATAAAAAAATGATCGACTCGACATCAAACATGATACGGGATGTTCAGAACATTGAACGAAATACACGACCGACAGCTGATAGGAAACGAATGGATCTATCAAATATGACCGATGCTGAAATGCGTAACAGAATCAATCGAGAAATACTTGAACAGCAATACAATAAGCTTTTTGCACCTGAAAATATCCCAAAAATTTCTAAAGGCCGTGCTGTTGTTAAAGAAATGTTAGATACAGCAGGTGGACTTTTGACAGTAACAGGTTCGGCATTGACTATTGCTTTAAGTATAAAGGAACTTAAGGGATAAATTTAATATATAACTTTAGTTATTTGTCATGTGTATAGGTTTCAGGATCTGATAAATTTAGTTCTTTAAAACTCTTTTTTAATCTATAACAGCATGGCTTAAATGTCGCAAATGTTAATCCGCCGTTGACAACACCACCGATAACAGGAACCGCTTTTGAAACACAATTGGCAAATATTTGCTTGGTCATTTTTATTCCCACGGAGGTGGCAATCTTTTTTACGATCGGATAAACAGTTCCTTTTGTTAAGGCCTTTCGTGCTAATGTTTTGGCAATTTTTTCTGAAGCAGCTTGGGCTATAACTTTTACTCCAGCATTTGCACCCTGCACACCGAACATGACACCTAAAAATACAAGCATTTGATTCATGGTGTCATCGTTGATTTCATTTTCATTTAGCTCGAAGTCAGGGAACCCGTATAAATATGCTAATTTTTGCATGACCCTCAAAGCAAATCCAAAATATTGAACCTCATCAGCTGGAATTGTAGCGGCCATTGTAAATCCACCAGGAATACCAGCTATGAATGACACTGCTGAAACTTTGTTTGTTTCATATGTAATTACACGATCTGCAATTTTATCAATGGCTTCGCGTCGTATGTCAGCATAGGCTGGGTTATATATTATAGCGTCATTGATTACACTGTCTGAATAGTAAACGCTTAATTCTTTTCTAAGGAATTTTTCTCGATCAATTTTAACAGTTGGCATTTTCATCGCTTGATTGAGAATTAGTTCGGGAGTGATATCACTCTTAACATCATTAATTTTATCAATTATGGCGTTCATAGAACCGCCTCCTATTCAATAATTTTTAATAAAGGAGTTTTTTTTATGTATAATTACGATCAGCTAAAACACTATGGCGTTCTTGGAGTGAAATGGGGGATCAGACGATACCAAAACTATGATGGTTCATATACCAAGAAGGGACTGGCACGATATAATAAGAAACTAAGTGAATATGAATCATTAAAAATCAAAAAAAAGAACGGCCTCGCATCTCGGGATGAAGTTAGGAAGGCAAAACGAGAACTCAATTCTGCCTATAGGAAATTGAGTAACGATAAGAAAGCAGATCAAGGAAAAGCATTATACGCAAAGGGTAAAACAATTACTACTAATACGGGTAAAGCCTATACAGCCGAGATTGCAATTATAGCTGGATCAGGTATTGTAAACAGAGTTATAGCTTCGACAGTGGGCGATACAAAAATAGCGAACATATCATCAAGTATGATTAGTATGGGTGGAACAGCTGTAAATGCTATCATTGCAGGGAAGGCAAGTTATGAAAACTCTAGATTAAGAGCTTATTATGCGCATAAATCTTAATAAATCATTTCATAAATTCATCTTTTTTAATATAAACATCGCCCGAATTGTCAAGATAATAATTTACCGAATCTGTTCTATCGTAGATGCTTAACGATGATATCAGAGATTCCAAAATAGGTGATTTATTACCACTATTCAGAGAATTTATGGTAGCGTCAATATTATCGTCAATTTCGGTGTTCGGTTTGTTTGTTACATTTTTTATTAAATTTGGTTTATTTTCGTTCCGATAAGCTTTTAGCTTACTGAAATCAGCAAGAATGCGTTTTTCACATTTATTTATATAAAATGTAGCAAAATCAATTACTGATGATAAATAGTCCTTATCAAAATTCTGAGAGTAAAAAACCTCCATTATACTGCTCATGACAAAGAGCTGTAATGAAAGGTTAAGGCTTTCTTTTATTTGTAAAATATTATTTGTATCGGAATCCTTTGGACGAGAAACAAGTGAATTATCCAGATCAGACATATAAAATTCAATGTCTTTCATGGCGGTCTTTTTGGCATTCTGCAGGCTTATGATAGTCGCAGCTCGTTGCTCGTCATGAGCCATTATGGTATTATAATTAGCATTTGCATACTGGACGAAACTGATTTCAGATATAAGCTCGGCTTTTTTATCACCATATAGGAAATTCATGATTTTGTCAATTTTTTCGTTTACAAGTTCAAACTTCTTATTGATTTCAACCAGGAAATACTGACCAGTTACAACAGACATCGCTGAAAATGCTTTGAGTAATACGGCGTGTGTCTGCAATGGTGTTAATCCTGCACTTCCGACTATACCCTTAGAACCCATTATAGGTGTTGCATATTGTCCGTTTTTCAGTTGCATAAGTGTATGTGGAAGACCCTCAGGAAATGAAACTATATATGCGTTAGACAATGCCGACGCTACTGTCAGATTAGGAATCTGTTGAAACAATAACGACATACTCGATTTCTGATATGGTGATAATTTGAGCTTTGTGTATTTCTCGGTGTTCAGATCGATGTCTGTACATGGTTTTACGTTTACTTCGATATCGTTAAGTGGTGTTATAGTTGTATCCATGGTATATTCCCCCTTTTTTACAATTGTAACATTGTACTTTCGTGTTGTCAATAGTTTTTAATTAAATTTTCATCGTTTAAGTGGCACTGTCCAATAAAATGGACTTTTAAAGTCAAATTAATTTTACTGAAATGGAGATAAAATATGAACAAATGTGAAACTAACAAACTTTATCACCATGGCATACTTGGTATGAAATGGGGTGTTCGTCGTTATCAGAACAAGGACGGAACATTAACGAGTGCTGGAAAAAAGAGACAACTTACGAATTCGGATATACTTGTTTTAAAAGGTGTAACAAAAAATGGCAAAGCTATATCAGCCGTTCAAGATAAAGAACCGGCAATTGCAAAATGGCTTGCTAAGTATAATATAAATATGCAAAATCAGATAAAAAACACCAAAAATATGACACTTTATGATGGTGATGACCAAATCGGAGAATTACAGCTTTTTCATGAATCACCAACTTCCATAAATGTTATGTGGCTTGGAGTAAGAAAAAAATATCGTGGGAATGGATATGCGTCAGCCACTATGAAAATGGTTGAAGACTACGCACGCAAGGTGAAAGCTAAACAAATAACACTTGAGGTTCCGGGTGATGCACCTGATGCAAGACATATTTATGAAAAATTAGGATTTATAGCAGGAACTCAAATAAGTGAGCTAGACGATGTGTGGGGCGGACTTACTTGTATGAAAAAAGATATAATGTAGGAGGTCTTTTATATGGCATTATCAAATACTGCCGTTCCAAAGTATTACGGCAAGTTTAGAGATGCCGTATTAAGAGGCGAGATACCCGTTTGCAGAGAGGTATCTATGCAGATGAATCTGATTGACGACCTTATTGCTAACCCTGGTATTTACTATGACGACCAAGCAGTTGAGGGATTTATCGCATTTTGTGAAAACGAGCTGACATTGACAGACGGTTCTGATTTGGAACTACTGGATAGCTTCAAGCTTTGGGCGGAGGATATTTTCGGCTGGTACTATTTTGTCGAAAAGAGTGTTTATGAGCCTAATCCTGACGGACATGGAGGTCACTACGTCCGCAAGCAGGTAAAACACAGGCTACGCAATAAGCAGTATCTTATCGTTTCAAGAG
>CAYOAV010000057.1:9097-11200 GCA_964402055.1 uncultured Ruminococcus sp. | reverse complement strand
GGAATCCGCTGATTAAAGCAAAGCGTTCGTTTCGTCGTTTTGAAAAATGTACGAGCTTACGTCTTTGAGTACATTAAAAAAACGACAGAAACGTATTAATCAGCGGAACATATTAAATAGTGCTTACTCAATAAACACAATTTCAGAATTCAAAAAGCATTTTATTTGATCTGATCTTCAACAAGCTCTTTACCAATTGAATGATCATAAACAAACTGATAATACGGTATACGCTGTATACCGTCTGTTTCTTCCATTATATCTTTTGTAAGAAGTATTTTTTTATAATCATCAGGAAGTTCATTTAGATTAACATTTCTCATGCGTTTATTTGAAACAGATATTTCTATTCCGTAACCATCATTTGAAACATAATCAATTTCTGTTCCTATATCACTTCGATATTCAAATGCACCTGTTTTCGGAAGCAGACTTCTAACGTGGCATTCTACAATACTTCCAAGCAGTTCCTTAGGAAGCTCGCTGATTTTTCTGTCCTTTAACACGTTCTGTATCAAATCAACATAAAACATCGGATAATCAATAGTCAAATTAAAACGTGAAAAAACCTGTGGCTTTGTATGAAGCTCACTTGATTCTCTCAGCAGCTTTTCTGCTATGTGAGGATCAGCTGTCAATTCGTCAGATACAAATGTTAATGTCGTAAGTCCGCAATTTGATAAA
Source organism: uncultured Ruminococcus sp. (assembly GCA_964402055.1). Lineage (GTDB taxonomy): Bacteria > Bacillota > Clostridia > Oscillospirales > Ruminococcaceae > UMGS363. The sequence continues at coordinate 10,516 of CAYOAV010000057.1, read as the reverse complement.
AACTGCATAGCTATTTTGCAATCATAGCTATCCATAGCTTTTAAATTCTTATAACGTCCGCCTATGATTTCAGTAACACGTTTTTCTTCATCTTCGGTAAGTGAATTTCCAAAATGATAAGCTATCATATCCGATAACAGCTTTGAATTTGAAAAGCTTTGATAATTTGTATGGTTATGAAGCTTTACAAGAGAGGCATACATAACGTCCAGAAGCATTTCAACATTCAAATCCTCCGCTGAATTTCCCATAATATATTCAACCGATTTTCTGTTAGATATAACCGTTTCATCAAGACAACCTTGCAGATACTCCTTGGTATTGCTGAAATCCTTATAAAAATCCCTGCTGTTAAAAAGAAAATCTGCGTATGTTTTTTCTGATATTTCTGTAATTCCTTTAAATGCCAGCCACTCGGGATAGCTTAAAAAGCTTGTTTTGATAAATGCCGCATTGCCGCCACAGGCAATATGTCCCCAAAATTCAAGTGCTTTTGACTGACTTCCTGAAAAAACCACCTTTGTGTTACAGTTATCATATTCACTAAATGCTCCCGCTATTTTAGCAATATCCTTATCAGGAACAGCCATATATGTCGCTTCATCTATCAGATAAACAATCCTGACGTTGTTGGCAATACTTTTTAATATTCCATTCACTGCATTGCGGCGCTCTTCGTCCGTGTCAAATTCTGATTTCATATCAATATAAACAGCATTTTCGAACGAGCTCTCTAACTGGTGCATACACACAGTTTTTCCACATTTTCTTGTGCCAAGAATAAAACTGATACTGCTGTCGTTAATTGCTTTTTCCGCTTCATAATAGAAGCTTCTTTTAAAAGTATATTTATTATCCATAGCCAACCGCCAATCGATTACATTCAAAATCAGTCACGAAATTAAGGCAATACCGCACAAAGCCATTAGACGGTATTTGTGCGGTGTTGACTTAAGAATCCGCTGATCAAAAATCTTCAATTTAATCAGCGGAACACTATTTTTTTATCCATTCATAAATATTCCCGAATATTTCCCTGACCCAATATGGCGGTAGATATATCGGAACGGTTTTTGCCGCACAGCATTTAACATCAAGTCCCTGTTTTTTTGCAATAGTCCTTGCCCTTAGCAGGTGATATTCATTGGAAACGATAGCAATTTCGCCCGAAATGCCCATTTCTCCAAGTATCTGACGTGAAAAAAGCATATTTTCCTGTGTGCTTGTTGAATTATCCTCAATAATTATCCTATCGGACGATATTCCCTTTTTTTCAAGATACAGCCTTATACATTCAGCCTCGGAAATATTCTCATCATCACCCTGTCCGCCTGAAGCTATCGCAACAGCGTTCGGGAATTTTTCAAGATAATTATATGCGGCATTTATCCTCTGCATAAGCATTGCACTCGGAACATC
>CAYOAV010000057.1:2461-8997 GCA_964402055.1 uncultured Ruminococcus sp. | reverse complement strand
TGAACAACGGCGAAATGCCATAAAGGAAGCCTGCCGCTGAAATTACAGTCAGCAGACCCCACATAATATTTTTCATATTTTTTCCAAGGCCTCGGTAAGAGCCTTTGCAAGCTGATCGGGGCAGGAAGTACCTCTGCCGTTGCAGTCTATCCCTTTCATTCTTGCAATAGCTTCCTTGGCGTTCATACCCTTTACAAGTGCGGCAACACCCTGTGTATTTCCGCTGCAGCCGCCCATAAAGCGAACATCCTCGATGATACCGTCATCAGAAAGCTCAATAGTTATCTGTCTTGAACAAACTCCCCTCGGAGTAAAGGTATATGTCATAAAAAAATCTCCTTACCTGTTAATTCTTGCGACTCCCGATTCAACAGCCGCCTTTGCAACAGCGTCTGCAACGATAACCGCAACATTTTTATCAAAAGCATTCGGAAGAATAAAATCTGCACAAAGCTTATCCTCGGGAACAGCCTCTGCAATTGCATAAGCCGCCGCACGCTTCATATCCTCGTTTATATCGCTAGCTCTTACCGCCAATGCTCCCTTGAAAATTCCGGGGAAAGCAACAACGTTGTTTATCTGGTTCGGGAAATCGGAACGTCCTGTACCTACAACAAAAGCACCTGCGGCTTTAGCCTTATCGGGCATAATTTCAGGCTTTGGATTAGCCATTGCGAAAATTATCGACTTATCCGCCATTGATTTTACCATTTCCTCTGAAACAAGGTCAGGCTTTGAAACGCCGATAAATGCGTCAGCACCCTTAAGAGCCTCTGCGAGGTCACCCTTACGGTGGTTTTTATTTGTTATCTTAGCCATTTCATAATGCGATGGATTTTTGAATTCATCACCATCGCATATTATTCCTGCAAGGTCAACCATAATAATATCGCCAATGCCCATTGAAATAAACTGCTTTGCAATTGCACAGCCAGCCGCACCTGCTCCGTTGATAACGAGAGTCATATCTTCAAATTTTTTGCCTGCAACCCTTGCGGCATTGAGCATTGCGGCAGAGGCAACGATAGCTGTTCCGTGCTGATCGTCATGGAAAACAGGAATATCGCATTTTTCCTTAAGCTTCCTTTCAATTTCAAAGCATCTCGGAGCGGAAATATCCTCAAGATTGATACCGCCGAAGCTATATGAAATAAGCTCAACAGTACGGACAAATTCATCAACGTCCTTGCTGTTTACGCATATCGGGAAAGCGTCCACTCCTGCAAATTCCTTGAACAACGCACATTTGCCCTCCATTACAGGCATTGACGCACGAGGGCCGATATCTCCAAGTCCGAGTACGGCTGTTCCGTCCGTAATAACGGCAACAAGGTTATGCCTTCTTGTAAGGTCATACGAAAGCTCAGGATTTTTTTCTATTTCAAGGCAGGGCTGTGCAACACCTGGGGTATATGCCAGTGAAAGCTGTTCCCTGTCCTCAACTGTACAGCGTGAAACGACCTCAATTTTGCCCTTCCAGTCATAGTGCTTTTTAAGTGATTCGTCCATAATGCTCATTTTATTATTCCTCTTTTACTTAGATTTATTTGCAAGCTTGATAATTCTGTCGATATTATCCTTTGATGTATAATAATTCCCGATATGTGTCGGACGCTCGTTATACAAGCCATGGAAATCCGAACCGCCCGTGACGATCAGACCATACTTTTCAGCGGTTTTAACAAGCTTCTCCTGCTGTTCCTCATTGGCGGAATAGTGATATGCCTCAACGCCGTCAATTTTGCCATTCTGAGCAAGCTCTTCAAGCAGCTCGACAGAATCATATTTCATCGGGTGTGCCATTACAGCAACTCCCTTTGAAGAATGTATCAGGTCAAGGACAAAATTAACATCGGGATATTCTCTTTCGACTATGCAGATTCCGCTTTTAAGGTTAAAAAGCTTATCATTCAATCTGCCGTAGAAATGAGTTGTATAGCCATATTCAAGAAGAGCGTGCATAATATGCTGCTTGAAAATGCTTTTTGAACCTGTAGCGTGCTTCATAACGCTTTCCACGGTTATCGGATACAGCTTCATAACATTATCAACCATTTCAGCGGCACATTTTCTTCGTATATCGCAGGATTTTATGCAAAGTCCCTCCAGACGGTCCGGCTTTTGCGGAGCATAACAAAGAATATGCACCTTGCGGTTACGCTTTTTATCCCAGGCGGAAAGCTCCACCCCGGGGATAGTCTGTATTCCGTAACGCTCGCCGAGAACCTTGGCACGGCTTATTGACGACATTGTGTCATGATCGGTTATCGAAATAAAATCAACGCCTGTTTTCTTTGCCTGAACTATGATATCCTCAATTCCGAGAGAACCATCGGAAAGAGTTGTATGGCAGTGAAGATCGCCTATCATAATCTCATCTCCTTAAAATATACAAAAGTTAACTGCTCGCTTCCTTTACTTAACCTTATTTAATTAATTATATCATATTCTTCAATATAAATCAACCGCAAACGCAAAAAAATCCCGAAAATTCGTTTATCGGGATTTTTCATTATTCACTTACAACACGGTTTTTACCGCTTGTTTTTCCGACATAAAGCCTTTCATCGGCAATGGTTATTGTATGCTCAACGGTTTTGCCCTGGGTTATATCGGCAACGCCGATGGTTATTGTGCAATGCACAGCCTTATCACCATAAACTATCTCCCTGCGTTCGACCTTTTTTCTGATACGCTCGGCGATAAGAGCCGCCTCGGAAACCTCGGAATCGTTTATCATTATAAGTATTTCCTCGCCGCCCCAACGGCTTATGCTGTCATTTTCACGCAGGCAGCCGCTTATGACCTCGGAAACCTCTTTAAGCACGACATCTCCGCAATCGTGGCCGTATGTATCGTTGACCTTTTTAAAATCATCAATATCACACATTATAACGGAAAAAACTTCATTTGAGCTTATAGCCGCATTGAATCTCTGCGTCATACTTCTTCTGTTGAGCAGACCTGTCAGCGTATCAACGCTTGCTATTCTGTTAAGCTCTTCATTTTTGAGCTTCATGCTAAGATGTGAGCTTCTTATTTCAAGCATAAACATTATCGAGAAAAGAGTTATCATTGAAAACGCACATACCGAATTTATAAGATAAAAAGTAATAACAGCTTCATCGGGAATTTTCTTGAACGGCTCTATCATAAAGGTGAATACTCTGCACAGCATATATGCCGCCGCCTGATAAATTCCGTTAAGATAGGTTCGCTTAAGCTGGGGATTTTCCTCCATATTGAACTGCATATACAGCGTCACAGGAACGAAAGCAATTATGTACATTGAAAATCCGCATTCCCAGCCGACAGTCACAGCCGCAAGTATCGTATGAGCGGTTATTTCAATGCAGGTATAGTAATAAGCAGGCTCATACACCTTTTTATTGATAAGCCGCCAGCATACCACATAGCCTGCAACGCTGAACACGTTGAAAACTGACAGCGTAAAAATACCCAGAAATGCAAAAGAAACAGCAAGCATTCCATGAACGAATATGCAGGCAAGAAAAACGAATCTGTATTTGAGCTGATGATCAACGATACCATGACCTCGGAATGCATCTATAAAAGTTTTAAACAAAGCTCTCAATTATCATACCCTCTTGGCAAAAAATTACTGTATAACTTTATTTTAACACATTATACAAAAAATTAACACCCAAAAACTCAAATTTCAAGGTCACGTCCGTTATTTTCTACAATTATGACAAAAACCAACAGCCGATTATGTCAATTATGCCTTTGATTTAACGCAAAATCGTCATTTTTCGAGGAAGTTATCCTTGAACCATACATTTTCCGCTGTAAATTCCCTGCCGTTAAGATATTCAAGTATACCTGACGGAGTGCGGAAGGTAAATTTCAGCTTATATGAATAAAGAGCCTGCGTTTTTATCTTATATTTACGGTTCACCTCGCCGATGCCGTATTTACCATCGCCTAAAAGAGGGCAGCCGATATGTGCGAAATGGGCTCTTATCTGATGAGTTCTTCCTGTATCGAGCTTAACCTCTAAAAGTGCAAGCTTTCCATCAGTTTTTATCAGCTTATATGACGTTATTATGGTCTTGTTAGTGGGAGTTTTCCTGTCGGTAACCTTTACCGTCTTGGTTCTTTCGTCCTTTTCAAGATAAGCCGTCATTGTATCGGATTTTTTCGGAGGAACGCCCACCGTTATGCAAAGATACCTTTTTTCTATCTCACGTTCCTTTATCTTCTCGTTAAGAATACGCAGAGCCTCGGCATTTTTCGCCGCAATGACTATTCCGCCTGTATTCCTGTCAAGCCTGTTGCAGAGTGCAGGAGTGAAGCTGTTTTCACGTTCGGGATCATATTCCCCCTTATCGTAGAGATAATGCAGAATGCGGTTTATAAGCGTATCTGTGGTGTTTTCATCGTCCTCGTGAACGACAAGACCGTTTTTCTTATCGCAAAGAAGTATATTTTCGTCCTCATATACAACGGAAATATCCGCAGGAACACTCAAAAAAACACGTTCGGGAGCTGTTTCAAAAAATTCATCGCTTATGTAAAGCTGCATAACATCGCCCTCGCAGAGCCTTGTTGATATTTCACAGCGTTTTCCGCCGACCTTTATTCTTTTTGTTCTGATATATTTATACATCAGGCTTTTCGGCAGCAATGGCACGGATTTTTCTATAAATTTATCCACACGCTGACCGCTGTCGTTTTTATTAATTAAAAATTCCTTCATTTTATTTCCCCCAGAACTGCCTGTCAAGAGTTCTGAACTGAACCGCCTGGGCAATATGCAGCTTGTCGATAACATCCGCTCCCGACATATCCGCAATAGTCCTCGAAAGCTTGAGAATACGGTTATATCCTCTTGCAGAAAGTCCCATTTTATCAAATACATTTTTTAATGTATCCTTTGCTGAATCCGTCAGAGGGCAGACCTCGCCTATAAGATTATCGCTTATAGCCGCATTGCAGGTTATACCCGTGCCTTTATAGCGTTCATTCTGAACCTCTCTTGCCCTCTGGACACGTTCTCTTATAGCCTCGGAGCTTTCCTCGCTTGCCTTTGACGAAATGCTGTCGAAATCAACAGGATTTATCCTGCAATGGATATCAAATCTATCAAGCATAGGTCCGCTTATTTTAGCAAGATATGCCGAAACCTGCTTTTGTGTGCATCGGCATTCATGGTTAGGGCTTCCGAAATATCCGCATGGACATGGATTCATCGCACCTATAAGCATAAAGCTGCATGGATATGTAACCGTACCGCTTGCCCTTGAAATAGTTACCTTTTTATCCTCAAGCGGCTGACGGAGTATTTCAAGCGACGGACGTGCAAACTCGGCAAGCTCATCAAGGAAAAGCACACCGTTATGTGCAAGTGAAATTTCCCCTGGGTGAGGAATTGAGCCGCCGCCCGAAAGTCCTGCACTTGATATTGTATGATGCGGCGAGCGGAATGGTCTTCTTGTAACGAGCGGAGTATCAGGGTCGAGTATTCCGCATATCGAATGAACATTAGTCGTTTCTATTGATTCCTCGAATGTCATCGCAGGGAGAATAGTCGTAATACGCTTAGCCATCATTGACTTACCCGAACCGGGAGCTCCTATCATAAGCACATTATGACCTCCTGCGGCGGCAACCTCCAAAGCCTTTTTAGCCTGAAGCTGACCCTTGACCTCGGAAAAATCGACCTGCTCAAAACGCTGTTCATCACGGACAGCATATTTATCCTGCGGTTTTAAAGGCTTGCTTCCGTCAAAATGGGTTATCAGCTCGGCGGTATTTTTTACACCGAAAACCCTTATCCCCTCAACAACGCTTGCCTCATAAGCATTTATTTCAGGCACAAAAACCTCGTCAAAGCCTTCCCTTTGGGCAAGCAGTACCATAGGCAGAACTCCGTTCACTCCCCTGACATCACCGTTGAGCGAAACCTCACCTATAAAGGCTGATTTTGAAATATCCGCAGGAACATTCCCTGTAACGCAGAGCAAAGCCGTGAAGATAGCAAGGTCGTGTATACTACCTGTTTTTTTAGTATCGGCAGGAGCAAGATTTACAATTATCCTGTTGAGCGGAAAGCTTATCAGCGAAGCACGGAGAGCCGAACGTATTCTTTCCCTGCTTTCCTTTATGGCGGTATCTGCAAGACCGATTATATCGAAGGACGGCGTACCCTTGCTTGTTTCTATCTCAACATCAACAGGGAACGCATTAAGTCCGAAAAGTCCAAGACTGTTTACTTTTGCATACATTTTTTATTCCTCAAAATCGCTGTCGCAATAAGCATGGTTATGCTCATCTATCCAGCTTAAAATATCCTCATATACTTCATCTCTGCCGACCTCGTTTAAAATTTCATGACGCATATCGGGATAAATATGAAGCTCTGCGTCATTCTGACCTGCCTCTGTAAGGCGGCGGAAAACCTCTTCAGGAGCCTTGCCGTAATTTCCGACAGGGTCCTCTGAACCGCTTGCAATAAATACAGGGAGATAATCTGCAACCTTATCCGCCCAGCTTTTAGCGGTGACATATTTTGT
>CAYOAV010000057.1:0-2361 GCA_964402055.1 uncultured Ruminococcus sp. | reverse complement strand
CTTAATCTTTTGATATAATCATAAATCATCTGCATTGCTTCTGCCCTTGTAAGAGCCTTATCGGGGGAATAATTCCCCTTACTATCGCCCGAAGCGAAGCCGAGAGCCTTAGCTATTGCAATATATCCGACATATTCATCGCTTGATTTTACATCATTGAACGGCGAGCGGTATATTCCCTTAAGCTTTGCATAATCCGAGCCGCCGTAAACATCGACAAATACCTTTGCGGCTTCCTTTTTAGTGAGATTAACAGCCTTTTCGTCCTTATTGTAATTACCGTTCTTAATATAATACGGAACATAGCTGCGTGTTGCCATATAAACCGCCGCCGCAAATTCCTTATCGGTGATCCTTCCGTCAGGGTCAAATTTACCGTTTTCCGTTTCAAGAGTTATATCATAGCGAGCGAGAGTTGTTATCGCATTTTCCTGCGAAATTCCCTTTATATCGGTATAAGCAATGTCATCGTCCTTTTCCGCAGGAAGAATATTTCCGTTATAATCAACAACGTTATATTTTCCGTCAAGAGTATATCCGCTTATATCATAGAGAAGATAGGTCTTGACTGTTCCGTCCTTTTTGTAATATCCGTCATAATAATGGTTCAGCTTTATCTGTTTAAAAAGCTTTGTGAATGCCTTGTCCTTATCGAGAGTTGGGGCAGAGGGGAATTTAACATCGGAATATTTCTTTGAAACTCTTGTTACCTCGCCATTTTTATCTACCTGAATACATATCCTGTCGCCCTCAACGATAACTCCGTTCACATATCTGTTGTATTCATATGTGCGTAAATTATTGTTATAGTATTTCTGTCCGTTGACTATTGTATAATCATCAGCGGCACTGTTATTTTCAGAAGCCTTAAACTCACCGAAAACATCACCGTAATAATATTTTGCCGCCGCTTCTGCGATTTTGGCATTTGATGAAACAGGGTAAGCCTTACTGCTGTCGTAATCATCGCTGAAATCCTTATTGAATGATACTACCTTTCCTGTTTTTGCGTTGATAGTCAGATACATATAAAAATAAGGATTATATGCTGCTGAAGTATTCACCGAAGCAGAACCGCCCACCTGAATGTCTTCCTCAGCCATTACCTCATCATATTCATTGCCGCCCTTGTATATGATTGAATAAAAATATGAATCGTCTTCCTTATAAAGGTTTGCGTTTTCAATTTCTGCATAATCGGGGATCTTTGTGTATTTGCATTTATTGAGCAGAGCAGTTATTTCATCTTTTTTAAACAAACCCTCATCAGCCTGGATTTCTCTTAACTCCGCCTCGGTAAAGTCAACCCCTGCGTCATCATCACTGCCTTCTGCGTATTCCTCGGTTATACTCGGGTTTCCATAATAATGGTATGAATATACCGCACCGCCCTTATCATTTTTCATATCGTCCCATATAGTCGATTGTTCACCTGTAAAAGCGTCTATCTCATAGCTGAAATCGGGGGTGTAAAGGAAAACCGCCTTTTCAGTATATTCCTCTTTTTCCTCATCGTATTCATTTACAATGCGATATATCGGTGTAAGAGTTGTAAGCTCCTTATATTTTTGCTTAGCCTCGGCGGCAGTAAGCTTTGAGGACGGTGACTGGAAGCTTGTACCCTCCCAGAACCATTCCATATTCATACTGTAAAGCTCGCCTGTGTCCTTATCTATTGTAATATTACCGCCGTTACCCTCGACAACAATACCATTTTCAAGCCTGTCAAAGTACACAACAGCATTATTCCCAAAAAGCGAAATGCTGTTCACGCTGTATTTTACCTTATCGGCAATATCAGGGTTAAGCTTCTTCAAATGCTTTTTTGCCGATGAAATAAGCTCATCGTCCGAAAGCTTTGCAAAACGCTGAATCTTACCGTCAGAGGAATCAGAATTATAGGAATAGCCTAAAATAAATCCGTTCGCATAGCTTATCTCCAGCGACTCTTTATTATCCTTATCGTTCCATACAAAATTATAGCAATCCGTACCATATTTTGTCGAAGTGGTGTATTTAAATTCGGTCAGCTTTTCGGGAACTTGAACACGCTTTTTTACCGCTGTCAGAGCAGATTTCATATTCTTTTCCTTTGCACTGTCAGAAGCGGCTGATGTTGACGTTGAAGCCTTTGCGGCAAAGGTCGGCATAGTGCCTGCACCAAAGGTCATAAGCAGAGCCATTGCAGTGGCGGCAATTCTCCTAATTGTATTTTTTGTCATAAAAATCACTCCTTGTATTCTGTTTTCATCTCTTGTAAAGAAGCTAGGGAACGCTGATTAAAGCACAGCGTTTCCCTATGGGTACGCTGATTAAAGCGTAGCGTTCGTTTCGTCGTTTTGAAAAATGTACGAGTTTACG
>CAYOAV010000056.1:0-11317 GCA_964402055.1 uncultured Ruminococcus sp. | reverse complement strand
CAATAAAGTGTTGACATTAAAGCTATTATATTTTAGAGAAATCTGATATAAGTGTCTTAAGAAGACGCTTGTATCGGATTTTTTTGTTGTGAGGGAAAAGTGGAAACAGAAAGGATTGATAAAATTTTGTTTATTGAAAATGGTACATTAGTAAGAGCGGTCAATTGCGATAACAAAACATATACAGGTAAAATATATAAAACCGATATTGTGCTATGTGAAGATGATGACAACAACCCGCACGCTTTGCTGTTCTTATCCCAAGATAAACGATTCATTGAACAGGACGGTGATTTTGGCTGTGCTTCGCTCTGGGTAGAAAAAATAAAAAAATTAGAGGTTTTATGATCTATCATCAAACACACGCTGATATTATATCAAGTTTTTTTTGACTTTTGCAAGTTATAGAGCGTAAATTCTACGTTTTTACCAAAATTGAAAGAAGGTGTTTCCAATGCGGGAAGTAAAAAAATAATACCTGACGAGGATGTCAGGTATTATCTGTATGCGAGGATATATCTGTTATATCTTTCATATTAGCTATTTTGTGCTGAAAATCATTGGTTTGAATAGTAGAAACTATTTTAGAAATGTATTTTGCAAACCTCTTTGATTCTTCTTTCAATACTTTCTCTCGGCATTTTGAAAATTGTTTGTAAATAATCAATAATATCAACTGAATTATAATTCAGAGTTGTAAGTCTTTGAAATTGCTTAACAAAACTTTGTTCAGGCATTAAGATGCATGCAGCAAAATAGTCAGCATCATTTTCAGTAGCATTTTTTCCTTTAATGCGTTCTCTGTGCATAATAGCATCTTCTAAATCAGAGTTAACATAATGCAGAAAATAGTGAGCTAACTCGTGTGCCACAATAAAACGCTTTTCTTCTACTGTACGATCGGTGTTGACACCTATAAGCAAATTTTTCTTATCTTTAGAAATAAATATAAAGCCATCTTCTTTGTAGGGCAGTTGTTTAGATTCACCAACTTTGAAACCATATGATATAGCTAATTTACTGATATTTACGCAAGTGTCGATTTTGTCGTTATAGCCATATTGCTTTAGCAATTCATTTGTTTTTTTAGCTATCAATTTCTTTTCCATCAAACTCAATCCTTTATTAATAAGACTCACCATCCTGTATAATATTGCTACAATAATTATACAAGAGTAAGCTTGTTAGTTTTTGACATATCATGATTACTTGTTTATTCTGATTATATCATATAATGTCAGTCTTTGTCAAGCTATGAACAAAATTTAAGTTGGAGGGGCTAAGACAGGTGTTGATGAAGCTGCATAGTTCACATAAAAAGTTTGCATAAAGTTAATGAATTATGTAACAAATACAAGAAATGCTTGACTTTTGCTTGGATCTATGATATAATTAGTATAAACAAAATGACATCTTGTTTGACAATAAAGTGTTGACATTAAAGCTATTATATTTTAGAGAAATCTGATATAAGTGTCTTAAGAAAACGCTTGTATCGGATTTTTTGTTGTGAGGGAGGGTGTTTCTAATGTAGGAAGTAAAAAAATAATACCCGACGAAAACGTCAGGTATTATGGGAGAGGGATTAGTTCAAGAACCATGTACCACGAATTTTTACTTTTATAAGATTCTTGACAATGTGATAAATAGTTGCAGTGATTAGATAAGTGATTATTAAAGACTTGAAATCTGAAAAGATATCAGAAGCCAAGGCAATAACAAACCAAATTACAGCTACGAGAATGTAATCGAGTTTAAGATGGTGACTCCATATTACCGAGGATTTGCTAACAGCAGGTAAGTTACTTGGTTTAAATGAATTATCAATAACTGTACCCATATGCGTTCCGTCTTTATCCGTGTAAAAGAATTTCATAATAATTGTCTCCTTTAGGTTGTTTCATAAGATGTTAATTTAAATGTTTCTTTAGTGTTATTATTATAAAAAAAGCATTATAAGAACAATACCTTTTTAAACATCAACCGTATGTGGATAACCCCACATACACGACGGGGAACCCGTCGAAAGGGGACACAAAAACATTAAACAGAAACAATCCATATTCTGTAACAATTATAACACACAATGTTACTCTTTGTCAAGAGTAGCATCAAAAAAAAACATACGAAAGGAAATGATACAAATGGCAAAATCATTTGATTTAGACACAAAAACGTTTATTAATAAACACGATATTGTTGATGGCGTACTTCAGAGGAATGCTGAAATGGATAAAGAAGATGCATCATATTATTCTGATATTGAAAATAAAAAAGAAGCATATAATACGACAAAAAAAGAACTCATGGGCAAAGCTATGGCTACTGGCAATTTTGATCAGGTGGGCTATAATGCGGCTTATAATCTTGGTATTAATGAGAAAGTTGCTGAAAAAGCAGTATCCATTGCCGCCGATATAAAAATGGATCTGTTTGCGAGTGATAGTGAAATAGTTAATTATTACACTAACTATGACTCGAATCAGGCTAAGATCGAACAGGAAGTTGCGTCTGGGTATGGTGCGGCCTATGAAAGAGAACTTAAGTTACAGCAGGAACACGATGCAATAGAAAAAGCTTATGAAAACAAATATTTAAATGATACCATCAAAGCAAACGCCGAAAAGCAGGAAGCTCTCAACGCTATTACCAATCTTGCTTCCAGATTTGCTAATCTTAGCGATTTTACAGTCGGAGAGCCTAAGACAGGTGCTGAAGATGATTTTAATCTCGATATATGATTAAAAAAAAATAACTCTCCCGAATAGCTCGGGGGAGTTTTGTTTATGTGTTAGTTTTCAAATATCGCGCAAAACAATCTATCTTGCTGACAATCATTACGATATCTTACTGACACTCCACCAGTTAAAGCACGTTGGCTTCTTATATACATTCACTTCCAGATATACTCGAAAACATATACGAGAAAAAGATAATAATGCTTTGAAAAGGGCTTAAGAAACACCAAACGGTCATATGATTATAATAAAAACAATAAATTCTGTTGACAGCAATAGTAAAAAGTGGTATAATAATAAGCATTCAAATGTAGATTTAATGTGTTAACACAAAAAGCAAAATAAAAAATAGGCGACGAAAACAGTGTAAAAGTGCAAGTGTAGTGTGACGTTTTAGTAATGGTATGTAACATACGTAGTACAACCAGTACAAGATACATAAACACATTAAATGCAAAAATAAAGTAATGCAGTGATGGTGATAAAGATGTTAGCTATTGCACACGAGCTTAACAAAGAGACGTTTTTAGAAAAGTACGGTTTACAAGTATATTATGAACAGTCGGGGTTACAATGGGAAAATTTACAACAAATATACAACGATTATATCAATAAGAGGAATGATATAACAAAACAATGTGTAGCATTTGAGGAAAAGTGTCGAAAAGAGTTTGATACAGATAAAGTAAAGTACCACTCTATACATAGTCGTATAAAGGATCCAGAACATCTTATTGAAAAAATCATACGTAAATGTGGTAAAGAGCATTCAAAAAAGTATAGAGGAATAAATGTGCATAATTATTTAAGTATATTACAAGATTTAATAGGTTTACGTATATTAGTAATACAAAAAGAAGACTGGGAAGTTATTTTTGATAAGCTAACACAGATGTTTCCAACAGATGACACAAATGTAAACTATATGGCAACAGAACCTATAGCATACATAAGATATGGTGATCGAGATATATATAAAAAGAAAATATATAGTGATTATTCAAATAAAGATTATCGATCACAACATTACATAATAAATTTTGGTGGATGGTTTTGTGAGATACAAGTACGCACAATTACAGAAGAAGTATATGGCGAATTTGATCATTTAGTAAAATATCCATATAGGGAAGATAATAATTTTTTAAAGCGTTATACAAACATGGTATCAAAGTTTACAAATACTATTGATGAGATGATTTCAACGTGTATACAAATGAATGAAGATGGGTGGAACGCAAATGCGGCATATTTTGAATCGGATTTATATATAGAATGGCGAGCGACAACTCAAAGAATAACAAAAGAAACACAAGTAGTAGAAATAGGTGAGACAAAATCACAAGATACGCAAACAACAATTAACATGCAAAAGCGTGCAAATGATATATTATTTAGAAGGGGAGAACGTTAAATGAGCAATATCGCAAAAGAAAATAATAAGCAAGATGCTGTGTTTGAAAAAATTATGCTGGAAATACAAAGTGGTGTATGGGTCAAGGATATATTACCGAATGCAGCAGTAAGATTTGCAGAAGAACATGAAGCAATGTATTTTGCAAATGCTAGAAAAAATCTACAATCGGATATGGCAGATGCTGTAATAAATGTATCACAAGATTTAAATGCCTTAAAAATACTTGAGAACATAAAGGAGTAGCTAACAAAATGCCCAATGATTACAAAGATTTATTAAGCATGATTGATACGCGAGATTTTAAAACACGTTATAGCCAGTTAAAACAAACAGCAGAAGAATTTATAAAAAATGCTGGATTTGTAAATACAGTGTATTGTAACGAACGAATATTAGCACAAGTGCTATTGGATTACTACACAGATATAATGCGATTGAAAGAATTTCATGATATAAAACGTGTACGTACTGAGAAGATATTTGCATACACAATAGCATGGATAGTTCGCAGGAAACCATTACAGTATGTCAAGGACGATGATATACAGGAACGCGATATTTTTGTAAACGAGCGTTTTGCCGCTTATTTATTAATAAATGAGTGTCTATGTTGCGGTGAAAAGCAAGTATCATATGAGCATAAAAATGATTTGGATGAGTATATTGATTTACTACTTTATTATTTTAAATATCGTGAATGTAATCCCAAAGTACTTGAACTAGCTATAGCGTCGTTTAAAATGGGTACATACGTACCCGATTTGACTATGCGTTAAAGTAAAATATTGTACTATACTTTGCAGTTACTGCTGGTGCAAATAATCTGAATATTGAGGATTATTTTTGCCTTTTTTTCTGCGTACATAATGTTCTGAATTTTATAAAAAAAAATAACTCTCCCGAATAGCTCGGGGGAGTATTTTCAACAAATTTCAACAAATTAGCCTATTTATTTTCTATACAATATAGAATTTTCATGCAAACACTTGAATTCACGATGAAAAAGTGATATAATATTAAGCTATACTAATACAAATAATGTAACATGATATATTATCGCACATATTATATATGTGACTAATATAATGTAGGAGATTTGATACCATGAAGTTAAGCCTAGAACAGAAAACACAGATAGAACAGCAAGCTTCTGTTTTATTGAAAGAAATGCAAAAATATGGTGATACATTCTGGGGAGTAAATCTTAATATATTAGCTGCACACTTCGGTTTTGATATATATGAAACAGAAATGCCCGATTTGTTACAAGGTGATATACAAGTAGATGATGATCGTAGAATAATACATGTCAATATAAACTGTCCACATGAACTAAAACGTTTTATAATAGCACATGAATTTGGACATTTTTATACTGCGGGGGAAGAAAATCAAAATCGTTTATATATACGCGAAAGCAGGAAAAATATACATTGCGGCAAAAGCATAGTAGAAGAAGAAATGGACTATTTTGCGGCGTGTATTTTAATGCCTGAACAGAGTTTCAGACGAGCATTTACTGTTTTGCGTCAACGTAATGATAAGACTATCAGCTACACATTGGCACAATTATTTAATGTACCATTGGAAAGTACTGTAAGACGTATTGATGAGTTAAACTTAGTGAATGAATAATTTTTATTAAAGTTTCATCATATGTCAGGAGAAGATTACAGTGAAAAGCACAAGTAAGACAACCACTAAAGTCAAATTCAAAGATCGAGCAAAAATGTGGTTTTTCCAAAATATACCACGAAGTTATATAGATAATTTTGAAGTTAGCTCAGAACGTAATTTGCGTGATGTAGAAATCACAAAATTATTACGCATATATGTGGTGATGTATCGAATAAAAGTAGTAACAATTAGTATTTTTAAGTTTGTCTATCCTTTTGTTACATTGTTTATATTAGGCATTATAGTCCAATCTATATTGCGTATAACGGAAATCAGTGTACAACATATAGATTCTGATATAACAATAACTGGTTTGACTGCATTGATCTCATCATTAACAGCATTACTTGCAACATTATATGGTAATTTGAAACATATGTGGAAATATTTGTATGATAAAAAAGATGAAACGCATGTTACAGAGATTGTAAAAGCAATACAAGCTAATGATCTAAAAAAACAAACAGACTGACGCTGAGACAATGCGTTTTCAAGAGGTGCAGATGAAGCATGATCTTTTTACAGATTTGCAAAGCACCATACGACAAAGTTCATCCGTTGATGGAAGTAGCGAAACGGCTGATGAAATACATAGAGATTGTGAGTCATAAATAAAAAAAGGCAGTATGGTTTTTACGCCATGCTGCCTTTGCTTGCATTTATGTGTGTTTTTTTCTCTGACGGACAAATTTCGTGATTTTTACAGTCCTGCATAATAGTCCTGCATGATGTCTTTTGATATAATCTTTGTGCAGACATCACCGGGTCTTGCGCCAGCAGCCTCTCTTGTTTCTTTCCATGGTCGTTCTTGATGGGTGAGTTCACTGAGCCAATGAGACTCTTTGTCACCATAGAACTGTAAAACATTATCTATATCAGTCTTTTGTACATTTGTAAAAGTATTATCGTCTAATGTCACATTGATTTCATCAGCTGATATTGAAAATTTACCTTTATGGCACTGAAACAAAGTTGGACACACAGGTCCGTTTGCCCATGCTTCAAAATCTTCGTCAAATAAAGGTACATCTTCCCAAGCAAGATGCCATGCTTGACAATAATAGCACAATTTTTGTAATTTAAGAGTAGATAGAGTTCCTTTTTTCTGCAAAATATATTTAGCAACTTGTTTGATATTCGGCATTGTACAATCTCTCCTCTCATTTGTTATTATCTTAGTTATATTATACATCGTTTGTTTCATAATTGCAACAGCTTTTGATAATTTCATATTATTATCGATCCTTTCTATGATTTTTTTCGTATTTTAAATTCCCCCTCAATCAGTTCTTAATATATTATTATATAGCACAGTTGACATTGTCAATATATTTTTGCATAAAGAATATGACCAAAAACGTGGCATTTGTCTATCCATATATTTACTCACCGACACCATCACCTATATACAAATCTGCGTAATATTTCTTCATATCAATTGGATCTATAACATTAGTACATCTTTGCAGTTCGGGCAAATCACCTCTTGCTCTTATCCACGGTGTTTCCGTGTGTGTAAGGTATTCGAGCTGCCAACCATCTAAATGACCATAAGTGTTCCAAACCATTTCTAAAAAATCTTGAGTATCTTTATCTATGGTTTTTGCATCACTCACAGCATCAGGTGACACATTATCGTATGCAAAGTTTTTCAACTTATTCCAAAGCTGACGGTTAACAGGGCCATGTGCCCATGCTTCAAAATCACCATCAAACAGTGCATTATCATACAAAGCATAATGCTATGCTTGGGTATAATAACAAAGTTTCTGTATTTTTTTATGAATCATAGGTTCTTTGGATAGAAACCATCGTGCTATGTCAAAAATCGTGTAATTATTTGGCATGTAAAGTCACCTCTTTGAATTTTTTAACCTTTTCTATAATTTTTTTGTTCGTATGTGGTTATCATTTCACAAAGCATCCTTAAATATTATAGTATTATAAATACTGCCCAGCCTGAACACGCCACATTTCAGCATATTTTCCTTTTCGTTCAAGGAGTTCAGCGTGACTGCCCTGCTCTATGATACTGCCCTTTTCAAGCATATAGATACGGTCGGCAATTCGTGTTGTTGAAAGTCTGTGCGAAATGAAAATAACCGACTTATTTTCCGCCGCCGTAAGCATTGAATGATTGAGATGATACTCTGCAATCGGGTCAAGTGCCGAGCTTGGCTCATCAAGGATAATTAGGTCAGCATTTTTGTAAAAAGCTCTTGCAATCGCAAGCTTCTGTCCCTCGCCGCCCGAGAGATTCACGCCATTTTCTTCAAATTCTGTTGTAAGATTTGTGGAAAGTCCGTCAGACAGCATTTCAAGACGTTCAGCAAACCCGCTTTTTTCAATAGCATTTTTTACAGCGTCATCACTTCCCTTTTCCTCAAAATCAAGCAATACATTTTCCTTTACCGTTGCGGCAAAAATTTTGAAATCCTGGAAAACCGTACCAATTTTACGGCGATATTCCTCAACGTCATATTCCTTGATATTTACTCCGTCAAGGAGAATTTCGCCCTCGTTCGGGTCATAAAGACGCATAATCAGCTTTATCAGCGTGGTCTTGCCAGCACCGTTATAGCCGACAATTGCAATTTTGCTGTACGGGTCAAGCTTCATATTGATATTTTTAAGAATATATCCGTCCTTTTCATTGTAACCAAATGAAACATTGCGTAATTCAATTTCCGTAGGCTTTTCGGGAAGCTTTTTCTTCTCTTTACTGATGATTTTCGGCTCAATATCAAGGAAATTCTGCATTTTCTGAACATACATACTGATTTCCTGCATCTGCGGATAAACAGAAGAAAACTGTCGCATACGGTTTTTCATTCTGTTAGCCGTGCCACGCATAACCGCAACATTACTGTAAGAAATTCTATGCAGAACAGCCGCACTGTACACAAGATAGATCATATACAAAACATCAATAAGAAAATTATTGCAGATATAGTCCTTGAGAAGCTGCAAGCCAAAGCGTTTTCCTGCGTTCTTTTTGTCAATTGCAAGCACCTTATCATTCGTTTCGTCAAAATCCTTTAAAAGCTCGTCCGAAACCTCGGTATTAAGTCGGACTTCCTTTGCATAATCGTTAAGATAGAACACACGGTTTACATATCCAAGCTTACGTTCATAGGGATTTTTTTCATTCCTTATTTTGAAATTAAGCTTATTTATAGCCTTGCCCGACCAGAGCGAAGCCGCAAATGATACCGCAATAAATACGAACGAAATCGGGTCGTTTCCAATAAAAAACGCTCCCGAAAGGACTATTGAAACAAGTCCCGTGCAAAGATTTGTAATAAGCGTGTAAATTCGCCCTACCTGATTATCGACCTCGGAAACGGACAGCACATAATCGTTGTAAAATTCGGGGTTGTCATAGCAATCGAGATCTATTTCCTTTGCCTTGTTGAACATCATTTGTTTTATTGCCTGTTTGATTTTTGGTTCTGATTTTTGCTGTAATTTCTGAAAAACATAAGCGTTGAAAAGTAATCCAAGCATTACAAATGCAAGCAGGCTTAAAAGAAATACCGCCGCTGTTTTAAAAGGTCTGCCGAACTCCGCACATTCAAGCACAAAATTAAGTGCTAATGTAAATTCAAGGAATACAACTATCTCATTTCGTATTGCCTCAATTATGTAGCATATCATATAGGACGGTGCGGCTTTATAACATATTTTAAATAGCCAGAGGTTATCAGCTAATAATTTTTTGAATTTTTTCATACAGCAACACCCTCCTTGTAATTTTCATCAGCAAGATAATTCTGTGCCTGCTTTGTGAACATTTCGCAGTATTTTCCGTTCATATCCATAAGCTGACTATGAGTACCCTGCTCAATTACAGTACCGTTTTCAAGCATAAAAACCTCGTCTGCATCCTTGACAGAGGAAAGTCTGTGTGAAATAAACAGAGTGATATGCCCCTTGCTCTCGTTCATAATACCCTTATATAAATCATACTCGGCAATAGGATCAAGTGCTGATGACGGCTCGTCAAAAACCTTAACGCTTGCCTGCTGTGCAAAGGCTCTTGCAACAACTATCTTCTGCTGTTCACCGCCCGAAAGTACCGCACCATCATTGTCAAATTCCTTTGTCATAATCGTATTCATACCGTTGGAAAGACTTGCAACCTTATCCCATACACCTGCACATTTTAAAGCGTGTTCAACAGTTTCGTCAGGGTTGTTGAAGTTTTCGCCCATTAACACATTATCCTTAACGGACATTGCCATAACCTTGTAATCCTGAAATGCGGCAGAAAACTGCTTACGGTAGGCTTTGAGATTATACTCCATTATGTTGATTCCGTTGACTAAAATTTCACCGCTTGTAGGGTCATAAAGTCTAAACAGAAGCTTGATTATCGTTGATTTACCTGCTCCGTTGTGTCCTACCAATGCACAAACCCTATTACCCTCGATTTTAAAGGAAAGATTGTTGATAACAGGTTCATTTTCTTTATATTCAAAGCAGACATTCTTAAACTCAATTGAACGTATACTTTCGGGGATAATTCCGTCCTGATTTTCGGGAATTTTTTCCTCATATTCCATAAATGTGCGGAAGTATTCAAGAAACCGTCCGTTTTTGAGTGCCTCCGTGAAGTTATTGAAAAGTCCTATCAAAATCCACGATGAGGTTGACATTGCCGTAAACATAATCGCAAGCTCTGCAAGCCCCATAGTCTTTGATACGATAGTGCGGAATGCGGCATAAATCATTATTCCCTCGAAAACAAGAGCAAAGGTCGTAACATTCTGTGCCCAGGTGTATGCAATAGCTTTTTTGCCGTACTTGTCTGCGACCTTGGAATTGCCGTCCATAGCGTCATTATAACGCTTCATCATAAGCTCGTGAATGCTTGAATAACGTATCTCTTTAGCGTATTCCGCAAGGTGCATAACACGGTTCACATATTCGGCAATACGGTTATTTTTCACCATATCAACGTAACGTCCGCCCCATATCTTGTTCATAAGCGAGCCGAAAACAAAGTTGCCTATAATCGGTGAAATTACAAACAGTACAGACCATTTATCAATACTGAACATTGACCAAAACGCCGTTCCTGCTGCAACAACTCCGAACACGACTGAAAAAAAGCAGTTCACCGAGGTTGTCATTTTCTGTGCAGAGCCATCAAGAGCCATTGTATAGCGGTTGTAGAAATCTGCGTCCTCAAAACAGCGAAGCTCAACATTCCTTGCCTTAGCATAAAGCTTGCGGTAAAGTGTTCGGTAAATTTTATTGTCGGTAAATGGCTCAACTACCGCAGTAACATAGCTTTGGTAGACTGCGACAGTCAGGAAAACCGCAAAGCATATCCCGATAAAAAGCATTATCTGACCGAATGGTGCTTCATTTTCAATCGCACCGATAACATACCGCAGAAAAAATATGCTCATAAAAATCCACTCGGCATATCCGATAATTGAATTGATCGCGGTATGTATCACACGGCTTTTGCTTATCT
>CAYOAV010000055.1:0-11848 GCA_964402055.1 uncultured Ruminococcus sp. | reverse complement strand
ATTACCACTTTTTTCTCCCCTTGTCAACTCTTTTTGACAGGTTTGGTGATATGCTGTGTTTTTTTACATAATTATATATTTTCCTGCACAATTTTCACAACGCCCTGTTAAATCAGCATAGTATCCTATCACATATCACCGCTCAAATTCATTATTATCGCCGTTACCGCAACAGGGCAAGTCTCACATCGCAGTATTCTTTCACCCAACCAGATAGGCTTTGCACCCTTTTTAACAGCCTTTTCTACCTCCGACCTCTCAAAGCCACCCTCCGAGCCTATCATAACAGCCGCAGATGTCACATTCCCCAATCCGACCTCGGAAAGCCGCTCTCCACCGTTTTCATAGCATATAAGCTTGACCTCTGCCGCCGACATATCCCCAACAGCCTCATCAAAGCTCATCAGCTCTCCGACCTCGGGAATGATCCCCCTGCCCGACTGCTTCGCCGCTTCTTCCGCAATCCTCATAAGCCGTTCACGCTTTTTGGCAAAATCCTTCTTGTCAGGTCTTGAAACGCATCTTTTTGATAAAAACGGCACTATTCTCACAGCTCCAAGCTCCGTCACCTTCTGAATGATCTGCTCCAATTTATCCTGCTTGGGCAATGCCTGATATATCGTCAGCTTCAGATTCGGCTCACATTTTGAATTTTCACAGCTTTTTATACGGCATAATACCGATTCCGCAGTCATTTCCTCTATCTCGCAGAAATAATCCTTTCCCTCACGGCAGAACGTCAGCTCATCGCCGACTTTCATACGGAGCGAATATCCGATGTGCCTTGCGTCCGCTCCTGTTACATTTATGTAGTCCGATGGTTCATATTCAATAAAAAATCTCGGCATAGCTTCTCCTTAATCATATTTCTTCAAGCGAAAGCGTAGCTATCGCATTCAAGTCCATTCCTGCACGTTTTCCGTCAAGATAATCATAATATCCCTGACAAGCTATCATAGCCGCATTATCACCGCATAAATAAAGCGGCGGCATATAAAGCTTCATTCCATTTTTCCTGCATTCCTTTTCAAGCAAGCCTCTTACACCTGAATTTGCCGAAACTCCTCCTGCCAACGCAACTGTCTTATATCCATATGACTTTGCCGCAGAAATCGTCTTTCCAACAAGTATTTCCGATATAGTTTTCTGGAATGATGCCGCAAGATCGTTCTTGTTAAGCTCCTGACCCTTCTGTTCAGCATTATGAGCAAGATTTATGACCGCAGTTTTCAAGCCACTGAACGAAAAATCAAATTCACTTCCGTTTATTTTCGGATGCGGTAGCTTGTATGCCAAAGGATCACCATTTTGTGCCGCCTTGTCGATCTGAACACCACCTGGATAGCAAAATCCAAGCACCCTCGCCGCCTTGTCAAAGGCTTCTCCTGCCGCATCATCATGCGTTCTTCCAATAACGCGGAATTTTGTGTAATCCGTAACCTCAATAATATGCGAATGACCTCCGCTTGCAACAAGACAAAGATACGGCGGCTTCAAAGGCTCGTCCGTTTCAGCACTTGCAAGATAATTTGCCGCAATATGACCTGCAATGTGATGTACAGGTATCAGCGGCTTGTCTGCAGCAAGTGCAAGTCCTTTCGCAAAGCTCACTCCCACAAGCAATGCCCCTATTAGCCCTGGAGCATATGTCACTGCAATAGCGTCAATTCCGTCAAGATCTGTTTCTGCGTCATCAAGAGCCTTTTTTACAACATCAAGTATATTTTCACAATGACGGCGTGAAGCAATTTCAGGAACAACTCCGCCGTATTTTTTATGTTCCTCTATCTGCGTTGAAACAACATTGGAAAGTATCTTTTTTCCGTCCAGAACGACCGAAGCCGCCGTTTCATCGCATGAAGATTCTATTCCGAGTATTTTCATTTCATTTTTTCCTTTCCACCGTTCCAAAAAGACATAAACCATCTTATATCAGCGTTTTTTTGTCATAAGAACAGCATTTTCCACAGGTTCAGAATAAAAATTCTTCCTCATACCGACCTGCTCAAATCCGCATTTTTCATAAAGTGCGATTGCCGCCGAATTGCTCTCCCTCACTTCAAGGTTTATCATCTCGGCATTTTCCTTATCAAGCTCACAAAGTAAAGCCATCGCAATTCCCTGCCGCCTGAATTTTTCTTTTACAGCAATATTATATATGTTTATCTCATCAAGCACAGCATTAGCCGTTATAAATCCGCATATCTCGTCATTTTCGCTGACCGCCGCAAGGAATATCGAGCCTCTTGCCGAAAATTCCCTCTCAAATGATGAAACGCTCCATGGTTCAGGTATACATTCCCTCTCAATTTCAGCCATAGCCTTTATATCATCATATATAGCCTTTCTTATTCTGAACATTTCGCCGCCTCCAGAAGCTCATCTGCGAGCGAATAAAGCTCTGACATCTGTGTGAGCGTGCCGCATCTTCCTCTGAATCGTGCGGCATTCGGCAATCCCTTTATATAGAATGAGCATTGCCTGCGAAGCTCTGCCATTGCCTTTTTCTCTCCCTTGAATTCCACAGTCAGCTCCGCCTGATGAAGCATAATTTTCAGCTTTTCCTCAAGGCTTGGTTCAGGTGCATAGCTCCCCGTTTCCATATAGCTTTTTATCTGCGAAAATAACCAGGGTCTGCCGTAACTCCCCCTACCTATCATTACAAGATCACAGCCAGTTTTTTCATACATCGCAACTGCACTTTCAGGCGAATCAATGTCACCGTTTCCGATAACAGGTATTGAAACCGCCTCCTTGACCTGACGGATAATATCAATATCAGCCTTTCCGTGATACATCTGCGACCTTGTTCGTCCATGAACAGCTATCATCGACGCTCCTGCCTGCTCAATTATTTTTGCGAACGGCACAGCGTTCACATTTTCATCATCCCAACCCTTTCGGAATTTGACCGTAACAGGAACATCGCTGTTTTTTACAGCCGCCCGAACGATCTCCGCCGCAAGCTCAGGATTTTTCATAAGAGCACTTCCACTGCCGTTTCCTGCTATCTTAGGTACAGGGCAACCCATATTTATATCAAGTATATCAGGCTTGTACTTCATCAGCTTAGCCGCCGCCCTGCCAATAAATTCAGGCTCTTCACCAAATAATTGCAGCGCATAAGGTCTTTCGCTTTCAATAACCGTGCAAAGCTCCTCTGTTTTTCTGTCGGAATAGCAAAGTCCCTTGGCGGAAATCATTTCCGAAACCATATAAGCCGCCCCTTGCTCCTTGCAAACAGCCCTGTAAGCCCTGTCAGCAACAGAAGCCATCGGTGCAAGTGCGGCAGTCTTTTCTATTTTAACATTTCCTATCTGAATATATTTCATTGATCTTCCTTTCGGGGATCGTCATTCTTTTTCTTCTTTAAAGGCACAAAATCAGGATTCCTGCTGTCGAAGCTGTCAAAAGCATGATATTCGTCGCATATTTCCTCAAGCCGCTTGTAGCTCTCGGCAACATAATCTCTTTTTCTCATACCAACCGCCACAATCAGAGCATTTATAACGCTCATCGGTGCAATAAGCGAATCTGCGAACGATACCATATCACTTCTGGCAATAAGAATATTATCCGCATATTCTGCTAATGGCGAAGCCATGCTGTCAGTTATCGCAATTACCTTAGCTCCCCTCGATGAAGCGTAGCGGAAAGCCTTTACCGTATGATTGGAATATCTTGGAAAGCTTATTCCTATCATAATGTCATTCTCACCTATGTTAAGTATCTGCTCAAACATTTCCGATGTTGATGTCGTATGAACAAGCTTAACATTGTCGAACATCATCGTAAAATAGAATGATAAAAATCTCGCCAGTACAGCCGCCGACCTTGCACCTATAACATAAATATTCTTCGCCGCACATAATGCGTCAACCGTGCGGTAGAATTCTTCCTTGTCACCCTCTTCAAGCGTCTTTTTCAGCTTGTCAATGTCCATGCTTATTATTTTTTCATAAACATCAACATCGCCAAGACGGTCATTCATTACATCAATTCTCTGAACAGTCGTAAGCATATTGCTTGTATAATCACGCAAAGCTCTCTGCAATTCGGGATATCCCTCATATCCAAGCTCTGTCGCAAAGCGTACAACCGTTGATTCGCTGACCCCGACAATGCCGCCCAGCCTTGAAGCCGTCATAAAAGCCGCCTTGTCGTAATGATTGAGCATATATTCCGCAATTTTCTTATGACCCTTTGAAAGCTTAGGCAGTCTTTCCCTTAATTCGTCAAATAAAACCTTCTGCATGATCTATACCTTCCTAATCCCATAAGCTGTCCTGCAGCCTGATGATCTCTTTCCTGCGTTTTTCCGTTTCATTTTTATCGGCAAAATATCTGCCGCCCTTTTCACGGATAACATCTCCCTCACGGATTTTTCCGTCAAAAAGTGATATATCCGCTCGGAAATAGCTGTCATTATCCTCTATCACAACAATATTCCCTTCGATTCTGTCAACGATCATCATTTTAAGGCTCCTTTTCACATTTTATCCTGCAGCTCTCACCGTCAGAATAAACGGTTATTGTTCCGCATTTATCTGTCCGATAATAAGGTATTCCCATCTCATCAAGCATATCTACAGTTTCCGCATGAGGATGTCCGTAGGAATTATCCTCTCCACAGCTTATTATTACCGCCTGCGGAGCAACAGCCTCGATAAATTTTCTTCCCGATGAAGTCGAGCTTCCGTGATGTCCCGCTTTGAGAATATCAGCCGAAACCTCCGCACCGCTTTCTAGAATGTCATTTTCCGCACCCTTTTCAGCGTCACCCGTGAACAGGAACGCACATTCACCATGAACCAGCCTTACACCGACTGACCAGTCGTTAAGATCGTCATAATCATCTCTTACAGGTGCAATTATCTCAAAAGCCGTGTTGTCATTTTCAGAATATTCATCAGCAAGTGAGTAAACATCCCCCACCTTAGCCGCAGTCAGCTTCAAGCCCTTTTTGCTCATAGCCGTAAGGAAACGTTCATAAACCTTTGTTGTCGGTACAAGCTCATTGCTTATCCTTGGAACAATAACCTTTCCTATCTCATATTTTTCAATAACCTTGTCCATTGAACCGATATGATCCGCATGAGGGTGCGAAGCAATAACATAATCGAGTTTTTCAATGTTAAGTCCGTCAAGTACCTCAAAAATTGCATCCGCCGAGCCTTTTTCCCCAGCATCAATAAGTATATTCTGCCCTTTGTAGGAAATAAGCTCACAATCGCCTTGCCCAACATATATGTATCTTATCTCAATATCTGCATCCTTTTCGATAAAGTTGCTGACAACCGCCGCTGGCTCTTCCTGATTTCCCTTTTCAAGATAAGCTCCGTAAGCGAATATCGCAATAAAAAACAGTAAGAATAGCACCGCAGGTGCGGAAATTCCCCTCTTGAAAAGCCGCCTTAAGCTCTGTTCTTCCCTGTATTCCCTTTTCCTCTGCTGTGTGCTTGCCTTTTTTGACCTTGATGATGATTTTTTCCTTGCTGCCATTTCTTTTCACTTCCATTTTTGGATTTATCAGCGTTTCTGCCTTTTCCCTGTGCCGCTTTCTGCCTGCGTTCATTCTGTTCACGCAGATATTGTGCGTCAGCCTTAACAAGACAGCCGCTCGTGTTTCCGATAAGATCCGTCCTGTGTGCTTTTTGCAAAGCCTCAATACATTTTCTCTGATTCTGCGGACGGAAATACTGAAGCAATGCCCTCTGCATACCCTTTTCCTCCGCAGTTTTCGGAACGTAAACCTTTTCCAGCGTGTATGGATCAAGCTCCGTGTAAAACATACAGGTCGAGAGCGTTCCCGGTGTAGGATAAAAGTCCTGAACCTGCTCTGGACGCATTTTTAGTGATTTAAGGAACAATGCCAGCTCAACAGCGTCAGCAAGCGTACTTCCGGGGTGAGATGACATAAGATACGGCACAAGATATTGCTCCTTGCCGATCTGATTTGTCATTCTGTAAAATTTATCCTGAAATTTCTTGTAAGCCTCAATGTGCGGCTTGCCCATTTTGTCAAGAACAGCCGCCGAGCAATGTTCAGGAGCAACCTTAAGCTGACCGCTGACGTGATTTTCAATAAGCTCACGCATAAATTCATCGTCTTTGTCCTCAATAAGGTAATCGTAACGTATTCCGCTTCGGATAAATACCTTTTTGACCTTTGGTATCGCCCTTATTTTTCTTAGCATTTCAAGATATTCCGTGTGATCCACAACAAGATTCTTGCATGGATTCGGTGCAAGGCATTTCTTCCCCTTGCAAAGTCCATGTTCAAGCTGCTTGTCACAGCTTGTCCTTCTGAAATTCGCCGTAGGGCCGCCGACATCATGAATATATCCCTTAAAATTCGGTAGCGTAGTCAGAAGCTTCGCCTCACGCAGTACGCTTTCCTCACTTCTTACCGCAATTCGCCTGCCCTGATGAAGTGCAATCGAACAGAAGTTGCAAAAACCGAAGCAGCCTCTGTTATGAGTTATCGAAAATTCAACTTCCTTTATCCCAGGAACACCGCCGTCCTTTTCATATATCGGGTGGTAAGTCCTCATATACGGAAGCTCATAAACTGCGTCCAGCTCCTCCGTCGTAAGAACAGGCGAGGGTGCAGTCTGTACAAGCATCATATCTCCCTGACGCTGGATTATAGTCCTGCCGTAAACCTCGTCCTGCCAGTCATATTGTATACGGCAAGCCTTTGCATATTCTTCCTTTTTCTCACGGCAAGCCTTTAAGGACGGACATTCAACCGCACCATAAGGCGTGTCAACAGGCTTAACAAGATAAGCCGTTCCACGAATATCCTTCATCTCGTGAATATCCTCGCCCTTTGCAAGACGTGTGCATATCTCCGTTATCTGATGCTCGCCCATTCCGTACATAAGTATATCCGCACCGCTGTCACAAAGTATGGACGGACGTACCGCATCATCCCAGTAATCATAATGAGCAAATCGCCTTAAAGAAGCCTCCAGACCGCCTATTGCGATTGGAATATCTCCGTAAGCCTCCCTTATTTTCTGACAGTATACAATCACCGCACGGTCAGGACGCTTTCCTGCAAGACCTCCTGCCGTGTAAGCGTCATCTGAACGCTTTCTTTTTGCACTTGTGTAATGTGCAACCATACTATCTATATTTCCCGATGTTACAAGGAACGCATATTTAGGTCTGCCAAGCTTCATAAAATCATGAGTGCTGTGCCAGTCAGGCTGTGCAATAATGCCAACCGTGAAACCAAGGCTCTCAACAACTCTTGAAATTATCGAAATCCCGAAGCTCGGATGATCCACATAGCTGTCACCCGTAATGCAGATAAAATCAAGCTGCTCTATCCCACGCTCCAGCATATCCTCTTTTGATATAGGTAAAAACAGCATTATTTAACTCCTTTTTCAAGAATGATACTTCTATTCCGAATCGTCTGTTTTTGAAACAACCTCGTCAAATATCTCCGAACCGCCGTCACCGATAGATTCGGAAACCGTATCATTATTTATAAGCTTTCTTCTCAACCACATATCCTTTGTTATTATAACAGCCCTCGGCTTTGAACCCTCATAAGGGCCAACAACTCCAAGCTCCTCCAGCTGATCCATAATTCGCGCCGCACGGGCATAGCCAAGCTTCAGCTTTCTCTGTAAATATGATACAGAAGCCTGTCCTGCATCGCAAAGCACATCAACCGCACGGTCGATTATCTCCTCATCACTGCCATCACCTGTCGGAACATCAGCCGAACTGCTTGTATCGCCCTTTGGAACAGGCGTAGCCTTCTCGATTTCCTCGATTATCTCGCTTGAATATTCAACCTGA
Organism: uncultured Ruminococcus sp.; assembly: GCA_964402055.1. GTDB lineage: Bacteria > Bacillota > Clostridia > Oscillospirales > Ruminococcaceae > UMGS363. Next base: position 4,030 of record CAYOAV010000055.1, on the reverse strand, counting down.
CCGCCGCTCTTGATAAACGATACAACCGCTTCAACCTCCTTGGTCGAAACAAAGCAGCCCTGAACTCGTACAGGCTTAGGAATACCCTGCGGATAATAAAGCATATCACCGTAACCAAGCAGCTTTTCAGCTCCTGCCGTGTCAATAATAGTACGGCTGTCAACCTGTGAAGAAACCGTAAGTGCAACTCTTGACGGAATGTTAGCCTTGATAAGTCCCGTGATAACGTCAACTGTCGGACGCTGTGTAGCAATTATAAGGTGCATTCCTGCCGCTCTCGCCATCTGTGCAAGTCGGCATATGGAATCCTCAACCTCGTTAGAGCAAGCCATCATAAGGTCTGCAAGCTCATCTATTGCAATAACTATCCTCGGCAAAGGCTCAATGCCCTCTTTTTCAGCCGCCATTTCGTTATATCCGTTAAGGTCACGGACATTGCTGTCTGCGAAAAGCTTGTATCTCTTGAGCATCTCCTGAACCGCCCACGATAACGCACCTGCCGCCTTTCTAGGATCTGTAACAACAGGTATCAGCAAATGCGGTATTCCGTCATAAACCTTAAATTCAACCATTTTAGGGTCAATAAGCACAAGACGTACCTCGTCAGGCGAAGCGTTGTATAATATACTCATAATTATACTGTTAGTACAAACAGACTTGCCCGAACCTGTAGTTCCAGCAATAATAACGTGCGGAAGCTTGGCAATATCACCGATAATAACATCACCGTCAATATTTTTTCCGACAACGAATGAAAGCTTGCTTTTCGCATGGGAAAATTCCTCGCTCTCAATCATTTCACGAATAGAAACCGTGTCCTTGACCCTGTTCGGAACCTCTATACCAACAGCCGCCTTGCCTGGGATAGGTGCTTCAATACGAACACCAGCCGCCGCAAGATTAAGTGCAATATCGTCAGCAAGCGATGTAATTTTTGAAATCTTTACGCCTGCACTCGGCTGAAGCTCATATCTTGTTACAGTAGGGCCTCTGTGAATGTCAACTATCCTTGTCTGAACACCGAAGCTCTTAAGCGTGTCAACAAGCGTGTCTGCATTGTTTTTCATTTCAGCCTCTGCCTCGTCCGAATTTCTGTCATTATCCGCCAATTTAAGCAGATCAACAGGCGGAAATGTGTAAACAAAAGACTCCTGCTTATTTTCCGTTATCTCATGCTGAATGTCAGCCGCCGTCAGTGCATCAGGCATATCAAGCTCTTCCGTCGATTCAATTTTTTCCGAAGCAAGCGTTGACTGTCGTGCAACAGCCTTTTTGTTAGCGATTGCCCCTGCAATATCCTTTTTAAGCTCATTGCTCCCCAAATTGTCAACCTCGGCAGGCCTTTCCTCCACTCTTGCCTTGATTTTCTTAGGAGCGGCGGCAGCCTTTTTAATAATATCATCAAGCTCGCTTGAAGCATTTTTAAGCTGTTCCTTTGCATTTTCCGCTTCAGCCGAATTATTTATATCAAGCTTTGGTGCATTTTCAGGAATAGCCTTGACCTCATCGTCAAATTCCTTTGGCGGTTCTGTAAGAGTTCCTGTAGCCTTTATCTGTTCGCTCTGCGTAAGCTTCTGTCCTACAGGCATAGGTATGTCAACCTCGAAATTCTTCTGCTGTTTCTCCGCAATTTTTTTAGGAACATCAGCATTAGGTACAATCTTTTTCCCATTTTTTGCCCCAGGAGGCGGTACAAAATCTGGTGTTTCAACATAGCTCTCCACACGAGCGGCACTTGCCTTTGCAAAGCCGTTTCTTATCATTCTGAAAAGATCTATAACAGTCTTGTTGGCAGCAATCATAATATAAACAAAGCAGAGCAAAACTATAATTATAGACGCTCCCACTCTTTTAAACAACGCAAGCAAAGGCCCCGCAATTATAATGCTGACAACTCCGCCACCTCTGAGCCTTTTTCCCTCTGAATATAACGCAGGAAGTATCTCTTTAAAAAGATCCTCTCCCTGAAGCTCACCAGCAAAAAATATCTGAACAAAGCCTGTCAGAAGCAGAATTGCCACACCGCATTGAATAAGCCTTGTGCTGACATAAAGCTCTGTCTTATCCATAGCGACCATTATCGAAGCATATATCATCACCACAGGCAGAAGAAAAGCCGTCACTCCGAAAAGACCAAGAAAAATATTATGTACCGTGTTCCAAAAGGATTCACCCTCTATCAGCGTAAAAGCCGCCGCAAGAATACCAGCCGCAAATAGCACCGTTGACCATAAAACCCTGTCACGGCGGCGGCTGTTTTCATTTTCAATTCGAGCCTCTTCCTTTGAAGCCTTTGATTTATTTTGTGCCAAAACCTTTTCCTCCAGTTTATGTACTTGCAAAAGTTACAATATTTCCACTTACGCTCTCATAAATTCCTACTGTAAGTATTATTATTCCAAGAATTAACGTATAGTATGCAAAAAGTCTGAATTTATCCGATACAACCAGTAGCTTTATAAGTCGTATAGCAAGATATCCCGATACAGCCGCCGTTATAAAGCCAACAGCAATAGGTAAAGCGATTTCAGATATTCCCTCTCCATCATATCCAAGTATTTCCATTAAAGCACTTGCAATAATAACAGGAATACCAAGAATAAAGCTGTATTCAACAGCGTCCTCACGCTTCAATCCGTTAAAAAGTCCTGCCGATATTGTCGAACCCGAACGGGATATCCCAGGCACAAGAGCAATTCCCTGAAAAATCCCGATAGAAATTGCCTTTGTCACCGTTACATCTCCACAGGTCAGCTTGTTCCCACTGCAAAGCTTGCCTGTTGAAAGGAAAAGCAATGCCGCAGTGTATAAAAAACCAATTCCCTCCGCAATAATGCTTGCATCAGACTGTAACCCCTCAAGATGATCCTTAAACGGCAGGAAAACCGCAAGCACAGCCGTTGATATAACTATCATAAAAATCATTCTGCGTTCGGGATTCATTTCCTTCCACTTGAATTTCCCTGTAAAAATATCCTTGCAAAGCCTGAAAAATTCAATGATAAGAGCCTTTATTTTCCCCCAGAATGCAATAAATACCGCAATCAGCGTTCCAAGGTGAAGAAAAATATTCACGATTACCGCATTTTCGCCGTGTAATCCAAAAAAATGCTGAAATATCGATAAATGTCCCGAGCTTGATATCGGCAGGAACTCCGAAAGTCCTTGAATAAGGCCCTGTATAATTCCGTCAATCACCGTCATAATAAAAACCTCCCGTCATTAATCGCAGGCAGTCGGGTAAAATCTTCCGAAAGCATAGTCCCCGAAAAATCCTGCCGTGTTTCCGAATTTTCATCTTTGTTTATATTTTCATATTGAGCGTATAATAAATCATATTCATCAATAATTGTATGGATAACCATTATCTTGCCTCCGAATCAGGGTATCTCGGCTCACCTGTTTCAATCAACCTGTAAAGCTCCTCAATTGCATCCGATAAACCGCCAAGCCTGTCTATCAGTCCCTCGCTTACAGCCGTTTCGCCATCGATAACAGTCCCCATATCCATTGTCAGCTCACCCGTGTTCATCATAAGCTTTTTAAAGCGTTCTGACGAAATTCTGCTGTTGCGGCATACAAAATTGCTTATCCTGTCCTGCATTTTGTCAAAATATGAAAGCGTCTGCGGCACACCAAGAACAGTTCCGCTCATTCTCACAGGGTGAATAGTCATAGTCGCACTCGGAACAATAAATGAACGCTTAGCCGATACAGCCAGCGGCACACCGATCGAATGGCCTCCGCCAACAACAATTGAAACGGTGGGAGTTTTCATTCCTGCAATAAGCTCCGCAATACCTAACCCAGCCTCAACGTCACCGCCCACCGTGTTCAGTATTATAACCAATCCCTCAATAGAGCGATCCTGTTCAACAGCCACAAGTGCAGGCATAATGTGTTCATATTTTGTAGTCTTGTTTTGCGGTGGTAGCAAATAATGACCCTCAACCTGCCCGATGATAGTAAGGCAATGGATAAGATGCTTAGAATTTTGTGAAAGCACCTCGCCTGTTTTTTCAATAAGCTC
>CAYOAV010000054.1:2891-12293 GCA_964402055.1 uncultured Ruminococcus sp. | reverse complement strand
AAAATAGGCGTTTTTTCGGATAAAAATCCATTCGGCTATATCGACAGCAATGGAGAATATCAAGGATACGATATATGCCTTGCAAAACGTCTTGCCGAGGATATGGGCGTAAATGCGGAGCTTATTTCCGTAGAAGCGGCTAACCGTTCGGAGTATCTTATTACAGGGAAGGCTGATATTATCCTTGCCAATTTCACCGTAACGGAGGAAAGAGCGGAAAAGGTAGATTTCGCCCTGCCGTATATGAAGGTGTCGCTCGGAGTTGTATCTCCCGATACGGCATTGATAACCTCGGAGCAGGAGCTTGAAAACAAAAAGCTTATAGTCGTAAAAGGCACGACTGCGGAGCAGTATTTCACGGAAAATCCTATAAACGGGCTTGAGCTTATAAGATTTGACGAATATAACGAAGCATATTCCGCACTTGCCGATGGCCGTGGTGACGCTCTTTCGACTGATAATACCGAGGTTCTTGCATGGGCAACGCAGAATGACGGATTTTCTGTCGGAATAGAAACGCTCGGCGGCATTGATGTTATCGCTCCCGCAGTCACAAAGGGTAATGAAACGCTTCTGCAATGGATAAATGACGAAATTATCAGCCTTGCAGATGAAAGCTTTTTCCATAAGGCATATGATGAAGCTCTTGCACCTGTTTACGGTAATTCAGCCGATAAGGAGGCTATTATTATCGAGGGTGGAGAATAAAATTATTGTGTTCATTCTTTCCGCTTGTGTAATGCAAGCGGAAAAATTTTATGCTTGACAAATACCCAGAGGGGGTATATAATATTCGTAGAATAAAATTTCATTTTCAGGAGATAATCTATGAAATGCGATAAATGTCAGGAATGTAAAAAAACCAAGGAACGTTCCCCAGAGGAGCTTAAAAGACTTATGAACCGTTTGAACCGTATCGAGGGGCAGATACGGGGCATTAAAAAAATGCTCGATGAAAATGCCTATTGCACCGATGTTCTAACCCAGTCGGCGGCTGTCGGTGCGGCGGTTGACGCTTTTAACCGTGAATTGCTCGAAAGTCATATCAGCACCTGCGTTGTGAACAATATCCGCAACGGTAACGGCGAAGCAGCAGACGAGCTTATCAATATAATAAAACGCTTGATGTAATTATGCGAGGTTTAAAATGGAAAAATATAATGTTACGGGAATGACCTGTGCGGCTTGCAGTGCAAGGGTTGAAAAGGCGGTTTCCAATGTTGACGGAGTAATTTCTGTATCTGTAAATCTGCTGACAAATTCAATGGCGGTCGAGGGAACTGCTAGGCAGTCGGATATTATCAATGCCGTTGAAAAAGCAGGATATGGTATCTCTACAGGCAACAAAAAGCCTGCTGAAAGCGGAAAATCTGACCGCAGTAAAGAAAAAAAGCTTGTTTTCAGGCTTGTTTCATCGCTGATACTGCTTGCGGTGCTGATGTATTTTTCTATGGGAGCGATGATGTGGGGGTGGAAAATACCTGCGGCTCTTGAAGAAAATTATTTTGCACTCGGTCTTATACAGCTTTTGCTGACAACGGCGGTAATGGTTATAAATCAACGATTTTTCGTAAGCGGCTACACTGCGTTATGGCGGCGGTCGCCGAATATGGACAGCCTTGTTGCGTTAGGCTCGTCTGCGGCATATATTTACAGCCTTTATGCACTTTTTGCGATGACGTTTTCAAATGAGCCTGAAATATATATGCACGAATTTTATTTTGAATCTGCGGCAATGATACTCACGCTCATAACTCTCGGTAAAATGCTTGAGGAACGCTCCAAGGGTAAAACGACTGACGCATTAAAGGGGCTTATGGCACTTGCTCCGCAGACAGCTGTGGTTATTCGTGATAAAAATGAGGCAACTATCCCTGCTAATGAGCTTGTAAAGGGTGATATTTTCATCGTAAGAGCAGGAGAGAGTATTCCTGCCGACGGAGAGATAATTGACGGAGAAAGTGCGGTAAATGAATCCGCTCTGACAGGTGAAAGCATACCTGTTGATAAAAAAATCGGCGATAAGGTTTCAGCTGCAACGATAAATCAGTCGGGTTATCTTAAATGCAGGGCGGAAAAGGTCGGAGAGGAAACAGCTCTTTCGAGGATAATTCAGATGGTGAGCGATGCCGCCGCAACAAAAGCTCCTATTGCAAAAATAGCTGATAAGGTTTCGGGCATTTTTGTACCTGTTGTAATGGGTATCGCTTTGGTAGCTTTTCTGATATGGCTTTTGTCGGGGCATACGGTCGGATATTCTCTTGCAAGAGGTATCACGGTGCTTGTTATAAGCTGTCCATGTGCGTTGGGGCTTGCAACGCCTGTGGCAATAATGGTCGGAAGCGGAGTAGGTGCAAAAAACGGTATTCTGTTCAAAACTGCGGCATCTCTTGAAGAAACAGGAAGAATAACCAACATTGCTCTTGATAAAACAGGCACAATAACCAAGGGCGAGCCGAAAATAACCGATGTTATCCCCTGCGGAGGATATTCGGAGGATGAGCTGCTTAAAATAGCATTTTCGCTTGAAAAAAAGAGCGAACACCCACTTGCGGCGGCTGTTACCGCACTCGGCGGAGAGCGTTCCGTTACAGCTTATGAAACAACTGATTTCCGTATACTTTCGGGCAACGGCATAGAAGCGAAAATAAACGGCAAAACGGCTCTTGGCGGCAAGCCTGATTTTATATCGGAATATGCGGATATAAGCGGAATTGATTATGAAGCACTTGCCGAAAGCGGAAAAACACCGCTTATGTTTGCTTATGACGGCAAGCTTATCGGTGTTCTTGCGGCGGCTGACGTTATAAGAGAGGAAAGCAAAAACGCTGTTGCAGAGCTTAAAGCAATGGGACTTAATGTTGTTATGCTGACAGGTGATAATGAAAAAACTGCCCGTGCAATAGCTGAACAGGCAGGCATTGATAATGTTATCGCAGGAGTTCTTCCCGATGAAAAGGAATCAGCGGTGCGGAAGCTCCGTGCGGGCGGCAGGACTGCAATGGTCGGTGATGGAATAAACGATGCACCTGCACTTACTGCGGCTGATATAGGAATAGCTATCGGAGCAGGTACGGATATTGCGATTGATGCGGCTGATGTTGTTCTTATGAAAAGCAGTCTTGAAGACGTTGCGGCGGCAATACGTCTTAGTAGAAGCACATTGAGAAATATAAAGCAAAATCTTTTCTGGGCATTTATTTACAACGGAATAGGTATTCCTGTTGCGGCAGGCGTACTTATACCGTTCGGGGTAACTCTTACACCGATGTTTGCGGCGGCGGCGATGAGCCTTTCAAGCTTTTGTGTTGTGACAAACGCACTTCGTCTTAATTTAACGGATATTTACAGTAAAAAGCACGACAGAAAAAGCCGTGTAAAATATAAGGAGGAAAAATCTATGACAAAAACAATTAAAATTGAGGGAATGATGTGTTCGCATTGCGAGGCGGCTGTAAAAAAGGCTCTTGAAGCAGTTGACGGAGTTGAAAGTGCAGTTCCTTCCCATACTGAAAGGAATGCGGTGGTTACTCTTTCAAAGGAAGTTCCCGATGACATTCTTAAAAAGGCTGTCGAGGACAAGGAATATACGGTTCTTGGTATCGAATGATAAAACCGCTCTCGTTTGCTAATGGCAGGCGAGAGCGGTTTATTTTCCTGTTCGTTTTTTTTTGAACTGCGGGACGGGAAACCCGTCCCCTACGGAAGTGGGTTGTAGCAGTATTATCAGATAATTGGTATATTATTCAAACGATATAATTCCATAATCTGATTTCATTTTTATAATTCTAAGCACACTTTCGTCAAGCTTTTCTCTGTCAATTCGTCCGTCTGATAATGCCGCAAGGACATCATTGTATGCTGTTTCAATATCGGAGGTGCAAAGCAGATCATTCCCTGCATTTACTGCAAGGACATACGGACTTTCCTCTGAACTTGCGGCAAATTCCGTTATTGCGTCCATTCCAAGATCGTCCGTGAGGATAACTCCGTCAAATCCAAGCTCATTTCGGAGAATATCGTGTACTTCCGCTGAAAGTGATGCAGGTGCTGTATCGTCAAAAGCCGTAACTACGTTATGATTTATCATTATTGACGGTGCATTTGCTTCAATTCCTGCTTGGAACGGTTTAAAATCTGTATTTTCAAAGCTTGAACGTGAGCGTTTATCCTCTGCACTTCCTGTATGGGTATCAACGTTAGAGCCATATCCCGGGAAATGCTTTAGACAGCTTGCTATATTGCCCTCGTTCATCGCTTCAACCGTTGCCGTGATATATTCACAGGTTTTATTCAGCGTTTCTCCGAATGTTCTGTCATAGATATAGTCGCTGTGATTTTCTGTAATATCCGCAACAGGTGCGAGGTTGAAATTAATTCCAAGCGACAGCATTAGCTCCGCTTTTTCAAGATTTTCTTCACGGATAGCTTCAGCTCCATCTCTTGCAAGGACAATCTGTGATGAAAACGGACTAAGCCTATATTGAGGAAATTTCGATATTCTTACTACCGTGCCGCCCTCCTCATCTGCGGCGAGGAAAAGCGGAATATCGGATGATGACTGTAAATCGGCTGTCTTTTCCGCCATAGTTTCGGGATATTCATTCTTAAAATCATCTGCATAAAGAGTAAATCCACCGATATGATATTCTTCAATAATATCTTCTGCACCCTCGGAGGGGAAACGTCCGAGTATTATCTGTCCGACCTTCTGCTCATCGGTCATCGAATTAAGGAGTGATTCTTCTGATGAAAAATCAAGCTCACTATCCATTATATCGTCAACAGGAATATTTTCCTCCTGCGTTGTAGTTTGTTCCTGCGATTCAGTTTGTTCGGTCATATCTGTTTCCGCAACGCTTTCCGTGGTGACAGCAGCTTCGGACGGCTTTTTTATTTCAGCAGTACAGCCGACAAGTGCGAATGCGGTTATTATTGAAATTAATGTTATTTTCAGCTTTTTCATATTGAAATACCTCCTACAGCTCAAAGCAAAGCCCCGATGTAAGCGTATGAACATTGTCAAGACGTTTTTTCAGCTCCTCAATACCTGCCGAGCCTGTACAGTGACCTGTATAAATATGAGCAATACCCTCGTCCTTTATAAATTGGCAAAGCTTATCAAGGCTTTTTGGGGGCATTGTGCATATTTCTTTGCCGTTTTCCGTGCCTTTCATATGCAGACCGCCGACATAGGCATAAACCTTTTTCCCTCCGCAGGCTTCACGAGCCTCTCTGACGATATTTTGTACACCGCCATGGGAACAGCTGTTAAAGATAACAAGACCCTTTTCGGTATCTATAACAAGGCTCTGCTCATGTGAAAAGCAATCGGGTTCATCTTCGCTGTTTATGTAAAGCTTGGCACGTCTGCCGATTTCGTCTGATACATCATCTCCATGCGGAACAAGGTAAATATCATCATAAAGCTTATTTACTCCGTCCGTGAGGATAAATCTATCTCTGTAATTCCTTACATTATCGGGAATGCCGATAAAATGAAGTCCACCGTTGCCCGAAAGATAATTTCCGAATGCGTTTTTATGGGCATATATTTTAAGGCTGTCATTCCGTTCAAGAACGGCTGTAAATCCTCCCGAATGGTCGTAATGACCGTGCGAAAGGACGGATATATCTGCATTTTCAGGCTGTATTCCAAGCTTTACGGCATTTTCATAAAAAACCTCGGAGCTTCCTGCATCAAGCAGAAGCTTCTTTTTATTATGCTCGATAAAAAGGCTCAATCCATGCTCTGCGTTGAAGCCGTCTTTTGCGGTATTTTCTATTAAAACAGAAATTTTCATAATCAATTTGCACTGAATCCTACTGCGAGTATTTCAATCGTTTTATTGAGAGAATCCTCGGTCGGTCTTATTTCGATCTCCATATCCTTGATTTCCTGCCATTTTATTACCTTGAATGCGAATGGATCGCCCCAGCCGTCCGACTGGTTTGTGTCTATGGTTTTGACCTTAGCACCGTTGATATAAACCTCAAATTTTCCCATTGAAGCGTTGTTGTTACGCTTGCATACAAGGAAAAGACCGTTTGCAGTCACCTTGAACTTCATCGGCTCGTTGGTTGATTTATCGAATGCCCAGCCCTTGGTGAAGCCGTCAGCCGTACAGGAATTAGTGAAGCTTCCGAGTGATTCCATGGAAAATCTGCTGTCTGAACCGTCATAATCTGATTCAATAAGAACGGCATTTTCATATGGAGCGTCATGCAGCTTCTGTTCAGGGAGAGTATAATCGTCCGAGCTTACCTTGAGCGATTCCTCAAATGCGTTCGCAATAAGCTTGCAGAAAAGCTCATGACCAGCGGAATTAGGGTGCGAGGAATCGTTGTAATAATCCTCCCATACCATTTCGCCGCTTTCAAGACCCTCGGTGAAAACATCTGCCGTGCTTATCATCGGGAGGGAATAAAATTCGCCGATATTCTTCATATATTCCTGTGCGGAATGACCTTCCTTAGTTCGGTTGAAAAGCAGGACTACCGCAGGTTCATTTTCCTGTTCAAGAGCGGTTCTTACAAGTGATTCGTATGATTCCTGATAATCCGCTTCCATACCGTCATTCACAGCATATTCCACGAATATAATATCCGCATTATTATCGAGAATATCCCTTTTAAGACGTAAATTTCCAAGGATAGACGGCGTTCCGCTTATACCCTTGTTGACATAATTTACAGTACCATTAGGGTATTTTTCTTTAAGGTAATCACATACTCTGCTTGCGTAGCATTCATTCGGCTGAACGGTATAGCCGTAGGTTATAGAGCCGCCGATAAAGCCAACTGTTATTTCGCCGCCGCTTTCGAGAGCTTTCAGCTTTTCATTTAGCCGATAGGTATTTCCGACAGAAACAAGCGAGGTATTGAACATTTTCTGTTCGCCGCTGAGAATTTCTGCGGCCTCGGTATTTGCTGATGTAACAGCCGCATCGGCAGTATTTTCAGATGAACAGCCTGCGGCTAAGGCAGTGCATAAAGCCGCCGCTAATATTAAAGACGCTATTTTTTTCATATTACAACTCCATTTTAAGTAAGGTCTACAATTGAAGTGAAGATTCCCTTATCGGTTACATCTATAAAGCCGTATGAGGGACGTTTCCCGTCACGGGGCAAGGCACAGCTGCCGGGGTTCATATAATAAATGCCGTCCTCATAATGGATAAAGCGTTCATGCGTATGACCGAACAGTATTATATTACAGTCGTTAGCTTTCGCCGCCGCTGTAATTTTTTCAAGCCCGCCCTTTACGGCATAGGTATGACCGTGACAGGCGAAAATTCTTGCATTTCCTGCGTCTATTATCATGGAAAGCGGAAGTCTGCTGCAATAATCGCAGTTCCCTGCAACTCTGCGGAAATCGAGGTGTGGATATTCCGCAATAATAAGGTCGCTCTCATTTTCTCCGTCACCGAGGTGAATGAACATATCCGTTCTGCCAAGGTTATTATCAACGATATCGCTAACAGCTCCTGTTTTGCCGTGCGAATCAGACATTACAACTATTCTCACAATTTTTCTCCCCCCTGCATAATATTATAATAAGAAAACCGCTGAGCGATATGTTTCTGTCGCTTTAATCAGCGGATTTCTAAGCGAAAAAGCTCCGCTGCAATTCTATCGTCATAAATTATAACATAAACTATAAAGAAAATAAAGAGCAATTCGTGAACTTATTATGCAATACGGGAGGAAATTATGACAGATTTTAACAAACAGAATATGAATGAGCTGCTTGAAGTCGTGAGCAAAAAGCTCGGAGTACCCAAGGAACAGCTTAAAAATGAGCTTGAAGCAGGGAAATTTGATTCGGCAATGAAGAATATGAAGCCTGCCGATGAAGCAATGTTCAACAGGATAGTCAATAATCCGACAGCACTTGAACAATTTATGAGCAGTCCGCAGGCTAAGGCTCTTTATAATAAGCTTACTGGTGGAAAATAAAAATATGCAGGAGGTGACTGATGTTGGACGATATGTCTGAAAAGATACGCTCATTGCTTTCCGATGAGGAAAGTATGCGGCAGATTCAGGAGCTTGCGGCAATGTTTGGCGGCTCTGATACAAGCAATGAGCAATCGGACAGCGATAATTCACCTCCTGACATTGATCCTGCGGCAATTATGAAGCTTATGTCGGGATTGTCGCAGAATGATGAAAACTGCGAGCTTCTTCTTGCTCTCCGTCCTCTTTTATCCGAGGAAAAGCGTCCCAAGGTGGATAAAGCTGTTAAATTGCTAAGACTTTTTAACGTTTACACCGAGCTTAAAGAGAACGGAGCTATCGGAAATCTTTTTTAACGGAGAGTAAGCTTTATGCAGAATGATCAGGGAATTTCAACAGCACAAAAAAGAGTAGGGGAGATGAACAGGCTTATGCAGGGCTATCTTGAACAGGGAAACCGTTATATTCAGCAAAGAAATATGCAGTCTGGACGGAATATGCAGAATATGGCAAAAAATGTTCAAGCTCCACCGCCGCCTGTTCAGCCACGCTTTGAAAATATACAGCGTCCACAGAATCCGCAAAGCATACAGCGGCAGAATATTCCCGAAGCTCCGCCGGACCGTGTTCCGCCCGATGAACCTCAAAAAAATCAGTCGGGCGGCTTTAATGCGGATAATCTGCTTATAATCATACTTGCCGCTGTACTTATGCGTGAAAATGCGGATATAAGGCTTATTCTTGCGTTGCTTTACATACTTGTTTAGAGGATAAAATATGAATACAACAAAAAAATTAAAGGATATTTTAGGCTTTTTGACGAAATACAACAAAAATATCCCCGAAAAGCTAAATGTACCGCAAGCTGATACAAAAATCAGTGAGCAGGAGCTTCTGGGGGATATTGATGATGTTTTAACCGAGCTTTCAAGGTGCAGACGGAGCTTCAACCTTGTTACCGACAATGACCTGATAGACGCTGTAATATATGAGGAGCTGGCTCTGACGGCTCGTTATGCTTATCTCATAAGACAGGCTCGTGAAAACGGTATTTCGGGGAGGACTGTTTTAAAATGAATGCAGGAGAGCTGATTTTTTATGCAGTACAGGCAATAGCCGCTGTTATTATGCTCATATATTATCTTCGTGGGGAAAAGCCTGTACGCTCTGCGGCTTTTGGTATGGGTTCGGGGGCAGTTTTTCTGCTTCTGCTTCATTTTTTCGGGGATTATGTCGGATTTTCTGTTCCGTTGAATTATTTTACAGCCTTTGTTTCGCTTATACTTGGGATCCCTGGAGTGATGATACTTGCGCTGCTTATTCGGTTCATATTCTGAACGGTTCAGCGAGGTAATAGACCTTTTTATCAACAAGTGCGTCTATAAGAGTGCCCTCGGGAGTATATTCCTCGGAAAAAATCTTCCCCTCCAGTCGGATAGTATT
>CAYOAV010000054.1:0-2791 GCA_964402055.1 uncultured Ruminococcus sp. | reverse complement strand
ATATCAATAAGATTGATGATTATATCAGCGTTTGCGGCTTCTTCAAGAGTGCTTTTGAAAGCTTCGACAAGGTTATGCGGAAGTCTGCGGACAAGTCCTACCGTATCGACAAGCATAAGCGTTCTTCCGTCAGGAAGCTCCAATGCACGGGAGGTAGTATCAAGAGTTGCAAAAAGCTTATCCTCTGCAAGCACGCCTGCCTTGGTAAGAGCATTCATAAGAGTGGATTTTCCGACATTTGTATAGCCGACTATCGCACCGACAAGGACGTTATCCTTTTTTCGTCTTGCACGATGCTGTTCACGTCTGCGTTCAAGCTCTTTAAGCTCTGCGGAAAGTATTTCTATTCTGCGGCGGATATGACGTTTATCCGTTTCAAGCTTTGATTCACCCGGACCTCTTGTGCCGATACCACCGCCGAGCCTTGACATTTCAATTCCCTTTCCTGCAAGATGAGCAAGGCGGTATTTATTCTGGGCAAGCTCTACCTGAAGTCTGCCCTCGGCGGTCAATGCACGCTGGGCGAAAATATCAAGTATGAGCGTTGTTCTGTCGATAACTCGTATATCAAGTATTTTTTCGATATTCTTCGTCTGATTTGCGGTCAGCTCGTGGTCGAAGATTACAATATCTGCTTCAAGGCTTTCTATCTCTTCGGCAAGCTCTTCAAGACGTCCCGAACCTATGCAGGTAGCGTTATCATAGGTAGGACGCTTCTGCGTTACCGTTGCGGCAACCTCAACGCCTGCGGTTTTTGCAAGCTCTTCAAGCTCTTTCATTGATAATTCTGCATCAAATTCGCCTGTATCCGCACTTACAAGCACTGCACGAGGCTGTTTTATTATATTTTCAGTATATTCCATAAAAGCTCACTTCCTTTTTCATCTGCGATAGAATTATTATACAATATGGAGATACAAAAAGTCAAGGGAGAAATACGCTGATTGGCATTGGTGTTTTTCAACGATGGACTTCACAGAAAAGTTACATAAATTGATTTAATGCAATAAAAAATCAAACTATAATTTAATGCGTACTTAATGACGGCACAAGCCACTTATTGAAATTGTGCTATTAAAAATCGAAAGGTCGGACGAATATGGAAAATGAGCTGAAAGAGGAATCGGAGTTAGCTCTCAGAGAAAAAAGGCTTTATGCAGATACACCTATTCCAAGGGCGGTTGCGTCTATGATAATCCCGACTATTATCAGCCAAATAATTACTGTAATTTATAATCTTGCAGATACATGGTATGTTGGTTTAACGAATAATGCAGCGGCGGTTGCGGCTATTTCGCTCTGCCTGCCTGTATATAACATTATGACCGCTATTGCAAACCTTTTTGGTATCGGCGGCTCAAGCGTTATCACAAGAGCGATTGGCGAGGGACATCATCATCGGGCAAGACGTGCGTTTGTGCTTTCTATCCGTGGTGCATTGATTACAGCCGCATTATATTGTCTGTTGCTGGGGTTGATTGCAAGACCGTTTCTGCTTGTCATTGGCGGTGATTCGGACAGCATAGACCTCGCCGTAAAGTACACAATGATCACCATAGTCATAGGCGGAATACCTACGATTTTATCAGCTGTTTTTGCACATCTTATCCGAAGCACAGGACAGTCCAGGGTTGCAAGCTACGGAATTACTCTGGGTGCTATCCTGAATATGGTGTTAGACCCTCTTTTTATGTTTGTGCTGTTGCCGAGCGGTCAGGAGGTAGTCGGTGCGGCTATTGCTACGGCATTGTCTAATGCTGTTTCTATGCTTTATTTTATTGCCTATCTGATTCGCCATAAGGAAGTGTCCGTTTTCCGTTTTACGCTGGAAAACAATCGGAGTGTTGGTGTTACCGCCTGGGATATTATAAAATCAGGGATACCAAGCTTTTTCCTGCTTGCAGCAGGACAAATCTCCAATTTCTTCCTCAATGGTATGATAGCCGATATGGGTTCAAGTGCGGCTGTTGCAGGAATTGGCGTTGTCCGTAAAATTGATTCCCTTGCATATGCCATTAATCAGGGCATTACGCAGGGAATGCTCCCTATTGTTGCATATTGCTATTCTTCGGGACGTATTCAGAGAATGAAGGCAGTTGTAGGCTTTTCTGCTATGCTGACGGTGGTATTTTCCTTGATTTGCAGTCTTTGCTCCTATATTTTTGCACCCTATCTTATTGAATTTTTTATCCGTGATGCAGACACTATTTTTTATGGAGCGAAATTCCTGCGTGTCCTTTGTATAGCCGTTGCGATCTATCCGCTTTTATTTGTTATCATAGCTGTATTTCAGGCGGTCGGAGAAGGTACAAAACCGTTTTTGCTGTCACTTCTGCATAAAGGTTCGCTTGATATTGTTTTGTTCTTTGTGATTCGCAGGATTTTCGGTTTGGAGTATATTCTTTGGGCAACGCCTGCTATGGCGGCGGTAGCACTGTTGGTGGGCGTTGTGCTTATTCTCAGGCTGTTTAAAACATTGCATTTTGAAAAAGAATTGTATTGCTAAAAATCTTGATTTGTGTAGTTTTGGGCTATATAAAAATCGTGATTTGTGTATATTCCAGCTTGAAATTTTTCTTGATTTGTGTCGCTTAAAATCTTGTTTTACAGGATTTTAAGTCAATGACGGCCCGAGGGGCAGTCATTGAGTACATACTGTTCAGAGATGAGGACATCTTGTTTATACATTGCAATAGATAAAACAAAAAGCTTACAAACCGAATGATTTGTAAGCTTTTTTGGTGCGGTAAATGGGACTTGAACCCATACGTCAAAGACACACGCCCCTCAA
>CAYOAV010000053.1:0-12297 GCA_964402055.1 uncultured Ruminococcus sp. | reverse complement strand
TTTACAAGCTGTCCGCCCAGCTTACAATTATAAACCGTGACAATATCCATTCTATCGGAGAGTTGGAAGGCAAGATTGAAAATCTTAAAGCGGAATATGAAAAGGCAAGGAAAGAGCTGAACCAACTTACTGCCAAACAGGACAGTATGGACAGCCTCATAGAACAGGCTGAACGCTACTTTGAGCTTGCAGACAAGCCGCAGTTTACCCTATCAGAAAAGCTGAAACTAAATATTTGCAGGCAGGCTATAAACGGCAGCAGCATCCAGAACCGTGCCGACCTTGAACGCATAAAATCTGTCAAGCAAGAAACGGACAAAAAAATAGCAGCTCTCAAATATAGCTTTGAGAACTGCAAACAGCTTTATGAGGTGTATGCCGATATTGCTCACACCTACTATGATATTTCAAACGGAGATTATATCTCACACTTTATGGCTGAGGAACAGCAGAAACGAGTACACGAAGACTCACAAAAGAAATATAACCTGCTAAAATCACGATTTCCGCTCTAAAAAGTATCAATCGAGTCAATCCCAAATTCTATGCAAACGGAGCCTGCGAAAAAACTCTGTAAATTAGTCAACTATGATAAAATGTAATAATGAGAGCAGCATTGAAATTTGAAGTGAACCCCAAAGCTTAGACAAAGATATAAATTAAATTGATTGAAAATGGAGTCTGAATATCGAACCGTGTAAATGCCAATAATAACCACAAATGAAAGTGGAGGTAAAGTATTATGGCAAACAGAAATCACGGATTAAGCGAAAAGGAAATGGAGCTTGTACAGCTTCTGATGGCAGATTGTGAAACAACAGGAGATATTCAGGCAAAATTAAAGCGATTATTCGCAGGAACGATCGAGCAGATGCTTGAAGCAGAGATGGATGAGCATCTCGGCTATGAGAAAAATTCTGCTCTCGGCAACAATTCCGGCAACAGCAGAAATGGTTACGGCAAGAAAACAATTACCAGCGATTACGGCGAATGTGAAATATCTGTCCCCCGTGACCGCAACGGTGAATTTGTACCCAAGGTTATCGAAAAAAGACAGACTCACACAGACGAAATTGAACAGAAAATTCTGACAATGTACGCAAAGGGAATGTCCCAGCGTGATATTGAAGATACCCTCAAAGAAATATATGGTGCAGAAATATCTCAGGGACTTGTTTCACGAATAACCGACAAAATTCTTCCTGAGGTAAATGAGTGGCAAAATCGTCCTCTCGACAAAATTTACCCCGTAGTTTTCTTTGACGGAATAGTTTTCAATTCACGAAAAGACAATAAAATTATTAGCAAATGTGTGTACTCCGTTCTCGGAATCAATATGGAAGGACAAAAAGAAATCCTTGGCACCTGGATATCCGAAAATGAGTCCGCAAGCTTCTATGCAAGTATATGTTCAGACCTCAGAAACCGCGGTGTTACGGACATTTTTATCGCTTGTCACGATAATCTGACAGGGCTTTGTGATGCAATAAATGCTATATTTCCAAAGACAAAAAATCAGCTCTGTATTGTTCATCAGATAAGAAACAGCTGCAAATTTGTGCCCTACAAGGACAAAAAAGCAGTATGTGCAGACCTTAAAAAAATTTATGGTGCTGTCAATCTTGATGACGCTGAATATGCAAAAGAAGAATTCCGTGAAAAGTGGGACAAGAAGTATCCTAACATTTTGAAATCATGGGATAAAAACTGGTCTGAACTGACAACATTTTTTGAATATCCGCAGGAGATCAGGAAGATAATATATACAACAAATGCAGTAGAGAGTTACCACAGAATGGTCAGAAAATTTACTAAATCTAAGGCAGTATTTCCGACAGATGATTCTATCCGAAAGATTATCTATATGAGTGTCAAAGAAATCTCAAAGAAGTGGACTATGCCCGTTCGAGACTGGGGACTTGCGCACTCACAGTTTGCGATTTTCTTTGAGGACAGATTAGCAGCCTGACGGCTGACGAAGGCTCCGCCCTCGTGCTCCCGAGGTTTATCCGCTTGAAAGATACCGGTGAAGAGAAAAGCAACGACAATGCGCTGCTCCTCACCGTAAATCTTTACAGCCTGTGTCGGGTCGCTCCTCAGCGTTGCCTTATTTGGCTGCAATTATATTATCGTCAAAACTTTAAGAAAAAATGCATTTACACAGTTTAAAATTCATACCCTGAAAATGAGTTCGGTATTGTATCGGACTCATTTTTAGTTTAGAAGAAATCCTTTCATTGTTGTAATAATAAATATATTCGTTAAGCTCATCGATGAAAGCGTTAACGCTTTTCAAATTTCCCACCATACCCCATTTCAACTTTGAATCTGCCGAAAAAATTTTCCATAGCACCGTTGTCCATACAGTTCCTTTTTCTGGACATACTTTGTGTTAAGTTGTGTTCAGATAATAGTCGTTGGTACTCTGCGTGTTGATACTGCCATCCCTGATCTGGATGAAACAATGGCGTTGTATCATCGAGAAGTTTACCAAATAAACCATTCAGCATTTCCCTTATTTGCTCCAGGTTAGGACTTAATGATATCGAATATGATACAATTTCTCGATTGAATAAATCCATAACAGGCGATAAATAAACTTTAGTATCACAAACCTTAAGGCAACACCGCACAATTCCACCCACAAATTCTCGTAAATCAAGTTAACCGAATAAAGTTCCATAATAAGCATACTGCTTTTGAAAACCTACTTGCAGGCGCACTTTATTAAGCCGACAGAGATTTTCTGTCAGCCAGATAAAGGTTTGCGAGTGCAAACATAATATTCAATTTGGCGGTCTGTTTTCGCAGACCTCGGTTGAATATTACCCAATATTGTCGTCATGCTTATCATGAGTAATATTTCTAAGTGCACTTATAACTTGTTCAACAAATTTTTTAATATGTGATATTTGTGTAGCAATATTTACTCTTATATATTTGCTGTATTCACTACCGCCATAATTTTCACCAAACTCAACTGCAATTTTACAATCATTGATAATAAAACTTTTAAAATCAGATATTTCTGTGTAGTTTTCAAAACTGATCCAGCACAAAAATGTTCCCTGCATAGGAGATATTATCAAATCGGTATTACTTCCAAGCTGCTCTTTTATGTACAAATAATTATCATATATAATCTGCTTAACTCGCTCAAGCCAGTCCTTTCCCGATTTGTAAGCTGCTTCTGCTAAAATGTATCCAAAAGCACTGCCTTTTTTTACTTTTATCTTCCTGCGAAACATATCAAACTTATACATAATATCTTCATTACGAATAATAACTAATGAATTTCTACAGCCTGAAATATTGAAAGACTTTCCAGGTGATATCAGAGTAATTAAAATATCATCATATTCTTCAAAACTTGCACATGGAATGAATTTTTCTACAAAAACTAAATCCTGATATATTTCATCAGCTATAACATAGACTCCATGTTTGCGGCATATGCTCAATACCGTGCTTATCTCTTCATAATTCCATACTCTTCCTGTTGGATTGTGCGGAGAACAGAAAATAAACATTTTGACATTGTTTTGAATAACATATGTTTCAAACTTAGTGTAATCGATGCTATAATAACCATTATCATTGTTTAGCGGAAAATGTACAACTTTTCTTTCATTGTTTTTGATAGCTGATAAAACCTGCTTATAAGAAGGTGTAAAAACTATAATTGAATCATTTTCATTTGTCAATATGTGTATTAGCCAATTTATTGATGCAATTACACTTGGTGAAAATCGAAGATCACTTTTTTCAAAATATGCTCCGTAATTTTTTTCCCAGTTTATAACAACCTCCCAATAATTTTCAGGCACTTTAAAGTAGCCATAGATAGAATGACTTACATAATCCTGAAGTGCTTTGACCACTTCATCTGCTATGGTGAAATCCATGTCCGCTATCCAGAGTGGAAGCAGATCGTTACGTCCAAAGCTCTTTTCCATATCATCCCATTTTTTGCTGCATGACCCTGTTCGTTCTTTATATTTTGGCATCTAAACTCCTTTGTATCAATAATATTCGTTATACTATCTTAGAAATGTCATCTGCATTAAAAAATCCGCTCCAGCTAAATCCTGACACAGAATCAAGAGCGTCCATTATCATTTGTATCCGCTGTTCCTTGTCATATTTTTTAGGTACAAAGTTGTGCCACTGCGACATCGGAAAGTCTTCCTTAAACTCAATGTTATCACGAACACGTTTTTTAAGATCATCTACTTTTACAACATTGCTTGGTTCATCAACAGAAAATTTCGGAAAAATAATATAATCAAGTTCTGCATATCCTGAATTTATATTTATTTTCTCAAGCTTATAATACTCTTCAAAGTCAAGTAATATCTTATCTGAGTTCTGCATATTTTCTATATTAAATTTTTGGCAGTAATCATTCAATACTTTGAAGTTACGAATTGTACCAACTCCGATATGTGGGTAATCGGGCCAGCCCTTTGCAATTACTTTACCATTGAACACTCTCAGGAACAACTTATCTCCTGTAAAAAATCTGTAATGTCCATTGCATATCATTTCTAATGTAAGCGTACTTTTTCCAGCACCCTTGACACCTGATATCATAATAACACTGTTGTTTTTCTCAACAGCAGCGGCATGCATAATAATAGAGCCTCTGTTTTCCTGATCCTTTATAACGATATCTCTTATAAATTCAACCAACGCTATCTCAGATGTATCATCAATAAACATATAGATCTCATGAGTATCATAGTTCATGATAAATGCTGTATTATTTGTTTCATGTACGAATATATGGTACTCCTGAACCTCATACTCTTTAACAGAAAGATTAAATTTCTCTGCTGAGCTTATCCTGATTTTCTTTTCTGCAATTACTTCGGTACAGTATGCCGATATTTTTTCAGTGAATTCTGAAAAATCTTCAACGTAAATATCTGCAATAGCTTCATTCTGCCATTTTGTTTTCTGATTGAAGTATAACCTAACAAATGATATTACCCTGTCAAAAGTCTTGCTATCTATATTATTCTTGAAATTTAATATTGTGTCAATATAATTGATGGAATATAAATTTCCATCTTTTTCTTTAATTGCTTTTAATATTTCTTTAATCATCTTTACCCTCATTATCTATCCGAAACATTGCAAACTTCTGACATAAATGAAAGCTTTGAATAAAATGTTTCTTCAAACTTTACTGATCTTTCGTTAAAGAAATTCTTCATGTAATTATTAAGATACTCTAACTCTTCTCTATATTCATTGTTGTCAAATAATGATCTGGTTCTGAGATATTCGATCTCACACTGCTTTAATACCTGATCATGCCCTTCAACAGTGATATAATCAAAGAATATTCCATGAACATTTCCTGTTCTGCAATTCTCAATATTGATATCATATCTTATACGTCTGAACGGAGGAAATTCATAATAATCATGCAGATTGAATTCGTTTTCAATATATTCTCTTAATGGGCAGTCAATACTTACATTTTTGTAGTGAATCTCTATTCTTGACATTTGATCCCTCTGATATATTTTTCTTTTTATAAGGTATTTTCCGTTTGTCTGAGGAATGAAAGAAATATATCCCCTTTCAGTTTCATCGCCGTATATTTTGAACATATAGTTCATATAATCCCATTTCTGAAAATCATCTCTGTATTCAAAGATATAGTCTTCAAGCTTTCCGTTGGCAGTATCATTAAACAGTTCTTTTATAAGTACCCATGAATCAGCATTATCTTTCATATTAAATTTATACTCGATCTCCTTTGCTGACTCCATCTTACGATAATAGCACTGATGATTTCCAAGGAAAACACAATTCTCAGCATGAACTTCCAAGCCTGCGCTTATCAATTCGTTGATATCTGAGCTTCCAGCGATATCTTTTGTCTTGATAAAGATCATATCTTCATTAGTAAATCTAAGCTGACTGTAAATAACTGTTTTTTCAGATGTCTCGCGCAGATAGAAAAGCGGTACTATTGTTCTCTGAAAATCCTTTACAAGCTCAAAGTGCTCTGTGAAATTGCATTTTAAA
This sequence comes from uncultured Ruminococcus sp., assembly GCA_964402055.1. GTDB lineage: Bacteria > Bacillota > Clostridia > Oscillospirales > Ruminococcaceae > UMGS363. The sequence goes on along the minus strand of CAYOAV010000053.1, from coordinate 6,255 downwards.
ATATCTTCAACTGACAAGCTTGTTTCCAATGTTTCCTTTTTATCGTTCACTAATATATATACACTAGATTTTTCAAGCATTTTTTCTCTATTGAAATATATTGTATTGTCGGGTCTACCATTGCGCTTCTTAACTTGAAGCACAATATATGTTCCGCCATTTTCTTTATTAATACCATCTATTTTATGAACATCGCCGAAAATGATAAAATCATTACTATTAAACATATCAATCGCTCCTTTTATTATAATTATTCAATACAAGAAAATGCTGTATCGTAAAAGCTTTCAGTTCTAACTATATTCTTCTTCTGCTTATGATCGTAGATATGATTCATGAAATCGTGATCAAAAAAATCATTTTCAAGCATATTTTTGCAGTTGTCAATGAAATTAACACTATAGAATTCCTGAAGTATTGTAAATGTATAGTATGCCTTATCTCTCATGTTAAGCTTATCAAGTGTCTGAATAAATTCTTCAATATTTATGTGTTCACCATAATATCTTATATAGTTGATTATATCAACTACCTTATAAAGTGTTGCATCACGTCTGCCCTCTGTCCAGATTGTGTTAGTTGCCTCTCTATAAAAATGAGCACAGAGATGTGCTAAATTGGTATAATAATTCAGTCCTGCAACTGTATAATTTCTTCCGTTGTATAATTTTGTTCCCAACTCGTAAACTGTTTTATCAATTGGATTCTCCTTATTATCAAACAGGAAGTTGATATCGAGGTAAAGAACGCCTATAGCAGTTTCCTTTACATATGGAACAAGGTCGTGATAATTCAGTCTCTGAATAAGTTTCTCCTTCTTCGTAGCCTCTTCCATTTTTCCATCTGTCATGTTTGACTGGATATATCCAAGTTTCCTTAGACAAACATCAAGCTTATCAAGGTCCTCCTCATATACAAGAAAATCAAGATCGTTTGAACGTCTTGCACCTATTTCATACATCTCACTGCTAAAAAATGCACCCTTCAACGCTGCAAAACGAACACATGCATCTACGAGTGCTTCATTTACAGGCTTAAGCTCTTTTACAATCTCAAGCTGCTGATTCTTCTGTGCCTTAATAAGAAGCTTAAGTGCTTCACGTAATTCCTTTGGAATACGCTTCTGCTGCTTTTCGTTAAGTCCCAAGAAAAAATATCCTCCAAGACGATGATTAAGCAGTACTCCGCCTATTTCAGCCCAATTTAATTTTTCTTCCATTAAACTGTCTATTTTTGCATATTCTTCTTCGTTCTTGTTTAATAAAACACCTGATAAAATAAGCTCATGTTCTTTTTTCATAATAAAAACCTCTTGTAATTAATATATTTTGTATTACATCTTACTTTGCATAAAAAACACAATAAAATTTTATTTAAAATCTTTAACAATTCTCGAAGCAACAACATTTGTTGAATTAAGATATTTACCGTTGTAAAGGTCAATATCCCCCATCATTTTCCAGAATGCGATTTTACCTACTTTCATGTTGGGATATATTCTCACCTTATGTGCAACCGTTATCTCAAGTGTCCAGTTTATAATTGCTCCTACATGCCCCAGCGGAGCACTGAACTGTATCCACATTCCCATTGATGATACTCCAAAACGCGCATGAAGCGTTTTGGCATACTTGTTACTTCCCATTCTTTCCATAGTAGAAATAAGATAGAATTTTCCTGGTTCTAACACCATTCCTTCTTTTGGAATAGGAAATTTCTTATAATTCAATTTTTCTTTTGAATCCAAATATTCATTTGAATCGTAGATTATAACCTCATCACCAAGATGAAATCCATATGTATTGGGTTCAATGTTCTTTTTATCGAAAGGTTGAATGACAATATTTTTTTGTTCTACCTCTTTCAGTATTTCTTCACCCGTCAAAATCATTGTTTACGCCTCGTCCATTTTACCAAGAATATCTGTTATCTCTTTGATTGTTACATTTTTATCTCCAGCAGATGTATTAATAACATAATCGGGAACAATCTGGTCAACATACTTTGTTGTATCTGAATCAAGAACAGAACATAGATCTTTTCTTAATTTAAGGCGCTCTCTTCTTATTTCTTCATCACACTCGATTTTTATAAATTTAAAATTCTCGTTCTTTAAATATGGATAATCAACTTCTACATCACGAAGGTCATCGTTAATAATTACTTCTGCCTTTGAGCAGTTATATACTTTTGCAAAATTCTCTACTAAGCTATTAGGATTAATCTCTCTTAAATATTTTGCCATATCTTCCAGTATCTTCTGATTCTGATCGTAATAACCGATCTCAACACCTGCTGTTTTATATACCTCATTCTGAAGATGATATAAAGGTGCAGCCAGCTTAATAATCTCAATCGTCTTATTATTTTTCTTAAAATACTCACAAGCAGCTGTTGCTACTGTACTTTTTCCGCTACCAGATTTACCGTAAAAAACTATTTTCAACATTTTAAATAAAATACTCCTTTCAACTTTTAATAGAATTTATTATTACATTTCTTATATCAGTATTGGAAATATTATTGCTGCAATTATCTAAAACCCTTTTACCTTGCGCAAAAAAAATAGCATCCATACTGGAAACTCCGATATTTATTGTATGACATCCTGTTTTAGGAGTTATTTCCAATAAACATTTGCTTCTTTGAGGACTAAGATTGATCTCTGCTTCAGGTATTATAAAATAATCGCCGAAAACCTTTTTCCCATCAGTTTCCTTTAATTCTCTAATCACCTTGCGTCCATCGATATTCAGTGAGCATAATTCTTGTATTATATTTTGTTTTTTATCTTCTGAAAGTGCCTCATTAAAATACAATGCACCTGTATTAGCAGGATGATAATACAGTTCAGAACGCTTTACATCGATCTCTCCTTCATCTGCATATAACAGATGCTTCTTTTCATATAAGTATTCATTGATATAATAATTATATGAAACACTGTATATTCCATGATCTGATGTTACCATAACGCTGTCTTCTCTATCCAACTGCGAATATATCATTTTAATATGATGATCTGCCAGCATATATGCTTTCTTCATAATATTCCAATAGAACTGTTTATCTTTACCCTCTGAATTTTTCCACCATCCATAAAATTCATGACTCGCATCATCTACACATGGCTGGTAAGCAATTATCAGTTCATAGTCTATTTTTTTCAGCATAAACATATTCATTTTTTCAAAGCAGGCTGCCAGCTGGTTTAGCATTTTCAAATATATCTTTTCTGCCGTTCCATCTCCGCCATAATAGTAATTTGTACCAAATTTTTTATTTCTGTATAATCTGCCATATGCACCACCAAGAAAAGTTCCCACTTCATTTCTGAAATGCTCATCAATTGTAATGTTATGAAGTTGATACTTCCATACATCAGTAAATAACAACATCATTTTATGTTCATCATTCAGATCAAAAGCAAAAAATTTAAAGCCTGTATCCTCAGTGATCCAAAAATCATTGTTTTCATTTTCGTTGATCCCGATATTTATTTTTTTACCGCATTTCTGATTTTCTAACAGCAATCTTTTCCTGTCATTATTTAAAACTATTTTGTATATATCACCGTAAAGATTGATCACCGTTTCTTGTGTATCATTAGCTTTCTTCCAATTGATCTCATCATAATACATTAATGTGTAGCCATAAATCTTTTCAGAATAGCCGTTTATCAGCTGAATCTCATTAACATCGTCATTATAATATGGTATCTGACAGAGTTTTATTTTTTTATTTCCGATATTTTTATTATGCCAGCATACATTATCAGCAACATATCTGTTTTTAAAAGACAACTCATACTTTAACTTTTCATTGCCTTCAGCCATATAATTAGGTGTATGGTATCCTCCGATGTCAAGCTCCCATGGCATCATGCCTGTAAATTGTACGGCTAATGCACATGGAGTCTGACAATTAAAAGGATGGATCTTCATTTTAGTTCCTATACCTTTTTCAGAGATAATCTTTAAGCACTCTAAAGCATTTTCACTTATAAGTTTTTCAACGATATCATAAGATGCGGCATCTACTATAATCCATGATAACTTACTCATAACGGTACTTCACTCCACACTAAATACTTCTCCGTTGGCAATAACTACTTCTTTTGCGTTATGAATATATTTATCGTAATCAGGGCTTATTAAGGCAACCTTGTTATGTTCTCTTAATAAGATAGATAAATGACATAATAATGAGCCTGATTTAAATACAAATCCTTCTGCATAATCAAAAAGGAATGAAAGAATCGCATATGGTTTCTCTGCAAATATAATCGGCTTTGAAGGAAAACTCTTTATAGAATCGATAATGCCTCTTAGATCAACATTCTGAAGTAATTTATCATTCATTTCGTTTACGCTTACGCCAGGACTTGTACTTAATTTGTTCATTATTTCAACATCTTCTATACAGTATACACTTCCACAAACGTTACCAGGAGTAATTACTCTGTTTTTATTGACTGATACATCTGCAATTCCGCCGTTTATCTCTTCAGAATAATCTATGAAGAACGCCTTATTGTCACAAATAACCCATTCAATCATATAACTCTGAGCATTAAGCTTACGTGTAAAACGAACTATATCATCTATGCAGTTCTGGCTCAGTTCTTTATTATTTACATTCTCATTATCTACAACAATCGAATCAGTGTTTGCCAATCCACGATTAATTGCAAGCAGACCTTCTGATGAATACTCAATGTAAACACGACCGTTATCAAGAAGATGAGAGATAGCTCCTGTCTGACCGCTGATAAACTCACGGATTATCATTGTGTGCAGCATATTCGAATCATATCCGCCAAAAATTGTTTCAAGATACTGAACTAATGTATCCTTAGATATGATGTTCTGTCTAATAGAATCGTCTACATCTATATCAAACTTTTCAAAATACTGTCCTTCACATATTTTATTTATTGCATCTATGTTCTTTTTTAATCCTGAATAATTAAAATGCAGAACATATCCCTTTCCTGTATGTATGTCATTTTTTCTTGCCATTACATATTTAGGACTTCTTTTAGATGTATAGTTCTGATATACTTTCTCACACTTCAAAAGCTTGTGCTCATACTCAAGCCTTGTATCAAAATAAAGAAGATCCATTTCAAATACATCGCCCTGTTGCTGATTCAAGGTGAACAAATCAGTAATAGGACGCGACTGAACGATGTACAGCTTATTGTTATCATAACACCATTCAACGTCTACTTCATATCCTAATATCTCTCTAATGAGAATTACATTCTTTTCAATTTCCTTCATTAATTCTTCATCAGCAGGCTCGTTGCAGCCCTCATAATATACATTGGCTGTTTCTTCACCTGATACAAGAAGTTCTCCTATTCCCTCTACCCACTCAATAAGCGGTTTCCCGTCTGAAACAGGAGATGTGCTGAAAGCAACACCTGAAATCTTACTATCAACCATTTGCTGAATGATTATATTCAGTTCTGTTTCTTCAGTGAATATTTCTGCACGGATTCTTGCAATTATAGCGGAATAATTATAGTATTCAACGATTGCCTTTTCTATTGTCTTATATATTGTTTCTATTCCTGAAACGAATAAAGAAGTTTTATAGATTCCTGCAAAACTACTATTATGTCCGTCCTCATGTGCTGCAGATGATCTGACTGCAAAACTGATATTTTCCCAGTCAGAAAACACTTCATAGACACTCTGCTTTATGATTTCTTTTCCTTCACCGCTTAAAGAGAAATTCTCAATCATCTCTTTAATTTTAGGGTATGTTTCCAACAGATAGCAACCTGCTGTAGATTCTATCTCTCTGAAATACTTTAAATATTGATCGTAATCGACAATAAATTTTTTTACCTCATTGTTTATAAATTCTGCAGTTACACATATTGCTTTTGGTATGTTTATATTGTACGAATAAAGTTTCTTTAAATTTATAAATTTACTACCAGCATTATAGTCTTCATTTGAAGAAAAAGTTAATATATTCATCACTTTGCTCATCAGTCATAACATTCCTTTTTATTATATAATTTAATACAGTATATCTTATAGTATTAATATTCTTTTTTATGCAAAGTCTTTGTAAATCTGGGTTGTCTGTGGTCCCTTTGATGCCTGATACTTTCCATCATATAAAACTATCTTGCCCTGCGGCTTCCAGAACATGATCTGACCTATATTCATATTAGGATATAACTTAACAGGATTGACGGCATAAAGCTGCATAGTTATCTGACCTTTGAATCCTATG
>CAYOAV010000052.1:0-12464 GCA_964402055.1 uncultured Ruminococcus sp. | reverse complement strand
GGGCAAAGGCAGGAGCATATGAAAACCGCTCACAGCATTCCCTTATGAACAACGAGAATTACATTGAGAACCTTAAAGCTTCCGAATCACGAATGAGGGACGCAAATATGGCGGAGCTTTACGCTGATTACACCAAAAATCAGATAATTTCCGAGGCACAGAACGCTGTTTTCACTCAAATGCAGGAAAATCAGAGGTCAGTTTTGAATTTGTTAGCGTAGTATGCAATTTATTAATGTAGGGGATGGGTTGCCTTGTCCGAGGGGTTTGGAAAGATTTTCTGTACCACGGGACGGGAAACCTGTCCTCTACGTTACTATGTTATCGCTTGAAAGCATTAATAAATAATTTTCTTGGATTTTATAAATAAATTGTTACAAAAAGTATTGACAAATTATTTTGAATGTTGTATAATTATGGAGTTAAAATATGCAGTTAAATCCAAGCGGAAATGCCCTTTTTTTCGGGGCAGATACGAGGGTACAGAGTAGGTTGGTCAGCGGCTGAATGTGGTTTTGTGTCATAGCTTGGAATATAAAAAATAGGAGGAAAATTTATGAAGATAAATAAACTTACCAAAAGAATAGTAAGCTTTATTACTGCGTTGAGCCTTTCGATTTCTTCGACCGTTATGGTTCTGCCTGCAAGCGCTTTTGCGGATAATTCGCAGGAAAGCGGCTATACCGATGTTGTTGAGAATAGCATCGAAGAGCGGTTTGGGGATGGTGAGGACGAAACACAGACTATTACTGTAACAGCTTCATCAAATGGACATGGTGATGTAAATACGCCATCCGATAATCCTGAGGCAGGAACTCAGGTAGATTTTTATTTATATCCTGAAATGGGCTATAAAATAGGCAATATTGCTGTTACTTACGGTGATAATCAGACGGTTCAGTACTATGAAAGTGATGATGGATATTATTTCACAGCTCCATCGGAAAATGTAACAATTACTGCTACGTTTGTTGCGTGTGATGTGACCTTTAATTATAAAATTGTTGACGAAGATGGAAATGCTGATGAAACAGGCAATGCTTTTACTGTATCAAAGATAGACGGAACAGTTTTAAAAAATGGTGATACATTTACAGTTGAGGATCTTCCGCTTAGTGTTAGTTTTTCGCCTGTTCGTGGTTATAAATCCGGTTCTCTATACATATATGAAAATGAGTCAGGTGGCGACTGTTTTTATGGAGAAAATCTCGCTGGAGCTACATCATTAACTTTAGATAATAATGATTTGCCGATATTAAATGATGATTGTGAGAGATTTTTTGTTGCTGAATTCGGCATATCCGATGAGCAGTATAATGTTAATCTTAATATTGAAAATGGTACTGCTGATGTAGAAAGTTCCAGCAGATATAAGGAACCAGTATACATTTGGTGTATAGACCCTGCTAATGGTTATGAGCTTGATACTATTACAGCTACATATACGGATTCAGATAGTGTTCCACATTCAATTGATATTCAATCTGATGGTGACACACCATATTTCATAATGCCTGCATATGATGTTGATGTTACAGTAACATTCAAGGTTAAGAGTTATACTGTAGACCTTGAACCGTCAGACGTTGCTGAATATAAAGTAACCACCAAGGGCGGCAAAGAGCTGTTTGATGAAGATACAATTACTGTAAATGATTTCCCGCTTACATTGTCTGTTGTCAGCATTGATGATAATTGTTTATTCTCTAAATGGGCATATGATAATGGCTCGGAAGGTTCAAGTACAGAACAGACGGCAACGATAGATGGTATGCAAAATTGGGACAACTGTGACAATCTTTACATTTCCATAGTATGCAACAGCAAACCTTTTACTGTAACTGCTGACCCTGACGCTATTTTTACAATTTCAGGTGCAAATGGCTGTGATTTGAGCGAATGCTATTCCGGAGATTATGTTTACTTCACTATAAGCGTTCCTGACGGTTATTATGTCAGAGATGTTAGGTATAATCTTAGCAATGGTACGTCTGCTCCAGTAGTTCAAGAGGAAGGTCATGAGCATTATGTCATTACGGGTATGCCTGCAGCTGATGTTACAATTACGGCTGATGTTTATCAGCTTCACGATGTAACTGTTAATGCAACTAATGGTAAGGTTACACCATATGTTATTTATACTAAATCCTTTACAGATGTTGTACCTGGTGATGCGGTTTATTTTCAATTAATTCCTGATGATGATTATTACTGGATCAGTACTTTGAATTTTGCAGATATAAAAACTGCAACCGATAGTACGCCAATTTCATATGATAAACGCATTGTGGATGGTACGGAGTGTTATTATTTTACCATGCCTGATGATGATGTAACTATTACCGTTACTTTCCCTGAAAAGACCAAATGGGAAAAGAATGGTGATACATATTCTATTACACAACCAGATGTAGTGGGGGTAGGTGTACTTGCTGACCTTGTTATTCCTGTTTCTGACCTGATTGAAGAGGGCAAGGATATTAATGAAATCGATAGCGTTGTATTTACTCATACTCCTAACGGTTCATTTAAGTTTTTAGTTGATAATGTTGCAGATACGGCTACAAATTCAGACGGGTCAGGTGAAACTGTACTTCAATTAAGTGATAAAGGAATTACAGCTGATAATGTTATCCGTATAATTAATACTTCTTTTATTGGTACTTATGAAACATTCACTATCAGCAAAATCGAAGTAACCTACAAAAAATACGATGTAAACACAGCTTATGACTCTAACGGCACTATTACTGCTTCCGTATTAGAGGCTTTAAAGGGCAACGGTATTACTTTCACTGTAAAGCCTATTGTCGGATACAAGGTAAAGAACGTTTACTGCACGACAGATTCAGGTAGTCCTGTTACTGTTACCGAGGGTAATAACGGCTATGAATTCGTTATGCCTGGCGAAGCTGTAACCATTTATGCGGAATATGAACAGTGCGCATTGACTGTTACAGACGGAACAGATACATATGGTTATGATACCTGGGCAGAAATTGCTGCTCTTTGCAACGGCGATTTCAAGGGTAAGGACGTAACTCTTACAATTAACAAGGATATCACTCTTAAAAGTGATGAAGCTCTTCCTGCGGCTGTAAACAGCCTTAAAATTGAGGGCTCAGGCAAGCTTGTACTTGCAAACAGCGTTAAAACGCTTAATATTCCTGTTGATACTACTCTTAATGTAACGGTAAAATCTAAAAATAAGCTTGATATTACTGTTGCGGCAGATACAAAGCTTACTTTCGAAACAAGCTTCAATTCAACAGCAGGTATCAACAAGCTTAGCGGTAACAGCAGTTCAGAGCTTGTTGTTTTCAGGTATTTAGTGATTAATGAGCTTTCAACCTTTGATAAGGTAAATGGACCTGCTTCGGTTTGTGTCAATGGTGCAGTTACCTCAATCAATAAATTCGGCGGCGATATACGCTTAGCTGATACTGCTGAAATCGGATTTGCAGAAGAAGGCTCATATATTTACCTTATTTATAAGGAAGATGGTTCTGTACCTAAGCTTACATTGACCGATTGCGAAGATATAACTGTTTATGTTGCAGATAGCTTTGATGGAGAGGCTAGCAGTAATATAGCTTCTGGTACAACGGTTCTTTATACCAATGGCAAGGATTTAAGTGGAAAAATAACTATTAACATTTGGAAAGATGGTTATGAAGATTCATTTCCTGCTGTATTCTACAGCGATACAAATGAGATAAAGGCTGAACTTGCAAACGCTGTTAAGGTTTCATGGGATGAGGATAACATGTGTAGGTACTACTCAACCCTTGAAAAGGCTATGGCTTTCATTGATGATCCTAAGGACGATGATGGCAACAGCATTAGCATTACTGATGATGAATTTGAAATTTATCTGAATGGTGTGGTAGTTGCAACTCCTTCATTTGCTTTCCCGACTAATAATAAAAATATCAAGAAAATTATTTTTAACGGCGAGGATATAACATTCACAGGCGAAAAGCTTGAAATTCCTTATGATGTTACATTCAATAAACCTTTCAAGGTAAAGAATGAGGATAATCTTATTGATATTACTGTGGATGCCGGTGCAACACTGTATTTTGCAGACGCTACAGGTAATAATGACGAAAAATATCCTTATATCAATAACCTTACAGGTAAGAGCGGTTCTACCGTTGATGGCGACTTTGACGCTGTAAATATTTCAGGCTTCGGTAAGGTTGCTGGTTATGTGGATCTTTACGGAAATATGTCGGATATCGGCAGTTTCTATGGTGATCTTTGTGTTCACGGTGAAAACTCTACTGTTGATATTTCTGATATCATAAAGAATGAGTATGATGATGAAGGTATCACATGTTTTTACCTTTACAGAAATTCTGATGATGAGATTCCTAAGGTAACTATCGGCAGTATTTCCGATGACGCAAGTATTGCAGTCGATGTTTCTGATTCAGAGGATAATTACAGCCTTGAAAGCGGCGAAACTATCCTTTATACCAAGGACAGCAGCTTCGCTAAGAACGGCGATATGATAAGCAAGATCAGCATTGATAACGGCAGCCGCTTTAAAGCATTCTATTACACTAAAAACAATGAAATCAAGGCTGAATATGCGGATGTTGCACTTACAAAGAGAGTTGCAAGCAATGGCAATGATAATGATTGGGAGGAAATTCAGAGCTTCCCAAGCCTTGAGCTTGCTTGCGAATATATCAACAACAATACAGAGGATAAGTCTTCGGAATACGTGTTCACTATCCTTAATGGAGCTGAAATAACAGCTTCCGCTGATTTTGCATTCCCGACAAAGAATCCGAATGTCAAGAGCATTGTTTTGGCAGAGGGCAGTTATCCCCTTGATGCCCCAAAAATCATCTTTACAGGCACAAAGCTTGATATTCCTTATAATGTGACATTTGATATTTTAGTTGAGGTAAGCAACAAAAACAATCTTATTGACATTACTGTTGCAGACGGTGCAAAGCTTGCATTTAATAAAGTTGTAGGTTACGATGGCCGTAATAGCAATTCACTTCCTTGTATCAACAAGATAACAGGTAAGGGTTCGGCTGAGCTTGCTTGTAAATACATGGTAGCTGTCAACGATGTTTCAGGCTTTAGTAAGGTTGATGGTTCTATTAAGCTTTTCGGAAATATGTCAAAAATCGGCAATTTTATAGGCAATTTGTATGTTCGTGGTGAAAAATCGACTGTTGATATCACAAATATCAGCGGCGAATCGGAGATCTATCTCAATGAAAATTCCAAGGGCACTCTTCCTAAGGTAACTATTGAGAGCATTTCCAAGCTTAACAAGGAAGATAAGGAAGAACCTGAAGCAAAGCTTACTGTTTATGCTTGTGACAATTCAGGTGATGTAATTGACCTTAAGGGCGGCGAAACACTCCTTTATACAAAGGATAACAAATTCGCTGATAACGAATCTGTCGTTGAAAATATTATTATCGACAACGGCAGTGTATACATTGGCAGTAGTGGTGATTGGGTATATCCATTCTCCGCATACTATTACAGCAAAACTAAGTCTATAACGGCTGAATGCACTACTGCTATCACTCTTAACAAAAGGGTTGAGGATGCAGCTGAGAGTAAATGGGAGAAAATCAAGGATTTCCGCAGTCTTGACGCTGTTGTTGACTACATCAACAAGCAGACGGACGGAGTTTCTGAATATCAGATCTTTCTTAATCAGGATATAGAAGCTTCTGCTAAATTTGCATTCCCAACTAAGAATAAGAATGTCAAGAGCATTGAAATTAACGGCGGCACAGACAGAACTATCACATTCACAGGCACTAAGCTTGCTATTCCTTACAATGTGACATTTGAAGCCGCTATCAAGGCAAGCAACAAGACTAATCTTATCGATATTACTGTTGAAAACGGTGCAGAATTAGTATTTAATGTGGATAATTGCCGCTATAATTATGGTGATAACACGATAAACAACCAGTTTAAGCCATATATCAACAAGTTGACCGGTAAGGGTACATCGAAGCTTTCGGGCGATTATAACATTTTTGCTAACGATGTTTCCGGCTTTGGAAATATCAGTGGTACTGTATATATTTACGGAACAATGTCCAAAATCGGTAATTTTACTGGAAGCTTATATGTTTACGGTGAAAAATCCACTGTTGATATCACAAATGTAAGCGGTAATTCGGTAATTGGTATCTTGAGGAATTCCAATGGCGTTCTTCCTAAGGTAACTATCGCAAGCATTAAAAAGCTTGATGAAAACGACAAGGTGAATGCACAGGCTAAAGTAGTTGTTCTTGACAATAAAGGCTCTATGCCTGACATTGCAGGCGAAACTATTCTTTATACAAAGGATAATAAATTCGCTGAAGACGGAGTGCTTGAAAATGTAATAATCCAGAACAACAATAAGGAGCTTTCCGCATTCTATTACAGCAAAACTAAGTCCATCAAGGCTGAATATGCTAACGCTATTGGTCTTTGCAAGAGGATTGAGAACGGTTGGGACAATTTTAAGAACTTCCCGAACCTTGACGCTGTTGTTGACTACATCAACAAAACCGAGGAAACTGATTCCGAATATCGTATCTGGCTTAACGAGAACGTAACAGCTTCTGCTAACTTTGCATTCCCGACTAAGAATAAGAATGTTAAGGGCATAGAAATCTACGACCCTATTGACGAAAGAAGTATCACATTTACTGGCACAAAGCTTGCTATTCCTTACAATGTGACAATTGATGCCGATATCAAGGTAAGCAACAAGACTAATCTTATAGATATTACTGTTGCTAATAATGCGACATTGACAATTGATGGCGATAATAAATCATCTGATACAGATTGTCCTTATATCAACAAGCTTACAGGTCAGAGCGGCTCTAAGCTTTTGGGTGATGTAACCATTTGGGCTTATGATGTTTCAGGCTTTGGAACGATTGAAACGGACATCGAGCTTTACGGAAATATGTCAAAAATCAGCGATTTCAATGGTTATTTGTATGTTCGTGGTGAAAAATCAACTGTTGATATCACAAATGTAAGCGGAACATCTTCATGCTTTTATCTCTATGAAAACTCCAAGGGCATTCTTCCTAAGGTCACAATTGCAAGCGTTTCCAAGAAGGACGGAGATACAAAGGACGCAAAGCTTTATGTTCAGCTTTTAAGGTATGATGGATTGGAGCTTATCCTCAGCGGCGGCGAAACTGTTCTTTATACAAAGGATAACAAATTTGCCAATGACGGAAAGCTTTCAAATGTCGCAATCTTGAACAACGATGATCAATTCTCCGCATTCTATTACAGCAAGACCAAGTCTATCAAGGCTGAATATGCTGAAGCTATCACGCTTAAGGTTAAAGACGGTGAAAACGGTGAAGATGGTGAAGTCAGCTGGAAGAGTGTTAAGAGCTTCCAGAACCTTGACGCTGTTGTTGACTATATCAACGGCAACACCTCGGATACGACTTCCGAATATGAAATTCTTCTTAACAGAGAAATAACAGCTCCTGCTAGCTTTGCATTCCCAACTAAGAACAAGAATGTCAAGAGCATTACTGTTGGCGGCTCATCTATTACCTTTACAGGAACAAAGCTCAATATTCCTTATGATGTGACATTTGAAGCCGCTATCAAGGCAAGCAACAAGACAAATCTTATTGATGTTACTGTTGCTAAGAATGCGACATTGGCAATTAACGAATTAACAGGTTATGACAATAATATTACATTTATACCTTATATCAACAAGATAACAGGTACAAAGGATTCAAAGCTTGTTCTTGATGAATTGTCAATTGTTAACAATATTGCTTCATTTGGCACAGTTGAATGTGATGCAATTGTAAAAGGAACTATAACAGGTGTTACCAATTTGTCGGGAAGCTTGGTACTTTCTGGTGAAAAATCAAGTGCTGTAATTGAGAATATTCTGAATAATGCGAAAATTGTTCTTTGCAAAAACAGTAAGGGAGAAATTCCAAAGCTTACCGTTACAAAAATTGACGGTAAAATGAATATTGGCGTTTGTAATAATGAATTTGAGATATTCTCAGGTTATTCAAGGATTGAATCAGGTGTAACACTCTTTTACACAAAGGATAACAAATTCGCTAAGGACGGACAGCTTGAAAATGTAACAGTTGAAAACAACAATAACCAGCTTTCCGCATTCTACTACAGCAAAACCAAGTCAATCAAGGCTGAATATGCTGACGCTATCACTCTTAACAAGAAGGACGGCGACAGCTGGACGAAGATTCAGGACTTCCAGAACCTTGACAAGGTTGTTGATTTCATCAACGGCAACACTTCAGACACAGCTTCCGAATATCAGATCTATCTTAACAAGTCTGTAACAGCTTCATCTACCTTTGCATTCCCGACTAAGAATAAGAATGTCAAGGGCATTGAGATAGCTTGTCTTGAAAAAGATAATTATGAAGATCAGGCAACTATTACCTTTACAGGCACAAAGCTCGCTATTCCTTATAATGTGACAATTGAGCCTGAAATCCTGGTAAGCAACAAGAATAACACTATGGATATTACTGTTGCTAAGGGCGTTGACTTCTCGATAGGTTCATGCTTGGGTACATATGTCGGCGGCGTAAAGAAGCCTTATATCAACAAGCTTACAGGTCAGGGCAATTCTACGCTCACTGTAAGAGATATTGATGTTACAAGCATTTCAGGCTTTGGAAAGGTTTCGGGGATTTTCCGAGTTTATGGTTCTATCTCAAAGATCACTGATTTCAGCGGCAGTATAACGCTTTCAGGCGAAAAGACTACTGCTGACATCACAAATATCAGCGGCAAATCATACATAGGTGTATACGAAAACTCCAAGGGCGAGCTTCCTAAGGTTACTATCGGCAGCATTTCAAAGAATGCAGGCGATAAGGAAGAAGCTACACTTTGGTTTGCGGCTGAAGAGTATGATTCATATGGTGATTATATTGACCTTGCAAGCGGAAGAACTATTCTTTACACAAAGGATAATAAATTCGCTGACGCTGACAAGATATCAATTTATAACAACCGCTATGATGAATATGACGAATCCACAGGTCAGTGGGAAGAATACTATCCACTCTCCGCTTCATTTGACAGCAAGACCAAGACTATCAAGGCTGTAAACGAAAACGCTGTTGAGCTTTATAGCAAGAAGTCCAATAAGTCCAGCTGGGGCAAGATGATTGACTGCTACTCATCATTTGAAGAGGCTGTTGACTACATCAACAAGAACGGCAATGAAAATACTGATTATCGTATCTACGTTGCTGAAACAGTTGAATGCAGTAAATTCGCTCTCCCAAACGCTAAAAAGGTTCATAAGCTTTATGTTGAAACGTATTTCTGGCATAGCGATGATTATAGAGATTGGGAAGAGTCAGCTATTATAATTGGCAAAACCTCAACAATTACCGCAAATTACGATGTTGATATGAACGCAGTGTTAAGTTACACATCAAAAGCCTTAACGCTTAGTGCAAAGGGAAATGTTGACATCGGAAACAATTCAACCTTTGACAAATACACAGGAACAGCTAAAAATACGCTTCATTACTATGAAGATAATGGAACTCCAGTTGATATTTCAGGCTTCGGTACTGTTAAGGTAGATGAGGATTGTAGTTTCAACATCAACACCACATTCAGCACTAATAAGCTTGTGCTTGGTGAAAATGCAGGTATTATTATCGATGAAAATATGAAGAGCGGAAGCTTCAGCGAGCTTAAGGCAGGATATGACGCATATATCTACTATGTATCAGCAAGCTGCAAGCCGCTTACCTACAAGGGCAAGGCTGAAAACTTCAAGGTCAAGGATAAGCTTTATTTCATGGGTCAGATTGGCCACGGAAGCAAGCTCCTTTCAACAAAGGCTCTCGAAAACCCGAGCAAGTATCTTGCACTTGGCGATATAGAAGGATTTGACGTAGAACCTGATTTCAAGCAGGTCGGCAATGATATCTGCCTTTATGGCAAGAGCTTCTTTGGACTTGATTGGGATTCAAGGGATGAAGCCACGCCTTACTTTGATGAATGGTCAGATGTTATCAGCTATATAAACAAGGCAAATGACCCTGACGAAAACTATTCTATTTTTCTTTATGGTAACTACAACGCAAACGGAGCTCTTACATTGCCCAAAAAGGGAACGTATAAAACCCTTTATTTGATGGGAGGATATGATATCAGCTTCACAGGCTCTTTAAAGCTGACAGGTAACACAGGTTTTTATGGTGTTACATTAAAGAACTCAGCGGCAAATGCTAGCTATACCATTGACGGTTCGGGCTATGATTTGATGTTTTATGGTGCGAATGCTCCTATGGCGGCTATCACGGCTAAGAATGTTAGTATCAGTGCTTCGGGTTATGGCGGCGAAACAAGCTTTACAGCTTCGCAGATAAAGGTTACGGAAAAGCTGATAATAGACGGTTCAGGTAAATTCTGCAATCTGTACGTTCCTAACGGCATTGAAGCAAAGAATTTTGAATACGCTAATAGTTTGTTTACTCTTTACCTTGAAAGCGGTAAGAAGATAAATGTTACCGGAGAAATGGTGAATAAAACTGCCGATGGTTTTGGCTTCTCGGTTGTTGACAAAAACGGCGATGTGCTTACAACATTCTCCAAGAATTACAGCCTCGGTACTATCAAAAAGGGTGCTGACAGCTTATACTTAGAAAACAGCGGCTACAAGCTTGAAATCAATAAGACAACAGGCGCTATTACCGTAGTTGCAAAATAAAAAAAGACAGTCGTCATACCTTTGTATGGCGGCTGTTTTTTAATTAGCGATTAGCAATTTGCAATTGTTATTTGTTTTACAATAAATTCACATTACATCTATCGTAGGGGACGGGTTTCCCGTCCCGTGGTACGGAAAATCGTTCTGAACCCCCTCGGGTGGGGCGACCCAACGCATACATTAATAAATTGCACATTAATAAATGTCTATTATTGATTATCAGCTGTCCGATTTTTGATTGACATAAAAAAATTCATATGATATAATAAAACAAAATGAAAAAGGAGCTTTGCTATGAAATATACTAACCCGATTATCAAAGGCTTTTATCCCGATCCATCTGTTTGTGCGGCTAATGGAAAATATTATCTCGTGTCCAGCTCGTTCCAGTATTTCCCAGGTGTTCCGCTCTTTGAAAGCGAGGACCTTATCAACTGGAAGCAGATAGGTCATGTTCTTACAAGAAAAAGTCAGGTCATGCTCGAAAAAATCAACAGCTCGGGCGGTGTTTTTGCCCCGACTATCCGTTTCAGCAACGGCAGATTTTACATGGTCACGACTAATGACACTACTCATCAGAATTTTTACGTTTACACAGATGATATCTACGGCGAATGGTCTGAACCTATTTATGTTGACCAGTCAGGCATAGACCCCTCGCTTCTTTTCGATGATGACGGAAAGGTCTATTTTTTGAGCAACGGTCAGGACGATGACGGCGAGGGCGGTGTTATCCAGTGCGAAATTGACATCGCAAGCGGCAAAAAGCTCTCAAAAAGCAAGTGCATTTGGAAAGGCTCTGGCGGACGTTACCTCGAAAGCCCACATATGTACAAAATCAACGGCGAATATTATCTCATGGCGGCAGAGGGCGGCACTGAATACGGCCATATGGTAACATACGCCCGCTCAAGGTCCGTTTGGGGCAGCTTTGAAAATTATCCGAAAAATCCCGTCCTCACCAACAGGAACAAAGCTCCCTTTATCATTCAGGGCATCGGTCACGGCGACCTTATTCAGGATAAAAACGGCGATTGGCATATTTTAACGCTCGGTTTCCGTCAGATACATATCTGGCAGCCGTATCATCACCTCGGACGTGAAATTTTCCTCACACCTGTTCAGTTCGGCGAGGACGGTTGGTTCACGGCAGGCAATGACGGAACGACAGATTTTGAATATGATATAAAAACAGCCTCGGAACAGGTTGAGAAAAAGCTTTACACCTTTGAAAACACCGATTGGAGCATTGATTGGTGCTTTATGCGTCACCCTCATACTGAAAATTATCAGCTTACCGACAAGGCTGTTCTTAAAGGCACGGATATAACCCTCGAAGATGTCGATTCGCCGTCCTTTATTGCGATACGTCAGCGTGATTTTGATATGAATTATTCCGTCAATGTCACTGCTAACTGCGGAGAAGCAGGAGTTACAGTCTATATGTGCGAAAATGAGCATTATGATGTTGCGATAAGCGGCGGAATGGGCGAGTATTATGCTGTTCTTAAATTGAATATCGGTGGAGTTAAGCATATTCAGAATAAGATCCGTGTTTCAGGCTCTTCAATAAAGCTTGAAATCGTTTCGGACAGCGTTTTTTATAATTTTTACATTGTTGACGGCGAAAAACGCATTCATCTCGGCGGCGCTCAGTCGAAATATCTTTCAAGCGAGGTTTCGGGCGGCTTTACAGGAGTTGTTCTCGGACTTT
>CAYOAV010000051.1:0-12627 GCA_964402055.1 uncultured Ruminococcus sp. | reverse complement strand
GGAACACTTACTCTTAATTCCGATTCAATTGCAACAATTGACGAAATTTCCGCAAATTCAACCATTACATTGGATACAAATTCAAATGGCAATTTGCCTGAACTGACCATATCGGACATCAATGGAATGCTTAATCTTTCCGTTGATGGCGGATATACAGCAATTAAATCGGGACAAACTCTCCTTTATACAAACGGCAAGGATCTTTCAAAGCAGATCAATATAGCAAACGAAGATTCCAAGCACAATAAATATACCGCTGTTTATTACAGCAAAACAAAGGAAATTAAAGCAGAAGCTCTTGTAATCAGGCTTTATACTGAGGGTAGCATTAATGAAATCGGCGTTTATTCCAATTTTGACGCTCTTTTCCAAGCAATTTCAAAGCTATCCACGGCATATGATTTCGTAATTGAGCTTGGTGAAGAGGTTACCGTTCCTGAAAGCTTTGCATTTCCCAAAAAGAATGTAAAAAGCATATTAATAGAGGGCAGTACTATCACATTTACTGGAACAAAGCTAAATATTCCATACGATGTGAATATTGCTTCAGAAATAAAGGTTGAAAATGCCAATAATTCTATCGATTTCACTGTTGCAAGCGGCAAAAAGCTTTCTGTTTTTGATTCTAAATTGAACAGCAGCGGCAAGCCTTATATCAATAAAGTAACAGGCACAGCAAGCTCTATATTTAGTGCAGATGACGCAACTGTTTGTGTTAATGATATCTCTAACTTCAAGAAGGTTACTGCAAGCTATAAGGTTAATGTATATGGCAGCATATCAAATGTAGCTGAATTTGATGGTGTGATATCTATTTGCGGCAAGCAATCTACTGCTGACATTAAAAAATTGCTTGACGGTGCAAATATAAATCTTTATATGAACAAAAATGGAAATATTCCAAAGCTTACGATAACCGAAGCAGAAAAATCCGTTATTGAGATTTTAGACGAAAATGGACAAACTGCAACACTTTCTTCTGGGACAATTATCGCTTATACCAAGGGCAAGGACATTACCGATAATTTAAGTGTATTCAACAGCAATGAAAAAGGCGTTCAGCTCACTGCATATTATTACAAAAACCTCAAGGCTATCAAGGCAGAGGATGGTTCAGCAATTACTCTTAAAGCATCCAGTGTGTACAAGGGCTTCCCGAATTTCGAGCTTCTTTCTGAATATTTCAATTCGCATAAGGATAAGCTTGATTATAGTATTACACTCAATCAAGATATAACCGTATACGAAAAATTTGCATTGCCTTCTAAGAGCAACGCAAAGAGTATCGTTTTTGACGGCAATGGTTCTCTTACCTTCACAGGCACAAAGCTTGCAATTCCTTATGATGTCACGTTCAGAGTTCCGATAAAGGCAAGCAACAAGAATAACCTCATAGATTTCACCGTTTCAGGAAATGCAACCTTGAAAATATCACAAAGCACAGGTGAATTGAATGAGGAAGCTGAAACTTATACGACTTATATCAATAAGATTTCAGGCACAAAAAGCTCTAAGCTTATTTTAGGCAATGAAGCAATTGTCAATAATATTGCAACCTTTGGCGAGGTTACAGGAACGGTTTATATCGCAGGCACAGCAACAGGAATTACCAGCTTTAAGGGCAATATGTTTCTTATCGGCGAAAAATCAAGTGCTGTTATCGATAAGGTATGGGAGGCTTCAAGATTTACTCTTGTCAAGAACAGCAGCGGTGTAATTCCAAAGCTTACAGTTACCTCTTTTATTGCAGACGCAGCTATTGCTGAAAATTACGGTTCAGAAAATACCTTTAGCATTTCCGTATATAACTCTCTTTTTGAGAATTTTGAATATCCAATAATTGAATCGGGAACGATTGTTGCTTATACCAAGGGCAATGATCTTAGCGAAAATATAAAGATATTAAATGTTGTTGAAGATGGATTTAAACTTTCTTCATCCTATGACAGCAAGCAAAAAGCTATCAAGGCTAAATATGACAGCTCACTTACACTTAGCAAAATAATATGGGAAGGTGAAACCAACAATTATACAGTAGATTCTTCATTCGAAACAAATGGCTTTAAGAATTTTGCTGATTTTGACGAGCTTTTCGCTTATATAGATAATCAGACCTTCAACAAAAACGAAAAACGTCCATGCTATTTGATCGAGGTTAATACCAATCTTACGCTTGATTCAAAATTTTCACTTCCTAAGGCAACACAGACAAGCGGATTATATTTTCATGGCGGGCATTCTCTAACATTTACAGGCACAAAGCTCACAATTCCTTACAATACTCTTTTCCAGACAGGAATAGCTGTTAATAATAAAGCGAAGCTTCTTGATGTTTCGGTTGAAAAGAATGCAAAGCTTATTATCGCTGAACCCGAATATTATACAGGCATTGACGCTTATCATTTCGGCAAGGTAACAGGTAAAACAGGTTCAGAGCTTATAACAGAGACTGAATGGGTTGATTTTACAAGCATCTCGGGCTTTGATTCTGTAAGCGGTCAAATAAAAATCAGCGGAAATATGTCGAAAATCGGCAAGTTTTCAGGCATACTCGATGTTTACGGTGCAAAAACAGTCATTGACATAACCAACATTACAAGAACCGAACAAACCAACGTAACATCCCTTTATCTGAATGAAACCTCTGATTATATCCTGCCAAAGGTAACAATCACTGGTATCGATGAAACAGCAAGCCTTGAAATAAAGGTATGCAAAGAGGATGACACCTTAAACCAAACACCAATAAACCTTGAAAGCGGAAGAACCCTTCTTTATGTAAAAAACACCAGCTTTAACAAGCTTGATAAGATAACCGTTGTAAACAATGGGGATCTGAAAGTTAAGCTTGATGCAAAAACAAAGGGAATAAAAACTGTCGGCGAAAAGATCATAACCCTTTCCGTATTTAAAACCGTTGCTGAAGAGCTTGAATACATAAATGAATACAAATATGCAACATTTGAAGAGGCTGTTGATTATATTAATAATGCAAACAATCCGGAACAGACCTATCAAATCAATGTTGAGGAAAGCGTTGAGCCTGCAAAATTTTCACTTCCGAATGCAGGCAAGGCAAAAAGGTTAATTATCAAATGTATGGACGATTCGGCTATCAATATTGGCAAGAATTCATCTATCAATGCAAATTGTCCTATTGAGCTTGATAATGTTATCTTCAAATCAACAGCAAAAACGCTTACTCTTAATGCCAAGGACAATGTTTTGCTAAGACAGGATACTACAATTGATTCTTTCAAGGGCAAAAATAATGCTGTAATGTCTGTTATCGGCAATACTAACAAATCGTATGATGTAACAGGCTTTGGCACTTTGTCAGTCGGCGAAGAATACGAGGAAGGCTATGTTCATATCAAAGCATCACTTAATGTTAATAAACTTGTAATTGAAACAAGATCGGAGCTGCATATTTCCGATACTCTCAAATCAGGTTCTTTCAAGTCGTTCAAATCCAACGAAAACGCAAAAATCATTTTCGATTCGATTGGAAAAGCTACCTTAAAATACACAGGCAAAAATGAAGATTTCAATGTTGATAATGATGGACTTTTCATATCAGGAAATGCTGTTTACGGCACTAAAATCCTTTCAACAAAGAATTTGACAGACCTTAACAAAAAATTCAGACTTTACGGATATGATTATGACAGCTCTGATGATGAAAGTATTAAGCCTTTCTTTGCACAGGTTGGCAATGATATTGTTCTCCTTGAAGAAATATTCGTGCTTTCCTCCGACAAAAAGCCTTCAACCGAAGGATTTGCACAATGGACAGATATTGTCAATACTATCAGCAAGGCTAAGGACGGAACAGCCAACTATACAATCAAGCTCCTTAAAAGCATTGACTTGAACAGCACACCTAAATTCCCAACCAAGGGAACATATGCAAGCCTTACTATCGAGGGTACAGACGCTGAAAATGTATGCTCATTAACCTTCAAGGGTTCACTTAACCTTACGGGAAATACTGCCTTCAGGAATATTGATTTATATTCAATGGGCAAAAACACAGCAAGTAATTTCAACCTGAACGGCACAGGATATAACATCATTTTTGAAAATTCCTCCACAAACAAGGCAACAATCAAGTCAATGAAGCTGACATTGGATGATTCAATCATAACAGCTGAAAAAATCACCGTTACGGATACACTTACAACCTCTGATTCCTCAAAAATCTGTTCAAAGCTTGGTTTAACGACCTCGAAATGGATAATAAACGGTGAGGTTTACTTCAATCTGTATTCAGGATCAAAGCTCAATGTATCGAATGAAATAGTCGGTGCAGAAAATGAAAATCCTGAAAACATAATCCAACTAAGCGTTATTGATAAGAAAACCGAAGCGGAGCTTACAAGCTTCACTAAAAATTACAGTCTTGGCAAGGTAATAAAAGGTTCAGACTACTTATATTTAAGCGCTGATGACTACAAAATCAATACTGACGCAAAGGGCAATCTTACAATTGTAATCCAATAACAAAAACAGGCTGTTTCAAAGCAGCCTGTTTTTTTATCTTTTAACTTTTTTTGCGATTTTTTCGTTATACATAAGACTATCGGATTTTCTGACAAGCTCTTCAAAATCGGCATTTTCCGAGCTTGTTGTATAAATTCCGATGCTTGCGGAAACCTGATACGGTTTCCCTGATTTACTGTTAAAGCCTGCGAGCCAATCATTGATTTTTTGCTTTATATCATAATCAATTCCGCCCTTTATTACGGCAAACATTTCATCTCCGCCGAATCTTGTACAGATTGAGCCTTCGGGACAGGAAAATTCAAGTGCTTTTGCGACTGCACGGATGGCGACATCGCCCTCATCGTGACCGTAGAGATCATTAATCTGTTTCAGACTGTCAAGATCTGCCAAAATTGCGGTTATCACTCCCCCACAATCTGCTCTGAAAGCTGGGAAAAGCTGCATAAAACCGCCTCGGTTATAAAGTCCAGTCATTGCGTCGTGGCGGTAGGATTCCTCGATATGGTCGAGAAGATAACGCTGATATTTTGCGGCTCTGAAGCTGCTCAAGGCATTACTCAGCATCATTGTTATCTGCATTGTTTTCACATAATTATCCTCAAAATAATCACGGTAAAAATAGCAGATATAACCGAAAGGGTTATTGATATAGGAAAGTGAATTAAAGACGATAGGTGCTTTAAGCTCACGGATAGAATTTTCAAAATCGTGATAAAGCTCCTTTATCGGGAACTCGGTAATAGAAGTTCGTTTTTCAGCGTCATTTTCGCTTTTATAGATGACATATCCTGTATCGCCGAAGGTCGTTTCGGAATAAACCTTCATCGGGTTCAGGGCTGGGTTAAGGAACTCGGATTTAACGATACAAGCCATATCGTACATAATTCCTTGGTCATCCATAATCCTGCTGACTTCGCTTACATCGGAGCTATTCTGGATATTAAGAGAAATTCGGTTCAGCACCTTATCCTCTTCCTGAAATCTGCGGAAGCGTTTACCGAGCGTATCGATATATTCACACGCAGATAATGTTTGACATTCAAAGCAG
Source organism: uncultured Ruminococcus sp. (assembly GCA_964402055.1). GTDB lineage: Bacteria > Bacillota > Clostridia > Oscillospirales > Ruminococcaceae > UMGS363. Next base: position 7,070 of record CAYOAV010000051.1, on the reverse strand, counting down.
CCGCAGGATTCAGACAAAATAAGCTTCGGAACGGTCAGATACTCTTTTTTATCAAATTTTTCGGCAAAGATAACGTTACTTATACTCTCAGCGAGGTCGTCATAGCTACACAGGACGGTTGTAATTTTCGGGTCATTAAATCTTGCCTCGACAACTCCGTCAAAACCTGTAACAATGACATCCTCGGGGACTTTATAGCCAGCTTTTTTCAAGGTCAGGACAGCGGTAACAGCCATTGTATCGTTTGCACAAATAAAAGCCCTTGGCAATTTATTCTCGCTGATAAGCTTATTGACGGCTTTTTCAGTCGGAGTATTCCAGAATTCGCCGTAGCTTATCATATTTTCGTAAAAATCTATATTATTATCCGCAAGAACCTCTTTAAAGCAATTTATTCTTTCTTCGGAAAAGGGATTATCCTTAATTCCTGCAATCATATGTACGGAACGGATACCATGCTCCTCAATAATATGGCGGACTATTTCTTTAAAGCCTTTTACATAATCGAAGCTGAAACAGGTACAATCGGCACGTTTATTTCCGATAAAATAGACAGGAACGTTATTCGATTTAGTTTTTTCGATAATATTTTCGAGGACTGTTTTATTTTTTATTGATTCATCGTGGACGATAACTGCGTCAATCATATCGAAATTCATAAGATCGAAGATTTTAGCTTCAGCCTCTTCTGCGTGCGTACCAAAAAAGAGGTCGGAAACAGTACTAAAAACGATAAGTCTGCCGCCTTTATTGACAATTTCCCTGTTCAGAGCAGAAATTAGCTCTGTACAATTATCATCATATATTCTTGTAGTACAGAGAGCTACAATTTTCATATCTCCGAGCATACTAAATCTTCCCCTTATAATTAATGCTTATATTATAACACATATGCAAAGAAATTTCAATATTTTTTTATAAAAAAACGACGTGGAAAACCACGCCGTTTTAAATATTAACCCTTTACTGCACCGAGTGCAACGCCCTTAACAATATTCTTGGAAAGGAACAAGTAAACAATGACAACAGGGATAATCGCAAGAAGAATCATCATATAAACTTCACCAAGGTCACCATTCTGGGAATTGATCTTCGAACGGAGGACAGCCATCATAATCGGGAGAGTCCACTTATCGGACTTATCAATTACAAGTGCAGGTGTGAAGTAGTTATTCCATGATGCAACGAATGCGAAAATCATTTGTACTGACAATGCAGGCTTAAGCATCGGAAGTGCGATAGTATTAAAGGTTCTGAACTCATTTGAACCATCAACACGGGCAGCCTCGATTACCTCAAGAGGAAGTGTACTTTCGATATTTTGCTTCATATAGAAGAATACGGCAGGCGCAGCTATCGAAGGAATGATGAGCGGCCAGTATGTATTTTCAAGATGAACATTTCTTACAAGCTGAACGAAACCAACGGCAGAAACCTGTGTCGGGATCATCATAACGATAAGAATAAAGTTGAAAGCAAAGCCCTTAAGTGCAAAATCGTAAACGTGAACGCCATATGCAGTCATCGCGGAGAAATAGGTTGTTATAATACAACCGAGAGCGGCAATGAAGAAGCTGTTCCACATACCTCTTGGAATTGTAAAGAGAGCTGTATCATTCCAAGCTGTTTTTAGATTACTAAAAAAATACTTACTTGGAATTGCTGAAAATCCACCTTGGAGCTGAGCGTTACTTCTTGTTGAGTTAATTATAAGAAAATAAATCGAAAAAAGCGAAAGGACTGTTACAAAAATAAGGAAAATATAAGCCAAAATTCTCGAAATGCTTTTCGTAGTCGCATTGCCCTTATCGTGACCCACGGGCTGGAAATTATTATTTGCCATTAGAGAACCCCCTTACTTTTGCTCTTCTTTGGCTTAGGATCGGTACGTCCTGCCATAATTGAACGGTATACAAAGAGGCTGAGTATACCTGTGATTAGGAATACAAGTACGGAAACAGCACCAGCCATACCATAGTTCTTAGTTGTACCAAGGAATCTATTGAGGTACATGATCAAAGTCATTGTACTTCTGTTAGGATTACCAAGTCCGCTTGTAATAACCTGAGGAACATCATACATCTGGAAACCACCGATGAGCGATGTGATTATTACATAAACAAGGATAGGAGAAAGAAGTGGAAGTGTGATCTTACGGAAAACCTGTCCTGAGGTTGCACCGTCAATTGCGGCAGCCTCCATAAGACTCTGATCGATACCCATAATTCCTGCCATGAGCATAATTGTGGTATTACCGAACCACATAAGGAAGTTGATAAATGCGATTATTCCTCGCGAAGTTCCGACACCGTTAAAGAATTCTATAACCTTGTCAGGATTACCGCCTGAAATAATCTGATTTATCGGGCCGACATTGGAGAACAATGTGAAAAACAGCATTGCAAACGCAGCAGCCATAATAAGGTTAGGGAGATATATTACCGTTTTAAAGAAAGTCTGTCCTTTGATATTAAGGCTTGTACTTGTAAACATTACTGCAAGGATAAGTGAGAAAGCAAGCTGCGGAATAGCACCTGCGATCCACATTATCATTGTGTTTGCTGTGTAAGTCAAAATATCAATATTGCCGCTTGCGTCAGCTGTAAACAGCTTTTTGAAGTTGCCTAATCCTACAAAATTAGGACCAACCTGTGAAAACGTTCCTGCGTCCCAGTAATTTTCAAAAAGGCTGTTATAGAACGTTGAAAGCAGCGGATAGAAAGTACATACAAGGAATACTATGAAGAAAGGCGCAATAAATATATAGCCCCATTTTGCATAGCTGATTGATTTTCGTTTCATGCTTCGACCTCTTCTCATACCTGATTTTTGATATGAAAAGGGGCAAGGCTGGCTTAGCCCTGCCCCAATTTCACAATTTAGGTTTTTATATTTGCTTATTCAGCTGCGAATGTGGAGCAGTCATGTGTAACTGAAGGACACTTTTCATCGAGAACCTTATCAACGTTTGCCCAAGCTTCTTCAAGTGTGATTGTACCTGTGAAGTAGTCAAGGAAGCATCCAGGAACATCCTCGTTGAATACCTGACCATAAGGAGTTGAACGGAACTTGATGTTCTTAGCAAGCTCTACAAAGATAGCTGTGTCGTTCTGACCGCCAAGGAGTTCGTTGCCGTAATCAGGATCTTCAGCAAACTTCTGGTTTACAGCAGTATTGTTGGAGAACTGGTTCTCTTCGGAAACGAGCTTGGAGCAGATATCCTCGTTAGCTGTGAATGCGTTCATAACATCTGCAACCATCTCAGGGTTATCTGTGCCTGTTGCAGCGAGGAGCCATGTGCCGCCCCAGAAGTGAGCAGCAGGACCTTCGATAAGTGCCCAGTCGCCCTTAGAGCCTGTGCCATCTTCCCAAGCAGGACCCATGCAGAAGTTGTAGTACCATGCAGGACCGAAGAAGCACATTGCCTTACCGTCAGCACCCATTTCAGCAGACTTTTCATCAGACCATACACCACCTGTGAGTGTGTAGCCGTTGTCAACATAGTTCTTAGCCTGCTTGATCCAAGACTTAACCTGATCGTCTACCTGGAAGTTGCCGTCAGCGTCAACCCAGTCAGTTGTGATATTGTTAGCGAAAGGTCTGTATGTTTCAGCATAGGAAGGAGTCATAAGGAAGCCAGCATCCTTAGCCTTAGCAGCAACCTCATCGAACTTAGTCCAGTCAGAAAGCTGTTCCTGAACCTCAGCAGGATCGGAAGTACCGAGAACTGCCTCTGCGATAGATCTTCTATAGATAAGACCTGAAGGACAGCACTGGAAGGATACACCCTTGAGTGTGCCATCTGTGCTTGAAGCAGCAGAGATTGTGTAGTCATACTCTGTATCGAGAGCATTAACACCGATTGTTGTAACGTCCATTGTTACAGCTGCGTTAGCATACTTAGCGATATAGTCAGCTTCTGCAAGGAACATATCGATCTTGTCATCAGCTGCTGCGTCAGCCTGACCGCTGAGAGCTTCGTCAAGCTTCTGCTGGTAAACGCCGCCGTCAGATGGGTTGATTACCCAGTTTACAGTTACGCCCTCTGGAACTGTGTAGTACTTCTCGAAGAAGCCCTTGAATTCTTCGTTCCAAGCGTAGATGTTGAATACCTTTCCTTCTGTATCGGAAAGTGTGATACCTGTACCAGCAGATGCAGCATCAGCAGTAGCAGCTGTTGCATTATCAGCAGTATTGTCGCCGTTATCAGCAGTATCATTGCCGCCGTTATCAGCGTTATCAACTACTGCGTTATCAGCACCACCGTCATTGGTATCAGCGTCTGTGTTGCTATCGCATCCTGCGAGCATAGTTCCAGCTAATGCAAGTGCAGAAAGCAAAGCAAGATTTCTCTTAAAATTCTTCATTTGATTTTCCTCCTTAAAGTTATATTATATTTAATAAAAATATAATAGCGAATTTATACGGTCAGATCTCTAACCGAAGCACCTTCAAGCAGACAGCCCTCGATAACTATTGGCTCAGCATCTTCGGGTAGCTCCTTGTTTATCAGAGATATCAACTGTTCTGCGGCAGCTTTTCCAAGTCCATCCGTATCCTGCTTAAAGGTAGTTAACCTTGGACTTAAGACCTGTGAAAGCGTTATACCGTCATAGCCAGCAACAGAAACATCCTTCGGAACTGAAAGATTCAGCTTTTCAAAGGCATTCAATGCACCAATTGCCGAAAAATCATCTGGCAGAAGTATGCAGGTTGGTGGATCGCTCATTTTCATAAGCCTTTCCACAAGTGTTTCCGTCAGATTAGCGTCACGGTAGCAGCCGCCAAGCAGATATTCCTCTCTGACCTCTATATTCAAGGCTTCCATAGTCTTACGGAACGCATCAACTCTTGTTGAGGTAACGCTTGACAGGTCGCCATAAATATATGCGATTTTTGTATGCCCCATTTTATGGACATATTTAACAAGACACTCGACACCCTTATAGTTATCTGAAATAACCGCAGGCTTATTATCTGTTTTTTTATCGAGCGTCACGATAGGAATCGAGCTTTCAAGAAGCTGTGCAACTCCCTCGTCGTTATAGTCATCGACATTGGCAACCATCACACCATCAACATTTCGGCTTATGCAATGCTCATAGACGGTAAGGTGATTTACACCAATATTCGGACTGATAAATGTTATGTCATATCCCTGCTGTTCGGCTACACGCTTGAATGCATCAAGCACAGCCGCAAAATAATTATGGGTAAGACCGCTGTTGGCTCGTTCGTTAAAAAGAACTCCGAGGTTATATGTACGGTTAGTTTTCAACGCTCTTGCCTGGTAATTGGGAAGATACCCCATTTTCTTGGCAGTTTCCCTAATATAAGCCTTAGTAGCTTCACTGACATCTCTATGATTATTCAGTGCCTTGCTGACCGTTGCAATTGACACGCCACACTGTGCGGCAATGTCTTTGATAGAAACCATGCAGGCAACAACTCTCCCGTTATAATGCCTTTCGGCAAAAATCTTTCGGAACATTCTTTAAACGTTTTCGTTCCCTTGTTCGATTATAAATATACAACCTAAAGCTTAATATGTCAATGGTTTTTAAAGATTTGATACTAAAAATAGTTGTTTTGCACAATATTACCAACGGATTTTAAGCAAATATAACAGTTAAAAATGAACGATATTTGTACATTTTCCAACAATTTCCACCAGCTGACTGTTAAAATAAACAACGGAAATCAAGCTTTGAATTTTTATTTGTGTAATTAGAACAAATAAACGTTTAAGTGACAGATCATATCCTATCAACAAAACCAGCTTTATGGTAAGCCTTGGAAACGATCCTGCGTGAATATTTGAAAGCAGCTTCATCGCCCTTGGAGAAGCACTCTTCAAGGTATTTTTTATCGGCGATAAGCCTATCAAATTCAGCTCTGACAGGTGCAAGGTGGTCAGCGACAGCCTCACCGACTGCGGATTTGAAGTCACCGTAGCCCTTACCCTCGAATTCACGCTCTATTTCATCGTTATTTTTACCTGTAACAACAGAATAGATAGTCATAAGGTTATTTATTCCGTCCTTACCCTCGGCATAACGCACAACGGTATCGCTATCGGTAACGGCACGCTTGAATTTACGGATAATAGTATCCTTATCATCGAGGATATAAATACAGCCGTTCTGATTTTCATCAGATTTTGACATTTTCTTTGTCGGTTCAGCAAGCGACATAATTTTCGCACCCTTCGGTGGGATATAGCCATCGGGAAGCTTGAAAAGCTCGCCGTAACGCTGATTGAAACGCTGTGCAACATTTCTTGTAAGCTCAAGGTGCTGCTTCTGGTCAGCTCCGACAGGAACGAGGTCGGCATTATATGCAAGGATATCAGCCGCCATAAGAACAGGATATGTGAAAAGTCCTGAATTTATATCATCTGGGTGCTTTGCGGATTTATCCTTGAACTGTGTCATTCTTGAAAGCTCGCCGAACTGTGTACAGCAAGCAAGGAGCCAGTTGAGCTGTGCGTGAGTCGGGACGTGCGACTGGATAAATGCGATAGATCTGTCGGGGTCAACTCCGCAGGCTAAAATTGCGGCATAGGCTTCAAGAGTATTCTTACGGAGCTTAGCAGGGTCCTGACGGACGGTAATTGCGTGCATATCGGCAATCATATAAAGGCAATCGTAGTCGTCCTGCAAGGTTGCCCAGTTTTTGATAGCACCGACATAATTTCCGAGCGTGAACGCACCCGATGGCTGTATTCCGCTCAAAATAACCTTTTTCTTTTCTGTATCAGGCATAAAAACACTTCCTTTTTAATCAAACATTTCCTTTGAGAGCTTTCCGAGTATTTCGCAACCCTTGACGAGCTGTTCATCTGTTGGTGTAGAGAAATTCAGACGGAACGAACAGGTTTTATCACTTTCGTTTATGAGAAAGGCTGTTCCCGGGACAACCGCTACCTTATATTTCTGCACGGCAACATTGCAAAAGCTCATCATATCGCAGTTTTCGGGGAGAGTTGCCCATATAAAAAGACCACCCTCCGGACGTGTGACTGTAATTTTCTTTGAAAAGCTTTTTTCTATCTCATCAAGCATAAGACC
>CAYOAV010000050.1:11912-13197 GCA_964402055.1 uncultured Ruminococcus sp. | reverse complement strand
TTAATATTGATGATATGCGTCACAGCTGTAATTATAATCCATTTCATTACATCTATGATGCTGACGGAAGTGTAAATGAGAACTATGTCATAAAAATGATAAATACCTTTATGGAGAATACAAAGGGAGAAGGACAAGGCGGTGATCCCTTTTGGGACGATTGTACACGATTGCTGCTTTCTGCAATAAGCTTTCTGATAATAGAAGCAGCTGAAGCAGATAAAACTGAAAATGCAGAAAACAATAATGATGAACCGAATTTCCCTCTTGTACTTGAATTTATACATAAAGCAAAGGTCATTGAGGGAAAGGAAGATGAGCAATCAGACCTTGACAAAGCATTTGAACTTCAGCGTGAACGTCTGCCTAATGCACTATCGGTGCAATATTATGACGAATTTAAACAAGCGGCAGGTAAGACAATGCAGTCCATACTTATCAGCACAACCACACGATTGCAATACTTCAAGCTTGAACAGGTCAGAAATCTTGTACACACCGATAACATCGGACTTGATACTCTCGGAGATAAAAAGACCGCACTCTTTATTATAATTCCATCGACAGATACTACATATAATTTTCTTGCCGCTATGATGTACACACAGCTTTTTGATACATTATATGGAAAAGCAATGAAAAATCCAAAAGGTAAGCTTGATTATCACGTTAGGTTCATCTGCGATGAATTTGCAAATACAGGTAAAATACCCGACTTTGAAAAGATACTTGCGACCTGTCGAAAATTTGAAATTTCAATTCAAGTCATCTTACAGAACCTTTCACAGCTCAAGCGGCTTTACGAGAAATCTTGGGAAGAAATTCCAGGTAACTGTGATACTACAATTTTTCTCGGCGGTAAAGACCAAACCAATAATGAGTATATAATGAAAGAACTTGGAAAAGAAACTATTGATACATTAAGCATAAACAAAACACGTTCCAAAAACGACAGCACGGCATATAACGATGGAATAATGGGACGTGAGCTTATGCAGCTTGATGAGCTTGCAACAATGCCGAATAATGAATGCTTAGTACTTGTCAGAGGTATGCGACCATTCAAAACGGATAAATTTGACATTGTTAATCACGAGCGGTATTTTATGCTTGATGAAGCAAACTCTGAGGAAAATACATATTTCCTTGAAAAAAATATTTTCACAGATGCAAAAACAGAGGTTGTCTACATTGGTGAAGAATACATTGAAGATAACATACTTCCTGATAATCTGCCGAAATATACATTCCGATTTATCGGCAGTGAAAATCAGTTAATAATTCC
>CAYOAV010000050.1:5939-11812 GCA_964402055.1 uncultured Ruminococcus sp. | reverse complement strand
ATCTGCCGAAATATACATTCCGATTTATCGGCAGTGAAAATCAGTTAATAATTCCTGTTTCAGAATTGGATAAAAAGTATTCTGCTGAAATAAATAATCTTTTTTCAGGAATTCAAACGTATTCAACAGCTTTATAAAATCCCCAGTGGGGAATTTAAGAGGAAATAATTATGGAAATTAAAGAAAATTTTAAAGAAGAAATGTTTAACTCTATTGTGAGCATACTAAAAAACGGCGGTGAAGCTGTTATAAGAAAACGTTCAAAAAATGGAGAAAAATATATTGAAATTGTTGAGCAAAAATTCAAATCAAATCAGAAATTTTCTATATTATCAAAAGAATAAGGCGTATCCGAATTGGGATACGGAACAGCTGATGGAGCTAAATGGTATAGTGATATATCGTTTAGCTCCTTTTTGTTTACAGGTATCAACAGAGCAAGTCTGCTTGATAAAAATTTTAAAATTTTTAAGGAGGACGTTCAAATGAAGAACGGAATAATTACAAAAGCGGAAAACAAACTCGTTATGTGCTGTGCAAAAGCTAATAGTCTTATGATTCAGTCACAGGAGCAGACATTAGCTACAGTAAAAAAGCTTATGGAAACAAAATGGGGCAAATATGCAGTTACAATTCCTGCTATTTTAAGCGGAATGACAATTACAGCTTTTGCTTCAGGTTCAGGTGATGCAACTGGAACCGCCAATGAAATTTTCGACAAGATTATGGGAGCTCTCGGACCGGGTGTTATTGCACTCGGAACACTTGTAGCTGTCGTAGGCGGCATTCAGGTTGGTAAAGGATTCACAAGAGAAGACGCAGACGCAAAAGCTTCAGGTGTTATGACTATGGTCGGCGGTATTATCATTGGAGCTGTCGGTGGTATTGTAAGCACGATCAAAATCAACATAGGTAGCGGAAATTAAGATATCTGTTCCTAACGGCAATGCGGCGGTACTACACGTTGCTGCTGTGTTGCCGATTAGTTTTAAGAAGGAATGAGGAATGAAATGAATTATATATTCTTAGTTGCGTTTGCAAGTGATTTTGCGGCTGAACACCCGAATTTAAATGGTTTACTTAAAGCATTAGAAGGCTGGGGACGTATATTTGGAAATGTTGCTGACGAGTTATCTAATATAACAGTAGATGTTTCTAAAAGTACAGTTGCAACTGCGATAACAGGTATTGGAACAGGTTTAGTAACTTTTTTTATGGTTTTGGAAATAATAACATATTGCTTTAATGTTGATTTTCATGCAGGTTTTGAATCTGCAATGAAAATTGGCATTAAAACTGTTTTAATGTACATCATTGTAGAAAACTGTATGGATGCAGGAAATGCAGTTATTGGTATCTTTAAGTTTGATAAAAATCTTAATTTCACATTAGCATTTAGCACAATAGCAAATCCGCTAAAGGATATGTTTAACAATATAACACCTTCTGATGGCTTTATAATGCAGGCAATAGAACCTTTTATATACGGAATAATACTTGTGTTTCTATTCTTAGCACTTACTGTGCTTTTTTCTATGATAATTATTTCATTGATAGGAATAATTATGGAAACAACCGTCTTAATCACCATTTCACCAGTTGCCTGTGCAACGCTTGTAAATTCTCAACTCAGACAAACAGGAATTTCAGCACTGAAAAACTTAGCGGCTATATCTTTGCAATGGAGTGTTATTACCCTTTCATTCACAGTATATAATGAGGTTGCAACTGCAGTACAGAAAGCAGATATTGAATCCTTAAATACAGGCGATATTGGAATACTTAACCCGATATTACAGATAGTACCTGCGTTGTTATGTATGGTAGGACTTGCGACAATGATCTCAAAAAGCGGAGAAATCACAAGAAGAGCATTAGGAGCGTGATAATATGATAAGAGCTCAAATTCCACAGGACGTTACCGATTATAAAGAGGAATTTATCTTTGGTCTGACCTTGCGAAAGCTTATATCAGTAATTTCAACAATACTGCTAGTTGCAATTATATATTTTATCGGTAAGAAATTTATTGACACAAGCATATTAATATATTTTGCGGCAATTATATGCACGCCAATTGTTTTAATAGGTTTTAAAAGCATAAACGGTATGCCTTTTGAAAAATATGCTAAACTCATTTGGAATTTCTTTACCAAAGAGCAACGTCGGAAATTCATTTATGTTCCTGAAGAAGCAAAAATCTCGTCAAATATTAACTCAATACTTCTTACAGGAGAAAAAATGTTGCGAAAAGATGAGCTGATAAAAGCTAAAAATCAGGAAAAGCATAATAAAAAAATTGAAAAGAAATCAAAAAAAGCAGAAAGGAAACATAAAGAAAATGCTAACTGAAACATCAACGATCACAGCCCCTGTTTCCAATGAAAGTACTATTGTTTCAAACGAAACAACTGACATTAATACCATTTTGCCGAGTGAAACAAGTATTTCTGTTTCTGAACAGCTTTCTACTATTGATAAAGCTTCGGAAGAAACCCAAAAATCAGAAACATCTGACGAAAAGACGGAAGAAACAGCTTTGCAAACATCTATCGAAACAGAAATTGCATTGCTTCCGCCTGAAACAGCGGTTGTATCAACGGAAATTACTACGGTTACTGAAACAACTGCTCCTATTAACAATGAATCACAGGACGATACGTTTTTTTCTCAACAAATAATTCTGATAATCGTAGTTTGTTTTATGTTAATGGTTATCGGAATATTATTTGGAACAATATCAAGAAGAAAAAAAGCAACTGAGAAAAACATTTCCAATCTTTCAAATGGAAATAAATCTGCCAAGGAACGTGATATTGAAAGACTTGCAGGAGATAAGAAAAAAGGTAATGACCCCAAACCCAAAAAGAAAGCGAAATCTAAAATTGACATATCAAAAGATGTTTTAGGCTCATTACCATATAAACAAGTTTTGGACGATAATCTATGGTACCTTGGAAACAAGCTGTATTCCAAAGCATACACCTTCGATGATATAAACTTTAATCTTGCCGATGAGGACGAGCAGTATGCCTATCTTGAGCGGTACATAGATTTTCTTAATACTTTGGACAATACAATAGACGCACAGATATGTTGTTGGAATTGCAAACTTAAAATTGATAAATTCCGTGAAAAAACTCTTATGAAAACACAAGATGATGAATATTTTGCTTTGCGATACGAATATAACACAAAGGTAATTGAGGAAAATATAAAAAAAGGACAGAATGCAATTCAAAAGCATATGTGTGTTACGTTGACAATAAGTGCCGCTGACGATGAATCGGCATACAGAAAATTCAAGTCGCTTGATATTTCCACTACCAACGTTTTCAACCTTATCGGTCCTGCCAATATGCGAGTTATGACATCACAGGAACGAATTGAGATCCTTAAGGATTTTTATATCGGCACTGAACAGGATATTCCAATAATTACAGCTGAACAGTTTGAAATCGGAGAAGAAAAGATATTCTGCTCTCCCGATTATCTTGAATTTAAACGGGATTATTTCCTTTTCAACAATAGCTATGCAAGAGCTATATTTATAAAAGATTATCCACAGACTGCATCCTCTGACATCATAGAAAAGCTTTTAAAAACTGGACTGGAATTTTATATTACACTCAACATAAGTGCTTATGATACGGCAAAAGCAAAAAAACTCATTCAGCAACAAATCACATCTATTGATACAAATATGGCTCAGCGAGAAAGGAAAGCTTCTTCAAACGGTAATTTTGCTTCACAAATGCCTCAGCGAATAAAAAATCAACGTGACAGCCTCTCAAATGTTTATGATAAGCTTGACAAGCAGGATCAGAAGCTTTTTATGTGCAATGTAATAATCATCATAAAAGCAGACAGCTATGAAGAACTTACAAATAATACTAACATTATCTCTGATGTTCTGAAAACAAAAGGCTGTATGTATGGCGAGCTTGCATACCAGCAGGAATATGGTATGTATGATGGACTTCCCTGCGGATATCAACGTAGAGTTGCATTTAAACGTTCAATGCCATCAGAATCCGTTGGTATTCTTATGCCGTTTAATGCCAAAGAAATGCAAATGAGCAATGCTACTTATTACGGACTTAACAAGCTTTCCAATAATATGATTACATTCGATAGAGTAACAGGACTTAAAAATCCATCAGGATTTATTTTAGGCTGTCCTGGTGCAGGAAAATCATTTACAGGCAAAAGAGAAATGCTTGACGCTTTTTTAAGAAATCCAAACGCAGATATTTTAATTATTGATCCTGAAAGAGAATATCAAAGTTTGGTTGAACAGCTAAACGGAACAGTGGTACGCTTTGCATCAGGTTCAAAGACTTATATTAATCCGTTTGAATTTGACTTTGCTCTTCTGGTAAAAGATGATGATGACGAAGATTATGTAAATATAATTGATCAAAAGTGTTCACTTATAACATCATTTATAAGCTGTATGGACGAAAAAAATCCGCTTACAGCACAGGAAAAATCCTTTGTTGACCGTTGTGTAAGAAAATCATACCTCAAAACAGGAGTGCTTGACAGCCTTGATAAAAATGATATGCCCACATTGTCAACTTTTATGGACGTTGTTCGTGAAGAAACGGAATTTGTTACAGAAGATATGAAAAATAAGATCCTGCTGACTATTGATATGTACGTCAACGGTTCGGCAAACTATTTTAATAACCCAACAAATGTTGACGCACAGAACAGAATCATATCCTATGACATTAAGGATCTTTCAGGTACTCTCAAAACACAGGGAATGCTTCTTATTCTCGATTATATCTGGAACAGACTTTCTGCAAATAGATACAAGGGACGATTGACATATGTTTATATTGATGAGATATACATTCTGTTTGCAGACGAGTATTGTCTTGATTATTTGCGTATGCTCTGGAAACGTGCGAGAAAGTATGGCGGCGTTCTGACGGGTATCACACAGAATGTTGAGGACGTTCTGAAAGATGATAAATCCCGTACAATGCTTTCAAACTCTGAATTTCTTATTCTGCTTAATCAAAACCCTGTTGACGCACAGCGTTTACAGAAAATACTTCATTTTTCCAATCAGGAGCTTAACTATCTTAACGATGTTCCTGCAGGTCACGGTGTAATCGTCATAGGTTCGGGTGGTAAAGTGAAAATACCATTCTATGATGAATTTCCGAGAGATACAGAGCTTTATAAGAAAATGTCCACGAATTTCAGCGAAATTGCAAAGCATAAAAAGAAAATATCCGAAATAAAACAATAACACTTATGTGGAGGAAATATTATGGCAATTATAGCAAATGACACAAAGCTTGCCCCTAATGGCAAATATATGAGCAAAAATAATAACGATAACGTTCAGCTCGAAAACTCCCCCGTCGCTGTTTCACGCTTAAAACCACATATTTCCTCCAAAAAAACTGATGATAAAATGTCAGCGGCTCATCGTATAAGTGGTGAGCCTGACAACATAAACTCAAATCTTCAATATGAAAAGGCTGCTGAGCTGAAAAATACCCTTGAAAAAGAACTCTCTTTGGGAAAAACAAATGATAGTCAGCCTATTGTCACGTTAAATGATGATGCAAGACTCTTATTGAAAAAAGAAAAAGAAAAACAACTGAAAAATACCAAGTATTTTTCATATCAAAAATCAAAGCTTGAAAACAAACACCTTAAAAGGGTGTATAAGATAGAAAATAAATATAAAATTATAGCTGATAATAAGGATAACATTCCTTTATTCAGAAAAATAAAAATTCTGAATCAGGACGTACTCATTCCCATAAAAAGAGGAAATGTTATAAATATCATAGCTATGCCAACAAAATTGTATCTGAAAAGATTTCTTGAAAAAACCTCAGTGGGCA